>JAFUSV010000148.1 GCA_017467565.1 Prevotella sp.
ATGCTCTTTTGAGTCAATGAAGTGTGTTTCTTACCGCAATTGTGTTTAATCGCAAGTTCTTGTAACTCTAATACATTAAAATCTTCTGTTTTCTCCATTTTAAACGTTGTTTTTTATTCAACGTTTTTCAGGGCAAGACAATATTTTGATTTCGTTTCACCCCTTTTCCTTCAAAATATTTGTACCTTTGCACGCGTATGGACTACATATCTTTATTATATAAGTACTACACGGAGGATGACGATCTGCGCCGGCTGCTCCTGAAGCACTCGCGACAGGTGGCCGACCGCTGCCTGCTCATCGCCAGCCGTCATCCGGAATTGGAGTTGGACACAGACTTCCTCGAGGAGGCAGCCATGCTGCACGATATCGGGGTGCGCTGGTGCCATGCCCCTGGCATCTATTGCAATGGTGACGAACACTACATACGCCACGGACTCATAGGCGCCCAGTTGTTGCGCCGTGAGGGCTACGAGTGCCATGCCCGTGTCTGCGAACGACATACGGGTACCGGCATCACCCGCGAGCAGATAGTCCGTCAGCAGCTGCCCCTGCCGCTGGGCGACTATGTGCCCGAGACGCTGGAGGAGCAGCTCGTCTGCTATGCCGACAAGTTCTACTCCAAGTCGAAGCCCGATCGTGTGCTGACTGTCGAACAGACAGCACAAAGCCTGGCTCGCTTCGGAGAGGAGGGCGTCGATACCTTCCTCCGCTGGGCCAGGCTGTTTGAGGGCTGTTAGTCATACCTTTGACCTTCGGTCTTAGGTACTTTCGCTCGACAGAAAAAATAAATGCGAATTTATTTTGTTTTGTCCTCGCTTATTCGTACCTTTGTAGCCGTAAAATCAATAACACACTCATGAAAGAATATATTGTTTCGGCACGTAAATACCGACCCATGTCGTTTGACGCGGTGGTGGGACAGACGGCGCTGACCACGACACTGAAGAATGCGGTGCGGTCGGGCAAGCTGGCCCATGCCTACCTGTTCTGCGGTCCGCGAGGCGTCGGCAAGACGACCTGCGCCCGTATCTTCGCTAAGGTCATTAACTGTCAGAACCCCACCGCCGACGGTGAGGCCTGCAACGAGTGCGAGAGCTGCCAGGCCTTCAACGAGCAGCGCTCACTCAATATCTTTGAGCTGGACGCCGCCTCGAACAACTCCGTGGAGCATATCAAGACGCTGATGGAGCAGACACGCATACCGCCGCAGGTGGGTAAGTATAAGGTGTTCATCATCGACGAGGTGCACATGCTGTCTACTCAGGCCTTCAATGCGTTCCTCAAGACGCTGGAGGAACCGCCCGCACACGTCATCTTCATCCTGGCCACGACCGAGAAGCACAAGATTCTGCCTACCATCCTGAGCCGTTGCCAGATATACGACTTTGAGCGCATGACGGTGAAGAACACCATTGACCACCTGAAGGCGGTGGCCGACAAGGAAGGCATCAAGTACGAAGAGGAGGCCCTGGCCGTGATAGCCGAGAAGGCCGACGGCGGCATGCGCGATGCCCTCAGCATCTTCGACCAGGCAGCATCATTCTGCCAGGGTAACATCACCTACCAGAAGGTCATAGAGGACCTGAACGTGCTCGACACGGAGAACTATTTCCGCATCGTCGACCTGTCGCTCGCTAACAAGGTGACGGACATCATGCTGCTGCTCAACAGCGTCATCAATAATGGCTTCGACGGCGGTCTGCTCATTCAGGGACTGGCCAAGCATGTGCGCAACGTCATGATGGCCAAGGACCCCCAGACGCTGCCGCTGCTCGAGGTGAGCGACCAGGCCCGCCAGCGCTACGTGGAGCAGGCCCAGCGGGCTGATACCCGTTTCCTGTACCATGCGCTGAGGCTGATGAACCAGTGCGACATCAACTACCGCCAGTCGTCCAACAAACGGCTGCTGGTGGAGCTGACGTTCATAGAGATAGCCCAGATCACGCAGCCCGACGAGGGGACAGGCAGTGGGCGTAAGCCCAAGAGACTGAAATCCCTGTTTAAGCATTTGATTCAGCAGACGCAGTCCAAGCAGTCGGCCCCACAGGTAGCCGCGGCTGCAACGCAGAGTCAGAGTCCTCGCAGCGTGACGAGTACTCAGCCAACGACGGCCGCCCCCCGGCAGCCAGTCACCACCAGCCAGCAGCCGGCAGCCAGCCGTCCTGCGGTGAAAGCCTCGCAGCTGGGCATGACCTGGCGCAACCTGCGTTCGCAGAAGATGCAGATACTGCCAGGCATGCAGACGCAGGATGAGAAGAATCTGAACGAGCATGTGGAGTTCACTCAGGAGGAACTGGAGCTGCAGTGGTTGGGCATGTGCAACCGCATGCCGCAGCAGTACAGCGGTCTGGCGGCTCGCATGAAGAATATGAACCCCACCATCCTGCAGATGCCCGCCGTAGAGGTGGTGGTGCCCAACGAGATTATCAAGACGGAGATGGAGGTCATACAGCGCAAGATGCAGACGACGCTGCGTACCTACCTGCACAATTCGGACATCACGCTGACACTGCGTGTGGCCGAGCAGCAGGAGCGCGAGCGAATCCTGACGCGCAGGGAGCAGCTGGACCTGATGAGTCAGGACAATCCCTCCGTCGGGAAGCTCATCGAGGCCTTCGACCTGCAGCTTGCGTGATTTTTAAGTGAAGAGTGAAGAGTGAAGAGTGAAAAATTTGCTACCGCCCTTGTGAAAAGTGAAGGCTGCGATTAAGCGAGAGCAGTGCGATGCTTGCATCAGCACTGCCGAGCGTGAGCAGGCTCGCCCGACAGGGCAAGAGTGAAGAGTGAAGAATTTGCTACCGCGCTTCATAGTGAAAAATGAGAATATGAAGAAAGTGAAGGACATACTGATGGGTATCGTGAAGATGAAGTACAAGAAGTACATCATCGTCCTGGCTGTCGGCGTCGTGCTGATAGGCATACTGGGTGACAACAGTGTGCTGGCCCATCGCCACTACAAGGCACGTATCAAGGAGTTGCAACAAGAGAAGGCCCGATATGTGGCTGAATATGAGCGTACGCAGGCTCAGATATTCGCCTTCGAGACTGATGTCAACGAGGTGAGACGTATAGGGCGTGAGCGCCACTTCATGAAAATGCCCGACGAGGATATCTTCGTGCTCAGCGACGATACCTTACAGCAAAAAACAGAGCCAGGCCATGAGACAGTTGAGTAGGGTAGAGAGCATCATCTTCACCA
The DNA here is from genome assembly GCA_017467565.1 of Prevotella sp. Classification (GTDB taxonomy): domain Bacteria; phylum Bacteroidota; class Bacteroidia; order Bacteroidales; family Bacteroidaceae; genus Prevotella. The sequence continues at coordinate 3,203 of JAFUSV010000148.1, forward strand.
TAGGGGCTGTCCTGCTGGTGGCAGGCGCCGCCATGGGCTTGTTGTGGCGCGACGTCGCAACCTATGTCTTTGCCGTGGGCGCTGTCTGCTTCACCAGCATGCAGATGCTGCAGCGCTACGAAGGCGACAACTTCACCATCCGTCGTCTGCGTCGCATCATGCTGCTCAGCGATGTGCTCATACTGGCGTCGGCCGTACTGATGTTTGCCGGCAATGGCAATCCGCTGGGACTGGACCAGATTACCTACATCTCTTATATACGTGGCAACTGGGTCGTTCTGCTGTTGCTGGCAGCCGTCCTGCAGCTCTATACGACCTACAGAATCAGTTCCGAGTTGGAACAAGAGGCAAAAAAACGCTAAAAGTTTGCGCAAACTCTTAAATTGCGCAAACTTTTTTCTTTACTTCAGATTTACGTTGTACATTTGCACCAATAAATCATTGATGCTAATCATGAAGTCTGTTAACAAAGTGCTATACATGTTCCTGGCGGTGATGACCATGGCGTCGTGCGCCGAGACCTATGAGACCTACAACATACAGGGTGTCTCGTCGGTATCTATGGAGCATGGCAACAGGTTGGCGCTGAAGGTTTTCCGCGATGCTAACCTGGCAGACTTCGACTCCTGCGAGATGGTGCACGGCAACTTCAGTTTCGCTGGGCGCATAGACACCACCCAGCTGGGCTTCATCGTCATCGACGACCTCGAGAAGCCCGTGCCCCTGGTCATCGAGACGGGACTGATATCCGTGAGCATAGACCGCGGCATGAGCCGTGTCAGCGGAACGCCCCTGAACGACAAGCTCTACGACTACCTGGAACACTACAACCAGCTGATGAACTATTCGGCCGAGCTGAAGACGCGTACCTACGATGCCCTCTCGCTGCGCAGCCGTAAGGACAGCCTGGAGACCAACTTCATTATCGAGAACAGCGACAACGTGGCTGGCTTCTATGCCTTCCTCCAGATGGTGTCGGAGCTGGTGGAGACGCAGCGCCTCATCACCCCCCAGCTGGAGGAGATCATGCAGCGCGCGTCGAAGTCGTTCCGTACCAACCCCTTCGTGGTCAACTACTACAGGGAGGCCCGCGAATATATGGACAGCACGCGAGGCACGGCCACCTCGAAGCCAACAACCAAAGAAACCTTGAATTCAGAATGAGAACACTGATCACACACGGACGCCTCGTCAACGAAGGCAGATGCTTCGACGGCTCGCTGGTCATCGAAGACGAAGTGATAGCAGAGATATTAGAAGGTAAAGACGCACAACCCGCAAAGCCTGTCGACCAGACGATGGACGTTGCGGGATGTCTGGTCTTGCCAGGTGTCATCGACTCACACGTGCATTTCCGTGAGCCGGGACTCACGGACAAGGCCACGATAGACAGTGAGAGCAGGGCTGCCGCTGCCGGTGGCGTCACCTCATTTTTCGACATGCCCAACACGGTGCCGCAGACGACGACGCTGGAGACCCTGGACGAGAAGTTCCGCATAGCGGCCCGAAGCAGTCATGTGAACTATTCCTTTTTCTTCGGTGCCACCAACGACAACGCCGGGCTGTTCAGTCAGTTGGACTGCCATCGCATCCCAGGCATCAAACTCTTCATGGGCAGCTCCACAGGCAATATGCTGGTGGACCGTGAAGAGGCCCTCGACCGTATCTTCAGTACGGCCCGCCTGCCTATCATGGCTCATTGCGAAGATACGGCCATCATCAATCAGAACATGCAGACGGCTCTCGAGGGTAGCGACGACCCTGACGTCAGCCTCCATCCCTTCATCCGCAGCGAGGAGGCTTGCCTGGCGTCTACCCGCAAGGCCATCGGGCTGGCCCGTCGTCATCATGCCCGTCTGCATGTGGCTCATGTGTCGACGGCTGAGGAGCTGGAACTGTTGAGCCTACCCCAAACCCCTTCCGAGGGTTTAATCACCGCCGAGGTGTGCGTGGGCTACCTGCTGTTCTCGGCACTCGACTATCAGCGGCTGGGCAGTCGCATCAAGGTGAACCCGGCCATCAAGAGTCCCGTCGATCAGTTTATGTTGCGCCAGGCCCTGAACGACGGCCGCATCACGACCATTGCCACCGATCATGCCCCACATCTGCTGGCACAGAAGCAGGGCGGGTGCGCCAAGGCTGCCAGCGGCATGCCGATGGTGCAGTTCTCGCTGGTGTCCATGCTCGAGCTGGTCGATGCCGGCGTGCTGACCATAGAGCGGCTGGTAGAGCTGATGGCCCACCATCCTGCCCGCCTCTTCGAGGTGCGCCGCCGTGGCTATCTGCGTCCTGGCTATCAGGCCGACATCGTCATCGTCAGGAAGGGCAAGCCCTGGCAGGTGACCACCGACATCATCCAGAGCAAGTGCCGATGGAGTCCGCTGGAAGGTCATCAGTTCCGTTGGCAGGTGGACAAGACCTTCTGCAACGGACACCTTATATATAATAATAAAGAGGTGGACGGCCAGTATATCGGACAGCCCATATCCTTCAGATAGCGATGACCTATACATATACGATCAGCGAACTGCGTCCTTACGTCAGCTGGGCATACTTCTACCATGCCTGGCAGGTAAAGGATGCCTGTGAGCAGCAACGTATGCGTGAGGAGGGAGACATCTTTCTCGACCAACTGCAAGACCGCTACCGGGTGATGGCGCTGTTCCTGCTGAGCGATGCCTACAGCGACGGCGACGACATCGTGGCGGGATGCCCCGCAGACCCAGCTGCTCCTGCCGGTCAACGTGCAAGCGCTGTGCGTCTGCCGATGCTGCGCCAGCAGGAGTCTGGCAGCGACTGCCTCTGTCTGGCCGACTATATTCCGCCGAAGAGCCAGCACATACGGCAGCATGGGCAGATAGGATTCTTTGCCACCAGCGTGGAGGAGCGCATGGTGACCGACTTCAGCGACGACCCTTACGCCCACATGATGGCCCAGCTCCTGGCCGACCGCCTGGCCGAAGCTGCTGCCGAGCGGCTGCACGAGTATGTGAGAAAGACATGTTGGGGCTATGCCGCCGATGAGCAATTCTCCATCGACGAGATGCTGCAGGGCCGCTATCAGGGCATCCGTCCTGCCATAGGCTATCCCTCGCTGCCCGATGCCAGCCTGAACTTCCTGCTCGACCAGATACTGCAGATGAGTCAGATAGGCATCCGGCTGACCGAGACAGGAGCCATGAGGCCCCATGCCAGCGTGTCAGGCCTGATGTTCAGCCATCCTGAGGCCCGCTATTTCTCGGTGGGCACCATTGGTGAAGACCAACTTTGCGACTATGCCCGCCGTCGGGGAATGCCCGTTGAAACAGTAAGAACCTTCTTAGCCGGAAACCTATGATCAGTCGTCTGTTACTCCCCATCGTTGCCGCCATCCTCTTTGTCTGCGTCTATCAGCATCGCTACGGATGGCACCACAGGTGGCTACGCCTGCTGGGGTGGCTCGTCGGCATCGTCGGCATCTATGCCACGATAACCCTGTCGCTCAGCCGCGACTATTTTCCTGACAATATCAACCACCTGGTGTGGTATCTCCATCTGCTCTGCGTGGTGGTGATACCAGCCTTCCTCTATACCCTCTGTGCCTTTGTGGGCCGTCTGTTGCGGCGGCCGCGGGGAGGCCGTCGTGTGGGTCTCGTCCTGGCTGTCATCTGTGTGGCTGGCTATCTGTATGGTACGCTTGTGGGGTCACGTCAGTTCGAGGTGGTCAAGGTGCGCTATGCCGGGGCGGCAGTGCCTACAGCCTTCGACGGCTACCGCATCGTGCACTTCGGCGATGCCCATGTAGGCACCTACGTCGGCGACCGGCAGGCCATGCTGCAGCAGATTGTCGAAGCCATCAATGCGCAGGATGCCGACATGGTGGTCTTCACGGGCGATCTGCAAAACAAGCGTCCCGAGGAGGTCGATGCCTGCTGTCATCTGCTCAGCAGCATCAAGGCCAGGGATGGCGTCTATGCAGTACTGGGCAATCACGACTATGCCGAGTATCAGGGTGGCGACGCGAAGTCGAAGGCAGCCAGCTGTGCCGCGACGGTGGATGCCATCCGCCACTTAGGATGGGACCTGCTGCTCAACGAGCATCGAGTAGTACGCCGTGGCGGCGACAGCATCGTGGTGGCCGGTATGGAGAACGACGGCGAGGGACGCTTCCCTCAGAAGGGCGACATCGCCAAAACCTTGGATGGGGTAGGGCGTGGTGCCTTTGTCGTCATGTTGGAACACGACCCTACATCATGGCTTCGTAAGATAGTGCCCGACGGACGAGCCCAACTGACGCTCAGCGGACATACCCACGGGGGACAGATAGCCCTCTTCGGCTGGTCGCCGGCCCGCTTGGCCTACCGGCAGGTCAGTGGCATCTACCAGGAGGGCAGTCAGACGCTCTACGTCACGAAGGGTGCCGGCGGCGTCATCCCCTTCCGCCTGGGTGCTCCCTGCGAGATTGTGGTCATGACACTCCGTGCAAAATAATTATCCATTATCCATTATCAATTGTCCATTATCCATGAAGTACATTTATTACGTCTATCAGCTTTGCATCGCGCTGCCACTGGGCATCGTGCTGACCATCATCACGGCCCTGTCGGTCATCATCGGTTGTTCACTTGGCTTCGGCCATTTCTTCGGCTACTACCCAGGCCGCTGGTGGTCGCGCTGCATCCTCTGGCTGCTGTTCATCCCAGTGCGTGTCGAAGGGCGCCAGCACCTGGAGAAACGGCAGTCGTATGTCTTCGTGTCCAACCATCAGGGGGCTTTCGACATCTTCCTCATCTACGGGTACTTAGGGCGTAACTTCAAGTGGATGATGAAGTACCAGCTGCGCAAGATTCCCTTTGTGGGATGGGCCTGCGAGAAGTCGCACCAGATATTTGTCGACAAGCGGGGCCCGAAGAAAATCAAGGCTACCTACGATGCTGCCCGCAACACCCTGCGCCACGGCACCAGCGTCACCGTCTTCCCTGAGGGGTCACGCACCTTCACGGGGCACATGGGAGTGTTCAAGAAGGGCGCCTTTGCCTTGGCCGACGAGCTGCAGCTGCCAGTGGCGCCGCTGACCATCAACGGGTCGTTCGACATCCTGCCCCGTATGCGGGGCGTCAGCTTCGTCAGCTGGCATCGCCTCACGCTGACCATCCACGAACCCATCTACCCCGTAGGGCAGGGAGCTGAGAATATCGAGGCTACGCGTAACCAGGCTTACGACTCCGTGATGTCAGCGCTGGCTTCGGAGTACCAGGGGTATGTGGAGAACCCCGACCAGTAGCAGAACTACTGGTTATACGACTTTTGTCCTACCACGAATTAAACGAATTGAGTAACCGTTAAATAATATCTTGGTATGATTAAGATACTGACCCCACCCCAACCCCATTCCCGAGCTGCGCTCGCCTACCCGTAGCCTTTCCCCTACAAGGGAGGGGAGTTAAATATAGTGACCCCACCCCTGCCCCTCCCCTACAAGGGAGGGGAGTGCCATTCGGTTTGTTTTTCCGGCGGTAGCTACTCCCCTCCCTTGTAGGGGAGGGGTAGGGGTGGGGTCAGTATATTTTTAAGCATTGTTGACGTTGAAGTGATATAAAAACAACACGGATTCATACAGCGGTGACTGTATGAATCCGTGGGGTTCAATGAGAAATTCGTTAAATTCGTAAAATTCGTGGTACAGAGAGAGAATGTCTGTAGTGAGAGGGTTATCCGATTTCTATCTGTCGGCTCACCTTCACCTTCTCTTCCACTACCTTAGGCAGCTGGACGGTCAGTACGCCGTTCTCCACCTTGGCAGAGATCTGATCCTTCTGAACGTCGTCAGGGAGTATCAGCGTCTGCTCGAACTTAGAGTACGAGAACTCGCGACGCAGGTAGCGAGTGTTCTTGTCCTCCTCCTTCTTGTCCTCCTTCTGTTCCATCTTGATGATGAGGTTGCCTTCGTCATTGATATGGACGTTGAAGTCGTCTTTCTTCATACCCGGAGCGGCCAGCTCTACGATGTAAGCCTTGTCGTTCTCCTTCACGTTGATAGCCGGTGCCGTGCAGTTAGCCTTCGGCATGAAATCGGTGTCAAACAAATCGTTGAAAACACTGGGCAGCCATGCTGCGTTACGTCTCATCATTGGTGTCATAATGTTGTCCTCCTATGATTTTTTTTTAAATGGTTACTTATTTACATTTTACTTCTGAGCTCCTTGCGTTGCTCACCCAGTAAAATGCAAAGTGAGTGCCAATGCCGTAAAGCAAGACAGTTTGTCAGCCAGTACTGACAAACTGTCGGAAATCTTAACTATTCATCCGCTCCATGAGCCAATAGACTTTGCCGTGAGCGCGCCGTTTGTCCTTGAACCCGAAGCGTGGCAACTTGAACACACGGCCCAGGGCGTTGAATGTGATGCTGTCCGTATCCTGCGAGCGGTAGCGCTGCTGTAGCAGCCGGATGGCCTCGCCCAGCGTCCACCAACGCCCCTCTTTCTCCGAGACAGGCCGGCAGAAGGTCTCGGCCACCATTTCCTCCAGGGCATTGATATGCTGGAAGCGGCTGTTTTCCTCGATGAGCACCTCTGTCTCGCTGTCGTCCAGCCAGTAGCGCTCGCCGTCAAGCACCTGCTGTCTGAGCTGGGCGTAGAGCTGGGGGTGGTCGATGGTGTCACGGAAGTCGATGTCGCCCGTCACCTCTACGCAGATGAAGCGGCGCGAACCCGTAGGGTCGGTGAGTGGCTGAGGCTCGTTGGTGGTGCCCATGAACGAGGCGTAGCGTCGGAATTGCTTCACGGCTTTGCCATAGGGCGGGCGGTATTTCACGTCGGCCGTGGACAGCAGGTACTTCAGTACCACCTGCTGGCGCTGGGTCACTTTATCGAATTCGTCGATATTGATCAGTGCAAACGAGGTGAGCCCCAGGTTCAGGTCGGTCTCGTTCTTGAAGGAGATACGGTCGTTGTAGTAGTCGCGCAGCTCGGGAGGCAGCAGGATGCGGCAGAACGATGACTTGCCGCAGCCCTGCGGACCTATGAGCAGTGGTACGAGGGCGTTGCCGGTGAGGCTGGAGCGGCCCATCCAGTGAATTAAGAATTGTTTCGGCGACGAGTAATTCTAAATGGCATGAATGATGCAGGCTATGGTTTCGTTACGGCAAACCTGAGGTTTCGTTACGGTAAACCTATGGTTTGCTCCGTCCAAACCTATAGTTTGCTCCGTCCAAACCTATGGTTTCGTTACGGCAAACCTATGGTTTGCTGTACGGGGACTCAGGGGGACAAGTGGTGGTCGTGATGTTTATGGTGTGTATATAAAGTGTAGGAAAAGTGTATATAAATAGTTGTGTAATACGTTTTGCTTCAATTCGTTAGCCAATTTGTGTATATTAACTGCACTAAGTAGCTGTGTTTGTTCATAATTCAATGTCGAACTTTGACAATTATAGCTGGTGTTTTAGGGAAAAAGTGATAAAGCGTGCCAATATGTTTGGGAATTCACGTTAAACTCCACAAATCTTGTCGGTAATTGAAAAAAAAAGTTGTAACTTTGCAGCGAAATTTCACATAAATACGTATTTATCATGGCAAGACCAATCAGAGAAACCCCCGTGCTGAAGGGCGAGGACGAGCACACCTGACTGATGTACTTCGACATGATGGAGATTGCCGAATAAACTACCTTAGACACCCACAACAAAATCAAGTAGCAATTATGCCCCACCTCAGAGAGACGTTAAATAATCTCAGGTACTTACCTACAATAGTCTTTTTACAGCCAGTCCGCTCGCGGGCGCGTTAATATACGGTTTTTCTTGGAGAAATCCAAGGGAGGCCGCATCGTTTTTTAGTGCCAATCAATAAACATAAATCAATATGAGAATCAAACAATTATTTCTAATGATATCAGAAACCCGCGATGCGGGTGGTGCTGCTCCAGCACCAGCAGCACCTGCTCAGTGGCAGCATTCAGACCTTCAGCGCCAACCTCGAAGACGAGGACGAGATTGATTTCGGCGGCGGCAGCAACGGCTCGGGACGCTAAAGTTCCAAGACCAAGGCCGTCGGGGGTTCGACTCCCCCGGCGGTCACAAAGACGAAACGAAAACAATGGTATAACAATAAAAACAGCGATTATGAAAAGAATCATGCAATGGGTGATGGCCGCCACCCTCGTTTGCGGCGCAAGTGTAATGACATCGTGCTCGTCGAACGACGACAACCCCGCCCCACAGTCCAACATTGCCGAGAAGATTATCGGTAAGTGGATGGTGGAAGAACTGGATGGAGAACCGTGCCCCACGAACTGGAAGACGGTGCTGACCTTTGTGTCGCCCACCAAAGCCTACGGCAGCCTGTCGGACTTCAGTACCCCCATGTGGAACGTGAAGGTGCTGGCCGACGTGAAGATCGACGGCAACAAGGTGAACGTCATCAATACCGACGGCAACATCC
>JAFUSV010000149.1 GCA_017467565.1 Prevotella sp.
ACGTCGTGGTAGTAGCGGTCCATCATGGCGCTGTACTCGTCGTCGCTGATCTCGGGGGCCTCAGCGGCAGAACCGCTGAGCACAGTGGCGCGCTCTGCAAAGAATTTCTCCTTGAAGTCCTCGAGCAGCTTCTCGAAGGCCTCGGCACGGGCGTGCTTCTCGAGAGCCTGCTTCGTGATGTCGTATGCGGGCTGGTACAGCTCCTTATTCATACGCTCACGCAGAGCCTCGTCGTTGACCTCATGGTCGTACTCACGCTTCACATCGGTGCCCAGCTCTTTCGACAGCTCGGTCTGCAGCTCGCACATAGGCTTGATGGCGGCCATGGCCGCCTTGAGTGCGCCAAGCAGGTCCTGCTCGGACACCTCGTTCATCTCACCCTCTACCATCATGATGTTCTCAGCAGAGGCACCGACCATGATATCCATGTCGGCCTGCTTCATCTGCTCGAAGGTAGGATTGATGACATACTCGCCATTAACACGGGCCACGCGCACCTCACTGATGGGGCACTCGAAGGGTATATCGCTACATGCCAGGGCTGCCGAAGCTGCAAAGCCAGCCAAAGCATCGGGCTGGTCGACACCATCGGCAGAAAGGAGCATGACGTTCACATAAACTTCTGCGTGATAATTGGATGGGAACAGTGGACGGAGAACACGGTCCACGAGTCGTGATGTCAGGATTTCATTGTCGGAGGGCTTGCCTTCGCGCTTGGTAAATCCGCCGGGGAAACGGCCTGCGGCGCTGTACTGTTCACGATAGTCTACCTGCAACGGCATGAAATCTGTTCCGGGAACTGCATCTTTTGCGGCACAAACAGTGGCGAGCAATACGGTGTTGTTCATGCGGAGCATCACGCTGCCGTCAGCTTGTTTTGCCACCTTCCCGGTTTCAATGGTGATGGTCCTTCCATCAGCAAATTGAATGGTCTTTGTAATTACGTTCATCTTGTTTTAAAACATCTATAAAAATAAAAATCGGCGCAAAGTTACTGATAATTATGCTAATAAGCGCAAAAAGGAGAATAATTTAATATTTTTTTTGTACCTTTGCGCCCAAAATCACAAAATACGACGATGAAGAAACTATTTTTCGGTATGATGGCCGTCGTGGCGATGATGAACCTGACGGCATGTAGTGAGAAGAAAGAACGTGTCAGGGGAGCCGACGACTTTGCCATCGAAGGCACCATCGGCAATGCCGAGGGGAAAACCCTCTACCTGCAAAGGGTGACTGCTACAGGGACGACGCTGGTGGACTCCTCGAAACTGGAGAGCGACGGCCGCTTTGCCTTCTATGGCCAGCGTCCGAAAGGGCCCGAGATATACCGCCTGGGGCTGGACGACCAGTTCATCTACCTGTCAGTAGACTCTACGGAATCGGTGACTATCGCAGCCAAGTACCCCACGCTGACCGACTATACGGTGAAGGGATCGGACAACTGTCTGAAGATACAGGAGCTAGCCCGGAAGCAGGCCGCCCTGCAGAAGCGCGTACAGGACATCGAGATGACACCCAACATGTACCCCGGCCCCATGCGCGACTCGCTGCTCACCATCATCCGCGCCTATAAAAAAGATGTGGCCGACAACTACATCCTGATAGGTCCGGAGAAGCCCTATTCGTACTTTGCCCTGTTCCAGACACTGCAGCATGCCAACGGCGGCATCATGACGCTGTTTGACGCCGGCGACCCCGACGACCTGTGGGCATTCGGGTCGGTAGCCACCAGCTGGAACCTGTTCTATCCCGAGTCGGAGAGTACCAAGCAACTGGAGGAACTGGTGCTGGCCGTGCGCAACGAGATGCGCCGCCGCAACATGCCCATCGACAACAGCATGATCCAGGAAGCCACGATGCTGGACATCACGTTGCCCGACGCCCAGGGCAAGCAGCACTCACTGAGCGAGCTCGAAGACAAGGTGGTGATACTGAACTTCCACAACTTCAAGGCGCCTGAGTCAGGAGCCATCATCCTGGGACTGCGCGAGCTGTACGGCAAATACCACGACCGCGGCCTGGAGATCTTCCAGGTGGGACTCTCGGACGACGACCACTGGTGGCGCCAGTCGGTAGACAACCTGCCGTGGGTGAACGTGCTCGACCAGACAGGTGCCTCGGCAGCCCGCTACAACGTACAGTCACTGGGCGAGTTCTTTATCTTAGACCGCAGCAACACCCTGCAAAGCCGTGTGAACACGTTCGAGGCACTGGAGCATGAAATCAACAGGTTCCTATAATATGCATCCTCTTACTTATTTTTCATTTTGTCCGGTTTGCGGCAGCGCGCACTTCGAGGTGAACAACTTCAAGAGCAAACGGTGCGCGAACTGCGGGTTCGTGTACTATGCCAACCCCTCATCGGCTACGGCTGCCTTCATCCGCAAAGGCAACCTGCTACTGGTGGCACGCCGAGGCAATGAGCCGGCCAAAGGCACGCTCGACCTGCCCGGCGGCTTCGTCGACATGGACGAGACAGCCGAACAGGGCATGAGCCGGGAGATACACGAGGAGACCGGACTGGTCATCAGCCAGCTCAGGTACCTCTTCTCCATCCCCAACCTCTACCTCTACTCGGGCATGACCATCCATACACTCGACATGTTCTACGAGGCAGAAGTGCCCGACGACGTGCATCCACAGGCTGACGACGATGCCGCCGAACTGATGTGGATGCCGCTCAGAGAGGTAAATCCTACGGATTTCGGCCTGAAAAGCATCCGTCAGGCCGTGGAAAAATACCTCGCCAATCGTTAATAAAACAAAATTTCTTATATATAAATAAGGTGAAAGCAAACTTTTTGCGTACTTTTGCAGCCCAAAAGATGAGAAGGGAGAAGCGATAAATTTGCTACCACGACAATATTTACAATAAGATATGAAGAATTTAGTCATAGTAGAGTCTCCGGCCAAGGCTAAGACCATTGAGAAGTTTCTTGGCAAGGACTACAAGGTAATGTCGAGCTACGGTCACATACGCGACCTGAAGAAGCGCGAGCTGAGTATCGACGAAAAGTCCATGGAACCCGTTTACGAGATTCCTGAGGAAAAGACAAAAGTGGTGAACGACTTGATGAACAATGCCAAGAGAGCCGAACAGGTATGGCTGGCAAGTGATGAGGACCGCGAGGGAGAAGCCATCTCCTGGCATCTGTGTGAGGTGCTGGGACTGGACGAAGAGAAAACCAAGCGTATCGTCTTCCACGAAATCACCAAGCCTGCCATCCTGGAAGCCATCGACCACCCACGCACCATCGACATGAACCTGGTGAACGCCCAGCAGGCACGTCGCGTGCTCGACCGTCTGGTAGGTTTCAAGTTGTCGCCTGTGCTCTGGAGGAAGGTGAAGCCGTCACTTTCGGCAGGACGTGTACAGAGCGTGGCCGTCAGACTCATCGTGGAGCGCGAACGTGAAATCCAGTCGTTCAAGTGCGAGACGTACTACGTCATCAACGCTACCTTCGGCGTCACCAACGAAGACGGATCGGCATCGGAGGTGAAGGCTGTGCTGTCACAGCGATTCAAGACACAGCAGGATGCCGAGGCATTCTTAGAGGAGTGCAAGGATGAGAACTTCAAGGTGAACAGCATCCAGAAGAAACCTTCAAAACGTACACCGGCTCCCCCCTTCACCACCAGTACGCTGCAGCAAGAGGCCGCCCGCAAACTGGGATTCACGGTCAGCCAGACCATGATGGTGGCTCAGCATCTCTATGAAAACGGACGCATCACATACATGCGTACAGACTCGGTCAACCTCTCGACCTTCTGTCAGGAGTCCTCGAAAAATGAAATCATCGAACTCTATGGCAAGGAATACAGCAAGAAACGCCAGTATCACACCAGCTCGAAAGGCGCCCAGGAGGCTCACGAGGCCATTCGTCCTACGGACATGACAGCCCGCACCATAGAAGGAACGGCCCAGGAACGCAAGCTCTACGAACTGATATGGAAACGCACCATCGCCAGCCAGATGGCTGATGCCGAGATAGAGAAGACGACGGTGGAGATTACGAAGAACTTCGTCGCCACGGGCGAGGTCATCTAGTTCGACGGCTTCATCAAGGTCTATCACGAATCTAACGATGATGACGACAACCAGCAGGAGTTCTTCTCGACCGTACTGCCCCCGCTCAGCGAGGGCAAGGAGCTTACCCGACGCGAGATTCAGGCCACGGAACGCTGCACCCAGGGACCGCAGCGCTACTCTGAGGCATCGCTCGTACACAAACTGGAAGAGCTGGGCATCGGCCGTCCTTCGACCTACGCCCCTACCATCTCTACCATACAGCAGCGTGAATATGTCACCAAGGGTGACAAGAAAGGCGAAGAGAGAAAATACACCGTCGTCACGCTGAAGGGCAAGCAAATCACAGAGAAACAGCGCACGGAGATAGCAGGTTCCGACAAAGGGAAGCTGCTGCCCACAGACATCGGCATGGTGGTGAACGACTTCCTGATGGAGAACTTCCCCAACATCATGGACTATAACTTCACGGCCATGGTGGAACAGAAGTTCGACCAGATAGCTGAAGGCAAAGAGACATGGATTGAGGAAATGAAAGAATTCTACAAGGAATTCGAGCCTAAAGTAGAGAAAACTATCAATGCCCGCTCGGAACACAAGGCCGGCGAACGCAAACTGGGCGTCGACCCCAAGACCAAACGCCCCGTATTTGTGAAGATAGGCCGCTTCGGACCTGTCGTACAGATGGGACAGGCCGAAGACAAAGAGAAACCCCAGTTTGCCCACATGCCCAAGGAACTGAGCATCGAGAACATCACCTTGGAGCAGGCCCTGGAGCTATTCCGCCTGCCTCGCATGCTGGGTGAATACGAGGGTGACCCCGTCACCGTCGCTTCAGGTCGCTTCGGCCCATATGTGCTGCACCGCAAGATGTACACCTCGCTGCCGAAGGACATGAACCCCATGACCATCACCATCGCTGATGCCGTCAAACTGATTGACGCACACCGAAAAGAAGAAGCCCAGAAGCACCTCAGGGCCTTTGAGGAAGACCCGAAACTGGAAATCCTCAACGGACGCTACGGCCCCTATCTGGCATACGACGGCAAGAACTTCCGACTACCCAAGGCTATGCACGAAAAGGTAGACGAACTGACATACGAAGAGTGCATGAAGATAGTAAACAAGGCATGACACGCATCATTCTCGTTGGCTACATGGGTGCCGGGAAGACCACGGTCGGAAAGGCTCTGTCCAGGGAACTGGGCATACCTTTCTATGACCTGGACTGGTATATAGAGAACCGACGACGGAAAAAGGTTTCACAGCTGTTTGAGGAAGTAGGAGAAGAAGCCTTTCGCAAGATAGAATACAACATGCTGCACGAGGTGGCTGAATTTGAGAATGTCATCATCAGTTGCGGCGGAGGCACACCCTGTTTCTTCGATAACATAGACTACATGAACCAACAGGGACAGGTGGTCTACCTGAAGGCTACACCCGATGTGCTGTACAGTCATCTGCTGATGGCTAAGACCGAACGGCCCCTGCTGAAGGGCAAGACCCCGGAACAACTGAAAGACTTCATCAGGGAACAGCTGGCCCACCGCGAGCAATACTACAGCAAGGCGAACTACACACTGGACATCAGCCTGATGGACAACTACGACAAGATAAAAGACTCCATCGACAAGCTCAAGGAGCTATTAAACCTCAAACCCCAAACATCAAATCTCAAATCAGAATGAAGAAGTGGACTATTGACGATGCCCGTGAGCTCTACAACATCAACGGCTGGGGCACAAGCTATTTCGGTATCAACGAGAAAGGAAACGTCTACGTGACGCCTTGCAAAAACGATACGCAAATAGACATCCGCGAAGTGATGGACGAGCTGTCACTACGTGATGTGACACCTCCTGTACTGCTTCGTTTTCCTGACATCCTGGACAACCGTATCGAAAAGACGTGGAGCTGCTTCAAGAAGGCTTCCGAGGAATACGACTATAAAGGTGAAAACTACGTCGTCTACCCTATCAAGGTCAACCAGATGCAGCCTGTCGTCGAGGAGATCATCAGCCACGGACGTAAGTTCAACCTCGGTCTGGAGGCAGGCTCTAAACCTGAGCTGCACGCTGTGATCGCCATGCAGTGCCAGAGTGACTCCATCATCGTATGCAACGGCTACAAGGACCAGAGCTACATCGAGCTGGCCCTGCTGGCACAGAAGATGGGCAAGCAGATATTCATCGTCGTCGAGAAGATGAACGAGCTGGAAATCATAGCCCGCGAGGCCAAGAAACTGAACGTCAGACCCAACATCGGCATCCGCATCAAGCTGGCTTCCAGCGGCGCCGGCAAATGGGAGGAGAGTGGCGGTGACGCTTCGAAGTTCGGACTGACCAGCGCCGAACTGCTGGAGGCCCTCGACCTGCTCGACAAGAAAGACATGCGCGACTGCCTCAGACTGATACACTTCCACATCGGTTCGCAGATTACGAAGATACGTCGCATACAGACAGCTCTGCGCGAAGCCTCACAGTTCTATATCCAACTGCACAAGATGGGCTACAACGTAGACTTCGTGGACTGTGGCGGCGGACTGGGCGTCGACTACGACGGCACGCGCTCTCCTTCGAGTGAGAGTAGCGTCAACTACTCTATCCAGGAGTATGTCAACGACTGTATCTACACCTTCGTGGATGCTGCCAACAGGAACGGACTGCCCCACCCCAACATCATCACCGAGAGCGGACGCTCGCTGGCAGCTCACCACTCGGTACTGGTCATCGACGTGCTGGAGACAGCATCGCTGCCTGAGATGCCCGAGGAGTTCGAGCCCGATGAGAACTCGCATCAGCTTGTGAAAGACCTGTACGAGATATGGGACAACCTGAGTGCCCGCAACGTGCTGGAAGACTGGCACGACGCCGAGCAGATACGCGAGGAGGTGCTCGACCTGTTCAGCCACGGCATTGTTGATCTGAAGACACGTGCCGAGATTGAGGCCATGTACTGGAGCGTATGCCACGAGATCAATGCGCTGGCCAAGAACCTGAAGCACATCCCTGAGGAACTGATGAACATCGACAAGCTGCTGGCAGACAAATATTTCTGCAACTTCTCGCTATTCCAGAGCCTCAGCGACTCATGGGCCATCGACCAGCTGTTCCCCATCATGCCCATACAGCGA
Organism: Prevotella sp.; assembly: GCA_017467565.1. Lineage (GTDB taxonomy): Bacteria > Bacteroidota > Bacteroidia > Bacteroidales > Bacteroidaceae > Prevotella. The sequence continues at coordinate 7,164 of JAFUSV010000149.1, forward strand.
CTCGACGAGCGACCCACGCGCAATGCCACCATCCAGGACATCACCTGCGACTCGGACGGAAAGATTGCCAACTTCGTGACTAACCGCCACAACTCGCACTCACTGCCTGTACACAGCCTCAAGAAGAACGAGTCCTACTATCTGGGCGTCTTCCTCGTAGGTGCCTATCAGGAGATACTGGGTGACATGCACAATCTCTTTGGCGACACCAATGCCGTACATATCTCTGTCAAAGACGGTCACTACCATATTGACCAGATTATTGACGGTGAGACGGTGGAAGAGGTGCTGGAATATGTACAATACAACCCCAAGAAGCTGGTACGCCAACTGGAGATATGGGTGACCAAGAGCGTGAAGGACGGCAAAATCACGCTGGAAGAGGGCAAAGAGTTCCTCAGCAACTACCGCTCCGGCCTCTACGGCTACACTTACTTGGAGTAGCAATAGTATCAGGCGGTCTTGCCGCATGAAAAAGGAAGGGCACCGAGAACGGTGCCCTTTCCTTTTAATCTTCCTTTGTCTTATTTCTTCTTCCTGGGCTTTCGTCTGGCCCATCCCTCTTCGGTAAAATCGGGGATTTCGCCCTTCAGGTCTCTCTTACGGGGATTCATCAACTCGCGCCAGTCATCGCGCTTAAAAGGCTTGCCGGGTTTGTTGGGGTTACCGGGCTTATTAGGTCTATTAGGCTTATTAGGTTGATGGGGCTTAGTCCCATGTACCTCCTTGTCACCCTTGTCGTCCTCACTGTTACACCTGACAACACGCCCTTTATAACGGATTCCGGACAGCTGGGTCATTACCTTGCGCGCATCCTTCTCAGGCACCTCAAAGTAGGAGATGGTGTCCAGCAGGTCGATATGTCCCACCTCCTGGCGGCCACCTACATAGCGGTTGAGCGTCTGCATCAACTCACCAGGATAGAAACCGTCACGCTTACCTAAGTTGATAAACAGACGGTGATAGCCTGCCTGAGGCTTGTTCATACGCTTCTGCCGGTCAGTCTGAGGTTTCTTTTCACGCTTGTCGGCAACAGGTTTCTCTATCTCCGGCGCGTCAGCATAGTAAGCCAGGAACTTTCCGAACTCCAGGGAGACTATCTTCTTGATGATTTCCTCCTTATCGATATACTCGAAATAGCGACTGATGTCCTGCATGAATGGTGCTATCTCCTCATCGTCGACATCGGTCTTCACTATCTGGTCCATCACCTTGTAGAGCTGTTTCTTGCATATCTCCTCGGCCTTGGGTATCTCAGCCTCCACAAAGCTCTTGCCTATCTCCTTTTCAATACTGCGTATCTTGTGCTTCTCCTTCGTGTGGATGATGGAGATAGACGTACCCTTCTTGCCGGCACGACCGGTGCGGCCAGAACGATGGGTATAGTTCTCGATGTCATCGGGCAGACCATAATTGATGACGTGAGTCAGGTCGTCAACATCAAGACCACGGGCCGCCACGTCTGTGGCTACCAGCAACTGGGTGAGATGCTGGCGAAACTTCTGCATCGTCAGGTCACGCTGCTGCTGACTCAGGTCGCCATGCAACGACTCTGCATTATAGCCGTCGCGTATCAGCTTGTCTGCTATCTCCTGTGTTTCGAGCTTGGTACGACAGAAAATGATGGCAAAGATTTTGGGATAATAGTCTACGATACGTTTCAGTGCAAGGTATTTGTCTTTCGCGTGTACCATATAATAAATATGGTTCACGTTCTCGGCACCCTCATTGCGGGAGCCTACGACGATGGTCTCGTAATGATGCAGGTAGTTCTTGGCTATACGTTCCACCTCCTTGCTCATCGTGGCCGAGAACATCAGCGTAGCATGTTCGGCAGGCAACGAATCAAATATCTCGTTGATACTGTCAGAGAATCCCATATTCAGCATCTCGTCAGCCTCGTCGAGCACGATGGTCGAGACATGGTCGAGCTTGGCAAACCCACGGTTTTTCAGGTCTATCAGTCTGCCTGGGGTGGCCACAATGATGTTGGCACCTTTCTTCAGGGAACGTATTTGGGGTTCGATGGCTGCACCGCCATAGACAGCCTCTACATGGACACCATCCATATACTTCGCGAAATCCCTGATGTCATCGGCTATCTGCAGACACAGCTCACGGGTGGGACTCAGCACCAAGGCCTGCGTGTCACGACGATCTGTGTCTATGCGCTGCAACAAGGGTATGCCAAAGGCTGCCGTCTTGCCCGTACCAGTCTGGGCCAGGGCTATTACGTCCTGTCGCTGCGACTCTGCCGACGCCCCTTCATCTTGGTGACAGCCCGTCAAGAAGGGTATCACTGCCTCCTGCACAGGCATCGGACTCACAAATCCCATTTCTTCGATGGCCTGCCTGATTTGCTGGCTCACCCCTAATTCTTCAAATGTCTTCATATATTTCTATTTACTGACGACCTTGATGGTCAGTGTTTTTGTATCAAAATGAATGCCTTCACCACGCTCTATGAAACGTGACAGACTGCCGTCAGCAGCTAACTGCTGTTGCGTTCCCACGTGAAGACCGTCCCGGCCGTCCATCAGCCAAAGGCAATCGGCCACCTGTAGGGCCAACTCTACGTCGTGAGTGGACAGGAATATGGTCTTGTCGGCCTCACGGCTGATGCGTTGCAGCAACAGAAGCATCTCCACCTTGCTGGGATAATCGAGAAAGGCCGTCGGCTCATCCAGATAGATGACGGGCGTCTGCTGCGCCAGCGCCTTAGCTATCATCACTTTCTGACGCTCACCATCACTCAGCGTCGTCACTAAGCGTTTCTTCAATGACTCGATGCCGACCAAACCGAAAGCTTGGTCCACTATCTGGCGATCTTCATCGTCCAACGTTCCCCAGAATCCGGTGTAGGGCGAACGGCCCATACCGACCAGCTCGGCAGCTGTCATCTGACCAACGTCAGGTTTTTCCGTCAGAACCACACCTATCATCTTGGCCAGGTCGCGCGGCGTAAAATCCTCCAGCCGACGGCCCTGGATAGTGATATCTCCCGACAGTTTGGGCTGGAAACCTGCCAACGTACGCAGCAGTGTAGACTTTCCCACACCGTTCTCACCCAACAGGCACGTCAGCTCACCACTGAGTATGCTTGCTGAGAGGTCGCGCCCTACGACGCGTACTCCCTGCCTGGTCTTATACCCTATGCTGAGGCGACTTAACACCACTGTTTTGTCATGCATGGGTGCAAAGGTACGAAGAAGCAATCGAAAAACCAAACAAAAAATGGTTATTATTCATTTTTATTTTATATCTTTGTACCCAAAATCTAAAACAAATTGGAAATGAGCAAGAGAAAAAGACTTCTTTCGTGTTCTATCGTACTGATGCTGGCCGGCGTGGCTACAGCTCAGACCGTACCCTCATGGCCCGAAGTAAATCGCGAGGCAAAGGCTGGCAGTCGCTGGTGGTGGATGGGGTCGGCCGTTGACGACCAGAATCTGGACTACAATATCCGGGAATATGCCAAGACGGGCATCGGCACCCTGGAGATTACACCTATCTATGGTGTGCAGAACAATACGAAGAACGAACTGCGCTACCTGAGTGAGGACTGGATGAACGCATTGAAGAAGGCACAGGAGGTGGGCGATGCCGCAGGCGTGGACATCGACATGAACGGTGGCACGGGGTGGCCTTTCGGCGGACCATGGGTACCACTGTCTGAAACTGCCGGCAAACTGGTCACCAAGACCGACGTGCTGACATCGGATGGCACCACCCCACTCTCTTTCAGTGTAGCCAGCCCCGAGAGCAATGCGCCCCTCAACAAGGTAATGGCGTATCAGGACGACCAGGTGGTCGACGTGACGGAGTTTGTCAGTGGCAACACACTGAAATGGAATGCCCCCGCAGGACAATGGCGTATCATTGCCGTCTTCAACGGACATACCATGCAGGCTGTCAAGCGAGCTGCACCTGGCGGTGAAGGCTATGTGCTCGACCATTATAATGCTGAAGCCGTCGCTCATTATCTGGCACATTTCGACGAGGCATTCGAGAAACATGGTGCCCGCTGGCCCCACTCGTTCTTCAATGACAGCTACGAGGTGTACGGTGCCGACTGGACACCTGTGATGTTTGATGAGTTTTTCAAATATCGCGGTTATCGGCTGGAGGACCATCTGCCCGAACTATTAGGGCTGAAGAAGGATGACAACAACCAGGTGCTGGCCGACTACCGACAGACCCTCAGCGACATGCTGCTCAACAACTTCACACGTCAGTGGACCAACTGGGCCCACGGTCATGGCGCTACCACCCGCAACCAGGGCCATGGCTCACCCGGCAACCTGATAGACTTCTACGCTGCCGTCGACATCCCCGAGATAGAAGGCTTCGGACTGACTGACTTCAAGATTAAGGGACTGCGTACCGACGAAGGTTTCGTCCGTCAGAACTACAGCGACTTCTCCACGCTGAAGTATGCCTCGTCGGCAGCCCATGTCACGGGTAAGACATTCACATCGAGCGAGACCTTTACCTGGCTCACCGAACATTTCCGTACATCGCTCTCACAGATGAAACCCGACCTCGACCTGATGTTCGTGGCAGGCGTCAACCACATGCTGTTCCATGGCACTACCTATACACCACGCACAGCACAGTGGCCTGGATGGAAATTCTATGCATCTATCGACATGAGTCCTACGAACAGCATCTGGCACGATGCGCCCTACCTGATGCAATACATCGAGCGCTGCCAGAGTTTCCTGCAGATGGGACGACCTGACAACGACGTGCTTGTCTATGCTCCGTTCCAAAATGCCATGCACAAGAATACGGGCACATTTGCCAACCGTCTGCTGCTCTTCGACATCAACACGTTGTCACAGAAGATGCCAGAGATTGTCACCACCGTGACCGCTGTCGAAGAGGCTGGACTGGACTGCGACTATATCAGTGACCAACTGCTGCTGCAGACTTCTGCCGACAACAACATGCTACTCACCTCGGGAGGGCAGTATTACAAAGCACTGATCGTTCCCACGAGTACCAATATGCCTACTGAGGTGAAGCAGCATCTGGACGAACTGGAACAGCAAGGTGTCAAAATCGTCTATGGTACGACACCCGAGGCTATAGCCGCCATCGGTGTCCGGTCCGAAGCCATGCGTACCCAACTGGGACTGCGCTGCATACGTCGCAGCAACGACAATGGCCACCACTACTTCATAGTCAACCTGTCACCCAATGATATCGACGGCTTTGTTCCCTTGGCTGTCGACTTCCAGAGTGCCGTATTCTTCAATCCTCTTGACGGTACGATGACCGATGCTGAACTGAAGGACGGACAGGTGCATATCCAACTGCGTTCGGGCGAGTCGGTCATCATGCAGACTTACCGTAATGCCGTCTCATGCGGAACGACGAAAAAGGCTGTCGCTGAGGTGGCACCATGGACCATCCCCGGCCCTTGGACGCTGACATTCACCGACGACACCTTCGATAAGACCGACCTGTTGGCCAGCTATACCGTGAACGACCTGCAAGGCTGGCAGACACTCGACGTTCCCTGCTCTTATGCTATGGGTACAGGTGTCTATACGACGACCTTCACGGTCACGCCCCAACTCATGCAAATAGCAGACGCTGGGTTCCGACTGAACCTCGGCGATGTCCGCGAGAGTGCCCGTGTCTATATCAACGACGTGATGATAGGCTGTGCCTGGAGTGCACCATTCGTACTCGACTGTCCTGCAGGGCTCATCCACGAGGGCAGCAACAGCCTGCGCATTGAGGTGACCAACCTGCCGGCCAACCGTATCAGGCAGATGGATGTCAACGGCACGAAATGGCGCATCTTCGGCGATGTGAATATCCTCGACATCATGGATGGACAGGAAGCCCGCAACGACATCTCGTCGTATGCCTCCTGGCAACTGATGCCGTCAGGACTGTGCTCACCCGTACAGCTGGTACCTTTGCAGCAGTCGGAACTGACGCTACGAGTAGAACAGGTCACCTTCGCCGAAGAGGGCGACTATGCCTATCCCGTCTACCGCTTGTCGATAGCCGATGGCACGCCTATCGTCAGCCTCACTGCCACGGGCTACGACGACTACACAGTGAAAATAAGCCCCGATGGCAGTGCCCTGGTCATACTCGACCGGAAAAGCGACGAATATATTCCATTCGTGGCTACCGATGCTGACGGCACTGAGTATCATGCCTACATCAAGGCTTTCGGTGCCTATAAGACCGTAGCTGTCTACGACTTTACGTCATCTGAAGCCCCGCTATGCGGATGGAACAGTACAGCCGACGTTGTCATCAGAGGCTTTGAACAGACGGGCAGCGTACCTCGGTTCACCTCAAAGAAAAGCGGTAAGGTGGTCAGTGAAATGTTCGACGGTCTGACATTCACGTCAGAAATGAACAACTACTTCTATTTCTACCCAGGCTACGGCATGAATCTCATGCGTGCCAGCAAGCTCTCTGTTAAAGCAAATGAAGGTACCGTTGCCATGATGAGCTATCTGGTAGGCGACAGCGAGGGCAAACCCTATGAGGCTGCCGACTCTCTGATTATCTTCAAGCAATACGAAGCTGCTACAGCCAATATCGTCTTCGACCTCCATCCCTTGGGCGAATTCTATATCTATCGCCGCCTGTCGCTCTATGAACCGCTTTCCGAGTCCGACGGTATTGATAAACTTCAAATTTCAAACTTCAAACATCAAACCATATTTGACCTGCAGGGCCGCCGTTTGATTACCAAGCCAAAGAAAGGCATCTATATAGAGGAACGTAAAAAGCGTATCGTCAGATGATGCACCCTCTGCACACCGACCTCCCACGGCCAGCAGTATTCAACAATCCCTTCTGCTACGCGCCAGACCCTCTCTGTCTGCTCGCGGCAGAGGAAGTGAAGACTTACCTGCGCTCACAGCCCGACTGGCAGGCAGAGATAGAGGCTGGCAAGATGTTTGGTGTGCTGGTATGTGAGGATGCCCAGGGACAGTTAGGATTCCTGGCAGCCTATAGCGGACAGATAGGTGGGCGTGAGGACTGGCCGTGGTTCGTACCGGCAGTCTTCGACTACCTACAGCCCGACGGCTACTTCAAGCGAGAGGAAGCCGAGATATCGGCCATCAACCATCGCATCACTGTCCTCGAGAATGCCCCTGACTACATCGCTACAAAAGCTACCTTGGCACAACTGCAGGCCGAAGCTGCCCGCGACATCGACTCCTACAAATCATTCATGCGCGAAGCCCGCGCCCGCCGCCACCAGCTCTCCTCTCCCAGCGCCGCCCCTAACACAACGCTCGGCGGTTTTACCGCCGAGAATCCCTCCCTTATCAAGGAGAGCCAATTCCAAAAAGCCGAGCTGCATCGCCTCAAAAAGCGCTGGCAAGCCCGCCTCGCCTCAGCCGAACAGTCCCTCAAAGATACCGACTCTGAGATTCTCCGTCTAAAGCAGGAACGCAAGCATCGATCCGATGCCCTCCAGCGCTGGCTGTTCAACCACTTCCAGATGCTCAATGCCCAAGGCGAGCGTCGTACGCTCACCGACATCTTCCGCCAGACGCCCCAGCAGCTACCCCCTTCCGGCTCAGGCGAGTGCTGCGCTCCCAAACTGCTGCAATATGCTTTTTTGCACAACCTCCATCCATTGTGCATGGCCGAATTCTGGCAGGGTCGCTCCCCCAAGATGGAGATTCGTCACCATGGCCACTACTACCCCGCCTGCCGCGGCAAGTGCAAGCCCATACTGGAGTGGCAATTAAAGACTCTCCAGACTCTCCCCCAGACCCTCCCTGTGAGGGAGAGTCTGGAGGTCCTGGAGTGCCCAAATAGTCAGCCTTTTCTCGTCATCAACAAGCCAGCAGGTCTGCTCTCCGTCCCAGGCAAGAGCGATGCACCCTCAGTGGAAAGTATCCTCCGCGAGAAATATGGTGAGGTTTACATGGTTCATCGCCTGGATATGGACACATCGGGACTCATGATAGTGGCCCTGACCAGCGAGGCCTATCACCACCTGCAGCGACAGTTTCTCGCGCGTACGATATATAAGAGGTATATCGCCCTTCTCGATGGCACCATGAACATCACTACAGGCACCATCTCCCTTCCCCTGCGTCCTGACATCATGGACCGCCCTCGCCAACTGGTGGACTACGAGCACGGCAAACCTGCCGTCACCGAGTACGAAGTACTTGCTGTGGAGAATGGCCGTACGCGCGTCGCCCTCACACCCCATACGGGGCGCACCCATCAGCTGCGCATGCACTGTGCCCATCCCGATGGTCTCGGCATTCCCATCGTTGGCGACAACCTCTACGGCACGTCTGCCGACCGCCTCTACCTCCATGCCGAGACGCTCAGCTTCGACCACCCCATAACAAACGAGCGGCTGACTTTCTGTCAACCGCCCGCCTTTTAGTTTCATTCAACGTTCAATCACTTCACATACTCAGAGAAGTCCGTCAGGTGCATGTCGCCCTTGCGAGCCAGCGAGTCGTGCATGGCGAAGGCGGCAGGCAGGTTGTGACGTGTATGTCCACCCTTGGCGATGCTGAGATATTCACGCAGCAAAGGCTTGTAGTCGGGGTGAGCACAGTTCTCGATGATACACTCGGCACGCTGAGCGGGACTCTTGCCACGCAGGTCGGCCACACCCTGCTCGGTGACGATGACGTTGACATCATGCTCCGAGTGATCCTGATGGCTGACGAAGGGAACGATCGATGAGATCAGACCACCCTTTGCCACGCTCGGACAGGTGAAGATGCTGATGTAGGCATTACGCTCGAAGTCGCCCGAGCCTCCGATACCGTTCATCATCTTTGTACCGCTGATATGAGTTGAGTTAGCGTTGCCATAGATATCGCACTCGATGGCGGTATTGATGGCGATGACACCCAATCGGCGGATTATCTCAGGATTGTTTGAAATCTCACTCTGACGCAGTGTCAAGTGGTTCTTCATGTAGTCCATGTGGTCGTAGACCTGCATCAGACAGTCGTTAGAGACTGTCAGCGAGCAAGCCGAAGCGTCCTTCACACGACCATTGATCAGCATCTCTACCACGGCATCCTGTATCACCTCGGTATAGACATTGAAGTCGGGCACGTTCTTATCCTTACCCAGTGCGCCCAGAATAGCGTTGGCCGTCGAGCCTACGCCGCTCTGCAGGGGCAGGAACTCCTTAGGTATACGGCCCTGATGCATCTCGTTTACCAGGAACTCGGCCGTCAGGTGTCCGATGGTATCGGTCACGGGGTCGCTATCCTTGAAGGCACGGGCCTCATCGGGGATATTGCACTCTACGACGCCCACCAGTTTGTCCTTGGGAACGACGATATAGGGCACACCGATGCGGTCACCAACGTTGATGATGGGGATGGGTTTGCGGTAAGGAGGATCCAGAGGCTCGTAGACATCATGGATGAACTTCGCATTGGGGTTGTGGAACGAGTTCAGCTCCAGTATGATATGCTTGGCCAGACGGGCTGCTGTGGGACTGATGCCACCGGCAGCGGTCAGATAGGCATGATACTCATTGCCACAGTCCTCAATATCGCAGACCTCCAGTATAGCCCAGTCTATCTCGCCATAGAATCCGTAGCGCAGCTCCTGTGCCATGTGGCTCAGGTGCAGGTCGTTGTAGGGTATCTCACCCATGTTGACGTGCTTGCGGAAGTCGGGGTTCGTGGTGTAAGGCGCACGGTACTTGATGGCACCGGCTGCTGCCAGGTCACCATCAGTCGACTGACCGGTAGAGGCACCGGTGAAGATGCCCACCTTGAACTCACGTCCGGCCTCATGCTCCTTGACGGCAATCTTAGCAAGTTCTTTTGTTACTGCCTTGGCCACACCAGCGGGTGTAAATCCGCTCATGGCCAGGTTCTCTCCGTTTTTAATCAGCGCTGCTGCTTCAGCAGCGGTCATAAGTGTGTAAGCCATTAAAAAATATAATTGTGATTTAAGATTATTTGATGATTCGGCCCATTTCCTCATTCGTCAGACGGAGCTCGGCGGCATCACCCTTGTCATTGACAAACTTCATGACCATGTTCTTGCCGGCTTTCTTGACAATCTTCATGAAGCCCATCATATCGTCGTCTACACCCTGCGACATCGAGGCTATCATCATCTCTTTCATCTCAGGTAACTGAAGGGCTGCATTAAAGTCGGTCATGGTCATACCCATCTGCGACTCGTCGGCTTTCACGTTGAACGTCACGTCATCGCCATCGACGGTCATAGCTACCATCTGCATACCGTCGCCCATATCCTCGGGCAGCTCCTTCGAGGCCACGCTGGTTGCTAATGCCAGCAGGGCATCAGCCTCATCGGCCGACATACCTTCGATGTCCAAGGCATTCAGGTCGTCCATAGACTTGAGCTTATCTGCGTACTGGGCAGTCAGCTCGTCATCCTCATCATCGTCTTCGAGGTCGCTCTCTACGTTTTCAACATCGTTTTCGTCATCCTCGTCATCAGCATGACTACGCTTGTTGTCCTTGCAACTGGCAAAGGCAACCATCATGCCCACTGCTACAGTGGCCATCATCAGGAAATGTTTCTTCATTGTTCTTGTCTTTTTAAGGGTTATTACTTGCAATAGTATATTATTATGGTGTGCAAAGTTACAAAAAACGTTCAACGTAATGACTTCCGCGCTCAACGTTTTTGTTTCCATTGACATTATTTAACTTTAACTTTCACACATACACTCCTATCTTTCAACTTTTTGTTGTACCTTTGCACCCGCAAAACTATTATAGAGAAGATTGCATTCATGGAAAAACTCTTCAACAGAGTCTATGTCATGCTGTGTATGTTGGTACTTCACTTGAAGGCCTTTGCACAGATGGAAGATGACGATGCCGACGCTCTTGGTCCCTCACCAGGTAAAGGTGGCAAGACCTCAGGGGGCGACTCCGACATCATGGACGGATACATGGACTACCAGCCCATACGATTCGACCTTGACGATGTAGTCATGGTCGTATTGCTATTGGTTGCCTGCTACGTCTTCGGCAAAATATGGAAGGGTTGCTCCTATCTCTTGCTCATCCTCGCTGCCCTGCTGTTCTACATGACAAGATATTAGCACCTCTCCGCCGGCACAGCGTCAGGCAGCCCTACCCGCCCCATACAGCGTCAGGCGGTTCCGCCGCCTGAAAAAAAATGATTAAACTAGCAATATGTATCGAATTATACTTTTACTTTCCCTCGTGCTTTGCTCCATCGGCATTCAGGCACAGGGCATTGTTCGTGGCCATGTGTTCGACAAGCAGACCGACGAACCTCTTCAGTTTGTCAACGTGCGTGTCACTGACGCCAAAGGCCAGCTGGCCGGTGGCGGCATGACCGACATCAAGGGACAGTTCAACGTCAAGGGACTGAAAGACGGCAGCTACCGCCTCGAAATATCCTTCGTAGGCTATAAGACCGTCACGCGTTCCTTCCAGATTACCCCCCAGAAGCGCAACGTCAGCTACAACCGTATCTACATCTCCGAAGACTCGCAGACACTGAAGGAGGTCGAGGTCACCGGACAGCGTTCACAGATGAAGCTCGAGGTCGACCGCAAGACGTTCACCGTCGACGAGGTGCTGGCAGCCGCTGGAGGCTCGGTCACCGACCTGCTTGAGAACATCCCGTCGGTCGAGGTGACCACCGATGGTGAAATCTCACTGCGAGGCAACTCCAGTGTCGAGGTGTGGATCAACGGCAAGGCCAGCGGTCTGACCAGCGACAACCGTGCCGAGATTCTGCAGCAGATACCTGCCGAGAGCATCGAGCGCATCGAGGTCATCGACAACCCGTCGGCCAAATACTCGCCCGAAGGCACGTCCGGCATCATCAATATCGTACTCAAGCGCGACCGTCGTGCCGGTTACTACGGTTCAGTACAGGCAGGTGCCAACCAGAAGGGCGGATGGAACCTGGGCGGCAACATCAACTATAGCAGCAAGCTGCTCGACGCCTACGCTAATGTAGGCTACCGTCGCCGCCGTGGTGGTGGCGGCAACGAGGCCCAGCAGTACTACAGAGCGTCCGAAGGTTCTGCCTTCGGAAATTACCAAAACAGCTCGGGCGACAACAACGACAAGGGCGGCGGACTCTTCATGCGTGGCGGGCTCACCTTCCACCTCTCCCAGAATGACGATCTGGGCCTCTCGGGCATGGCCATGCTGGGCAACCACTCCAACGACAATGTGACTACCTACCGTTACGGTAATTTTGTGGGCGGACAGCCTGTCGACAACCGCATCCTCACCCGTACCACCACTGGCGACGGCGACCACCGCATGTACAACGGCGAACTCAGCTACACCCATAAGTTCAACGAGCAGGGCACCCACAAGCTCGATGCCTCCGTCTCGTTCAACAAATGGCACGGTGACGGCTCCAACATCTACCAGAACGACACCACCTTCATTGCGGGCGACGGCTCCCCCATCGCCACAAAATGGTCACGTCAGAACCGTCCCATGGACATCAACAACCGCTCGTGGGAGGTGAAGGTAGACTACGAGAACCAACTGTCGCAGACGTTCAAGCTCGAAGGAGGCTACAACGGACGCTTCTCGCACGAGAACACGCCCCAGGAGTCACAGATGTGGAACCAGCAGACCTCGCAGTACGAGGACGAGGAATACTTCTACAACCGCTTCATCTACGATATGGATGTACACGCCCTCTACGCTACGGCCAACATGAAGTTCGGACGTCTCGGCGTCATGGCGGGCCTGCGTGGCGAATACTGGAAGGTCAATACCGAGAGTTTCAACTATGCCCAAACCTTCCGCAACGAACCTAAGGACGACCCCTTCAAGAAAGACTACTTCCAGCTCTTCCCCTCACTGTTCCTCAACTACGAGCTGACACCCACCTCGCAGATACAGCTCAACTACACCCGCAGGCTGCGCCGTCCCTGGGGCGGTCAGCTCAACTCGTTCAAGAACACCCGCGACGCATCGATGATTGAGTTCGGTAACCCACAGCTCACACCTGAGTACACCAACTCCTTCTCGCTCAACTACCTGAAGACCTGGACCGACCATACCCTATCCATCGGTACCTACTACCGCCCCACCACCGACGTTATGCAGCGCATACGCTATCAAGGGCTCTACAACGGACAGTCAACCATGTTCATGACCAACCTCAACGTGGCCAAGAGCCAGAGCGCCGGTGCCGAACTCATCCTCAAGGATAAGCTCTGGCGCATACTCGACCTCACCACCACCGTCAATGCCTACTACTACAAGCTCGACGGATTCTCTACCATCGTCGAGGGACAACAGGTCACTGGCGAGAGCGACGAGAACTTCGCATGGGATGCCCGACTGCTGGCCAGCGTCATCCTGCCCTACAACATCTCCGTCCAGGCCACTGGCAACTACCGTTCACGCTCAGTCATCACGCAGGGCTACCGCAAGGCTAACGGCTCGCTCGACCTCGGACTGCGCAAGACATTCCTCAACAAGACCTTCGCCCTCGCCATCAACTGGCGCGATGTCTTCAATACACGTCATTGGGAGAACTACACCGAGGGTCCCACCTTCTGGCGTCACCAGAAGAACTGGCGCGACCCGCGCATCAACATTCAGCTCACTTGGAACTTCGGTAATATGACGCAGAAGCGCCGACCCAACCGCGAGGACATGCAGGGTGGCATGGACGACGATACCAACAGCTTCGGCGGCTATGAACAATAAATAATAGATACACACTCAATTATCCATTATCAATTGTCCATTATCCATTATCAATTACCAATAACGAGTTCCCCGCCTCGCAGGATGTCCGCGTGGTCTATCTGGGGCTGAGACAGGGGCTTACCATTAAGCCGGATGCTGCCTGCTTGCCCTGATGCGGGCGACGTGACGACAAACTGTCGACCATTCTCCAGATTGAGCGTCACACGGCGGAAGACTGGTGCACCAAGCTGATAGGTCGTCGTTCCCGGACAGACGGGATAGAAACCCATCATGGCAAACAGCTGCCATGCCGACATCTGGCCGGCATCGTCGTTACCTGAAAGACCGCCAGGGGTGTCATTGTACTCGGTGTCGAGGATATGACGAACCCAGTAGCGCGTCTTCTCCGGGACTCCTGCCATTGAGTAGAGCCAAGGCACCTGATGACAAGGCTCGTTGCCATGCCAGTAACGTCCCTCAGTAAACATCGAGTCGAGTTTGGCGACAAAAGCATTGTGACCACCCATGACATCGATGAGACCAGGGATATTCTGAGGCACATACCAGGTGTAGTGACAGGTGGCGCCCTCGGTGATGTATGATTTACGATGCACCAAGTCTGTATTATTTTCCCAGGTTCCATCGGCATGCCGACCGTCGGCATAGCCTGAGTTGGGATTGATGACATGACGCCAGTTCTCGCTACGCTCCATCAGTTGCTGGTAGTCGTCGGTCTTACCCAGTGCCTTCGCCATCTGAGCCACACAGAAGTCATCATAGGCATATTCCAATGTACGCGAAGTCTGCTCGTTAGTATGGAAAGCCTCATTGACTGGATCCTCCATCGGGATATAGCCATAGTGCAGATAGCTTTTCAGGGCGCGACGCCCCATGCCGTTCTTATACTCCTCTTCCGTTTTTGGCGATTCCATCGCATTCTTACGCATAGCTTCATAGGCTTTCTCGGCATTGAAGCCACGAATGCCTTTCACGTAGGCATCGGCCAGGACCGATGTGCAGTGGTCGCCAATCATGGCTGCCGTGTACGAGTTCCAGCAAGGGAAGATAGGCAGCCAGCCACCCTCTTCGTACATGGCGACCAACGACTGCATCATCTGACCAGACAGGTAGGGTTCTATGATGTTATATAAAGGATGGAGCGCACGATAGGTGTCCCACATGGAAAAATCACCATAACGCTTACATTTACCGTTTATCTGTCCGTTGGCAAAGCGGGGATAGGATCCATCCACATCACTCATCTCACGCGGCAAGAAGGAGGCACGGTAAAAGGCACCATAGAACTGGTTGATACGTGCGGTGTCGGCATCTTCCACGTCGATGGTATGGAAACGCTCAGTCCAAAGGCGTACATTTCGATTCATCATCTCTGTGAACGACAGGTCGGTACACAGATTACGCCGGGCACCCTCGGGACTGGTGAACGAGGTAGCCATACGCAGTTCGATGGGTTGCCCCCGACGTCCATCGAAGGTCAGCGACTGTACACGTCCAGAATGATGAGAATCAACGATTTCATCGCTATATTTCAACACCAGATGACCGCTGAAACCGGCTCTCTCGCCCCATCCCTGATAGATGCGGTGAACAGGATTCCGGGCGATGACCATGCGCTGTTGAGTATCATGCTCGATGCTGCCTTCACGCTCATCATCATTCGGATTGATGACGATATGCACAGGTCCGTCCTGCATGGGGGTCACACGGAGAATGGCACTATGGCTCAGTGCCGTCATCTCTACCAAAAGATGCTCGTCGGGCAGAACCACCTTATAATAATAAGGATGCGACACTTCCTGATGATGACTGAAACGCGTGGCGCGCTCTTCGGGTTGCAGCCGTAACTTACCGCTCAGGGCTGCTATGGTAAACGAGCCATAGTCCTGTGTGCACCCGCCCACGAGCCAGTGACTGGCGCGGATGCCTTGCAGCAGGGAGTCAGTATAATAATAAGGTGCCACACACTTCTTTTCGGTATCACGCGTCTGCGGTGTCCAGAAGGTCTGACCGTTGGGAACGAGGACGGCAGGCAATGTCTGTCCGTGCTCCTCGCTGCCCTTTCCGAAGAGACCGGCCGTCTTGGTATTGGCAGGAGCCGTGCCCACCATCGTATTGAGGGCCGAGAGCTGTCGCAGATGCTCCAACTCATGGATACGTTCCTTCATGTGGGACTTCACGGCTTCCCAGGAATAGAAACCATATTCGCTGAAGGGAGCGAAGGGGAGACTTACATGTTTCTCATTGAGATAGAAGCCAATCTCTACACGGCCAGCCTTGTCCTTGCAGAACACCATCTGAAGATTGGCTGCCATAGGCAGAAAATCCTCCATTCCATCGCCTGGCAACAGCACATCCATGAGTGTCAGCAGGCGATAGAGAGCAGTATCGTGACCGAAACGGAACGAAGCGCCATGTCCGCCACTGGCTATCATCTCGTCAGCCTCCTGCTCCATGTTCTGCCAGAGGGCGATGCTGCTGCGGGCAGGGATGCCTTCGTTCAAGGGCGTATCACCATTGCAGATGGTCATGCGCTCATTGTTGGCATCGTGGACGGCCTGCATCTCTTCCTCGGTGAAACAGTCCCACAAACTGACCTTCAGCGGGATGTCCTGCATGTCGCTTGCTATGGTATGCAGCTCTGACATCAGCCGCAGCGGCTCCTTCACTTGCGACGGGTCTTTGAAGAGAGCAGTCACAAAGCGGGTGGCATCCACGGCTGGCTGTCGGCGAATGCCCTTAGTAAAGGCTTTCAGCTCGGCCGACTCATGATTGATATAGGCCATGTGCCGAGCTTCGGTCTCAGGATGGATGTCCAGATGTGGAAAGAGTCTGGTCAGTTCGTTGCAGAACGCCAGCATGGAGGCTCGGCAACGGGGTACGGTGCTCGAACGTGCCAGTATTTTGGTGTCGTCGCCCTGAAAGACAGTAGGGAATTGCTCAGCCATGCGGCGGGCGATGCCCCGATGCTGGGCGGCACCCAGCGGGGTCAGCTGACCGGCATTCCCATTGGCATTCTTCCACACCTTTTTCAATCGCTTCTTGATGTTTTTTCCAAATGGCGTCAGATTTGCGTCATTGTCAAATTGTGCATTCACCCACACATAACGTTGCTCGTCGGGCAACCAGCGCGACCCATGACGACCATAGTGAGAGATGTAAAAAACACTAAATCCATCGGGAATGTGTACTATTTGTGTACTCGGTTCCGGATAGGCATAATAGACTCCGCCCGTCTTTTCCGGCGAGAATGTCTGACTGAAAATGACAACTGAGCACAACAGGAATAACAGCAAGCAACTATTTCTTTTCATAAGGCGTAATTTTCCAATCTATACCAAGGGGATTATGTCTCATTTCCATGATTAAAGGTAATGTCGGGTCATCAGCTATCCACATCTCGGCATCGTAGTCGTCTGCCTTGACATGCAGAAGGCCGTCGGACACATCGAGCAAGCGCCAGCAGAACCCATCGTAGTTGAGAGCCTTCTTCTCATGGAGCCGCTGCAACGCCGCACGCGACACGAAGCAGAAGGTGCCCTTTGCATCATGGTGCACCGTGCCGTCTACCTGCGGGCTCTGCCAACAAAAGCGGTCACTACGCTCAACCTCAGCGCGTGATATGTAATAATGTGTCTCCTTGCATCGCACCACGAGGCTATCGCCCTGCCACCGGAAGCCCAAGGGCCAGGAGCGGAACTGCCTGTTGAGGGTGAAGTGGATGGTATGGGCGGGCTCTATAGCCCCCATGGGCTCCATAAGGCCCATAAGACCCATAGGACTCATAGGACCCATAGGACTCATAAGACCCATAGGCCTGGTCTCAAAGAGCAGCTCGCCGCCATTCATCAGGTCATCGTGCTCAATGCGGGCATCGCTCAGCTCACGACCATTGAACAGGATGCGCTTGAGGCCATAGTCCTCGCCCTGCCTGACCACATGCAACTGCCGGCCATTACTCAGTGTGAACGTATATTCCCTGAACAGCGGTACGTTCAGCAGATAGTAGCTCATGCCGGCATTGGGGTAAAGACCCATCATGTGGAAGGCCAACCACGATGACATGGCACCGCTGTCGTCATTGCCGGGCAGTCCGTCGGGCGCGTCGGTATAGTTGTCACGGATAATCTGGTGAATACGCTCGTTGCTCAGGTCGGGCCTGCCAATCCAATGGTAGAGGCAGGGCGTCAGGAACGACGGCTCGTTCTGCACGTTGTAGTAGCCCTTCTGGAAAAAGAGGTCGAGTCGCCGGCGAAAAGCCTCCGCACCGCCGCAAGCCTCAATGAGCCCCTCTACATCGTGGGGTATGCTGAGCGAATACTCCTCGCTGGTAGCCTCATAAAAGAAGGTACTCCACCAAGGCACATACCACGGTGCCACTTTGGTGGTGGGGGTGTAGGGGATTTTGAAGAGTGAAGAGTGAAGAGCGAAGAGTGAAGAGTGCAAAGTGAAAAGTGAAGAGTGA
>JAFUSV010000150.1 GCA_017467565.1 Prevotella sp.
CAGACACTCGACCTGAAGAAGGAACTGGAACTCAATCCCGCCAATGCCGACATCGACCTGTCGCAGATTGTCTGGGCTGTCGAGGACAACACCAAGGCAAAGGTTGAGAACGGTGTCCTCACCGCACTGGCTCCCACGGCACCCGACTATTTCGAGGTGACAGCTACGCTCGGCAGTATCAAGGCTTCGACCATATTATATATATATCAGCCTGCTACAGGTATCCAGGTGAACAGCGGCTACTCGACCCTCACCATCAACGTGGGCGAGAATACCAAGCTGAATGACTTCCTGAACAAGGCTATTACCTTGTCGCCTGCCAATACTACCGACCATTACTACTGGTACATCGCCGATGAGAGCATCATCAGCTATGACGATGACCTCAACTGCTATGTGGCCAAGAAGTCCGGCACCACCAAGGCTACGGCCTACGTAGGTGACTGGGATGAGACTACACTCAAGGCCGACGTGACCATCGTAGTCATGGAAAAAACGACCGATGTCACAGCTATCACCATCGACGGCCCCGCTACCGTAGCCGTGGGTACCGCAGCCACCTTCACCGTGAAGCCCAATGCCGGTGCCACCCTGTCGCCGTCGGCTGTCAAGGTGACCGAGAGCCATCAGTTTGCATGGCCGCTGGTCAAGGTTGAAAATACCAAGCTCAACAATGACGGCTCCGTCGCTGTGACCGTGATGCCGCTGGCTCCTGGTGCCGACCGCATCGATGTAGCCTATAACGCTTTGAAGGCTCAGAAGGATTTCACTGTCGGTGTGGCCACCACCCTGACACAGGGCTGGCAGTGGATGACGCTCTACAGTGACAGCGAGAAAGATCCTGCTAAGGTCTTCGGGTCGAATATCTATGAGGTACGCTCGCAGACCGACCTGCTGGCCTACGAGGATGGTGACTACTACGGTACGCTGACCATCGAAGCCGGTAAGGGCTATATGGTTCGTGCATCTAAGAATGTAGCTGCCGACAAGGCCTTCTTGCAGACCGACGGTAAGGTGGTGACGCAGAGCCAGCCCCTCAACCTCTACAACGGTTGGACCTGGATGGGCTATCCGTATGTACATGCCTACACGCCTGCCGAGCTGAAGCTGTTACCCACCGAGGGCGACCGCATCGTGTCGAAGACCGGTGGCTTCGTGGAGTATGCCGATGGCACCTGGACGGGTACGCTTACCAAACTCAATCCCTACGAGGCCTACCTCTATTACAATCACAAAGGTGCTGACAACAGCCTCACATGGCAACCCGAGTCAGCCCTCTATCTGGGTAGCAGTGCTGCAACGGCCCGTGAGACGCTTCGTGCTGCCGAGCAGACGTTCACCCTGAGCTATGATCCCTCGCCCTATCGCACCAACATGACGATGGTGGTAACTCTCAATTCTCAACTCTCAATTCTCAACTCTCACGTCATCATCGGTGCCTTCGTGGACGGTGAATGCCGTGGTGAGGGTCGTCTGGTGAATGGCCTGTTCTTTATCACCGTTCATGCTAATGACGGGGAGCGAGTGACGTTCCGACTCATAGACACTGACACCAACTTCGAATATACCCTCAACGAGACTGTCATCGTCACCCGCATGCTGGGTACGGTGAAGCAGCCATACCAGTTGACTGTGGATACACAGGGTATAGTGGCCTCCCCCGACCCCTCCGAAGAAGGGGAGTCGGAGACCTACGACCTCTTAGGACGCAAGCAGTCCCCCTCCTTCAGAGGGGTTAGGGGAGGCTTCCTCCTGCAGCGTCAGGCTGATGGTCAGGTTAAGAAAGTAGTGGTTCGCAACAAATAAAAAACAGAGATATGAATAACAGCAATCATCACTCACGCGCGTACATTAAATATATAGTATGCTTGCTGGCATTATTTAGCCCCTCCCTTGGGGAGGGGTTGGGATGGGCTCAGTCCATCTCGCAGCACACCATCGCTAATATTGCCAAGAGCGACCCGCTCATCATCACGGGTGCCATAGGTACGCAGAACACCTACTACAACTCGTCGGTAGGTAACGGTTACCGTTCACCGTGGTCCAACACGGCCTTCGCCAACCTGAATATTTCGCTCTATGGCATATCGATGCCGTTCGCGTTCTATTATTCTAACAACAACGCGTCGTTCAACTTCCCCCACCTGTCGTTTCATATCGACCCGACGTACAAGAACTGGCGCGGTCACTTCGGACGTTCCAACATGGCCTTCTCGCCCTACATCATGAACATGTCGTTCAATGGCGTGGGCATCGAGTACAACGGCACGTTCCGCTTCGGTGCCTTCTACGGCCAGTTGCGCGATGCTATCAACGACGATCCCACCAATCCTGCAGCCCGCAAGCCGCAGTACAAGCGCATGGGTTGGGGCTTCAAGGTAGGCTACGGCAACAACAGCAACTTCATCGATCTCTACCTGCTTCGTGCCTACGACAAGTTGAACAGCGTCGATGAATACTGGCAGCAGAAGATATCCCCGCAGGAGAACATCGCCATCGCTGTGCGAGGCGGACTGGCACCCACCCGTTGGCTGTCGCTGCGTGGTAATCTGGCTTTCTCGGCCTTCTCGTCTGATAAGCGTGCCGAGCGTATTCATACCGACAAGCTCGACAGTTGGTCGAAGGTCTTCGAAGCCCGCTACACGTCGTTGATGCGTATCGCCACCGACGTGTCAGCCAACCTCACGCTGAAGAACTTCAACACATCTATCTATTATAAGATGGTACAGCCCGACTATTCTACACTCGGACTCTACTATACCTCCAACAACTACCAGTCGCTGGGTATCAATGCCTCGACGACCCTGTTCGGCAAGGTCACGCTGTCGGCCAACTTCAGCGGTCAGGAGGATAATATCACCCGCAACCAGCTTTACACCACCCGTGGTTTCGTCTATAGTGCCACGGCCAGTACCAATATCGGCGAGCACTTGACGCTCTCTGCCGGCTACAACGGCTACCGCCAGGTGCAGAGCGACGGCAAGGCCCATGTCAACGATACGACGCGGGTCAACCGCATCATGCATTCACTCTATTTCACCCCCTCGCTCAGCTTCGATGGCGAGAAGGTGGGCAACACGTTCTCGCTCTCTACCAGCTACACGCAGAACAAGGACCTCAACAAGTTTGCCACGGGCATCAGCGATGTCAAGTCGCTGGCCGTCGGCTTGAGCCATGCCCTCGACGTGAAAGCCTGGGAGATGCAGTTCACCACCTCGCTCTCCCACCAGCAAAGCGACGGCTACCAGACGCGCTATACCAGCGACGTGCTGTCGATAGGTACCGGCAAGTCGTTCTTTGAGGAGCGCAACCTCAACACGTCGCTGACGCTCAACCTCTGCTACAACCAGATTAAGAACATGCAGAAGAACCTCTCCTTCGGTGCTGACCTCTCGGCCAGCTACACCCTGGCTAAGGTTCATAACTTCAACTTCGGTCTGGGCTTCAACAAGTACAGCGATACCAACCTCTCGGCCGACCTGTCATCGATGGGCACCACCGAGTTTACCGCTTCCCTGGGTTACACCTACACCTTCACGCTGTTGGAAATCAAGCGCAAGGCAGAAAAGAAAACAGAATAAAAAATAAAAGATAATATGATAACGATGAAACGTAATCTCAGAGGCCGATGGCTCAAGAAAGCCATGCTGACCGCGCTTCTTACCCATCTCTCGTTGATATGCTACATGCTCCCCTCCATGCAGGGAGGGGTAGGGGGTGGGTCTCTCTATGCGCAGGATGTCAGCGTCACGGTCAACCCCGTACAGCAGGTGCTGCCACCGCAGGCCGGACAGTATGTGGACAACCCGGGTAAGTTCTTTGGTGTGCGCCTGGTGAACAATACCGACCAGCGGCAGCTGCTCTACTTCGGTATGCACATCGACATGCTCCACCCCGAGGATCAGCGCATGGTGGCCACGCCTACCGACAACCGTCACATCCCTCATCAGCCCATCGTGCTGGAGCCACGCGCCTCGAAGGTGCTCAACCCCGTGGAGATGAAGCAGCTCTTCATGCACTACGAGCTGACGGAGATTTACATCAAGGACGGCATGTACAATGACTACAAGCGCGGCATCTTCGGACTGTTGCCCGAAGGTCAGTTCCGCCTGTACATGCATGCCTACAAGTGGGATCCCGACCTCACCACGGCGGTGCCCCTCAATCTGCCTGAGGACGGCCAGTGCCAGTTCACCGTGTGCTACACGGCACAGGCACCCCAGTTCATGACACCGCAGACGGCACCCAACACTGACCCGCTGAGCAATCTCAGTGTGGCCAAGGTCGATATGAACCTGCCCCAGTTCACCTGGATGGCACCCACGCTCAACTGCAATCCCACGCTCTTCAACTTCACTTACGATGTGAAGGTGGTGCGTTTAGATAATCTCATGCCCGATGAGGCCATCGAGAAGAACCCCGTGGTCTTCGAGCGCAACAGGCTCACCACCCCTACGCTGACCATTCCGGCTCCATACGTCGTCAGACTCATGGAGGACCCCAAGGCCATCTATGCCATGCAGGTGACGGCACATACCGGTTACGGTGGTTCCAATTCACTCAATTTCACACTCATCGAGAATGAAGGGCGCAGTGATGTGCTGCTCTTCCGCCTCTATGACCCTTCGAAGAAAGATACAGATGTTGAGGATGAAGACGACGGTGGCGATGACGGCGAAGAAATCATCACGGTGTCGGTCAACAATGGTGAGACCGACCTCGATAAGCTTGACTCGCTCTATGTCTTCGAGCAACCCACCATCACCAGACCCCAGTTCCCCAAGATCACCAGCCGCAAGATCTTCATTGGCGACGACCTCAACCTGGAGTGGCGTGAGGCCTGGTTCAAGGAAGGTCGTGGCGAGCGCCAGGACACCGTCAAGTTCGAATACAGCTATGCACTCTATAAAGGCAACTCCGCCGACGAGCTCAAGAACATCCTGAAGTCGAAACCCATCTATCAGGGTAGTACCAAGGATGAGAAGAAGGAGGAAGACAAGTACAAGGCCGAGATACCTTGGGACAAGCTTGCCGGCAAACTCAAGCAGGGCGACTATGTCGTCATGCGTGTCAGTGCCAAGAGCCCCAACACCAAGAGCCTCCGCATGCTCGACGACGACAAGAATGTCTTGGACTTTGCTGTCGTTGAACACTTCGATGAGGACTACGCCTGCGGACAGAACACCGCCGACGTGGCCAACAAGAAACCCCTCAGCAAGGCTCCCGAGAAGGGCACCATGCTCACCATCAACGGCTGGCAGCTCGAGATACAGAGTGCCACGCAGGACTCCAAGACCAAGGCCCTCAGCGGCACCGGTTTCATTCACTGGAAGCCAGGCGGCTACTCAGTGCGTGTGGCCGTGAAGTTCGACAAGCTCATGGTCAATACCGACAATGTCGTCTTCGACGGCGAATGTGTCTCCTACGACAAGGATCCCTCCAAAGACAAGGAGTACTCCGCACAGGAGGCCGTCGACGGACTCTTCTCCGACCTGGGTCTTGACAATTTCTGGGGCGACCTCTCGCTGCCGCAGGAACTGAAGGACAAGGTGAGCGACGGCACCGACGACATCGCCAAGCGCCTCAAGTTGGGCAAGTACTACACCCGCTTCAAGAAGGCTGAGGACAAGTGGAAGTCGCTCTCCAAGGGCGTGCTCACCGACCTCTACCTGCCTACAGGTCTGCCCGAGGATATCCGCAAGAAACTGCCCGACGACTTCCAGCTCCAGCTGGCCAGCATCCAGGTGTCGCCCAAGGCCTGCGTCATGAATGTCATCGGCGAGTATGCCATTCCGCAGACCGACGTCATCGACAACGAGGTGCTCATCTTCGGTGCGCCGCGCCTCTGCATGAGCTACGACTCGTTCCTGCCCGAGGACGGCGTGGTGGCCCTGCTCTCCAACTTCAAGATCAAGGACCCGTCGAGCGACTATACCATGACCTTCAAGGCGCCGTCACAGCCCTTGAAGCCCCACGACGGCTGCTACCTGTCGTGGGTGGCCAACGAGTTCGACGGTCTGGGTCTGCACATTGCCATGACCATTCCCAACCTGAAGCGCGTCGTTGACGGCAAGGCACAGGATGTGCCCCCCATCGTTGATATCAAGACCAATATCAAGAAGTCGTGGGACGACTGGATTGGCCGCATATACATGGACAAGTTCCAGATTGAGGATGTGCCCGACTGGACCTTTACGCCCGGCGGAAACATTATCTTCGACCACTCTTATACCCGTAACGACGTAGCCATGCCTACGGCACAGCAACTGCCCGATACCTACGACCCGTCGAAGGTGAACCCCTACACCCAGGGCAACTGGAATGCCTGGCAGGGTGTCTATATCGAGGACGTCTCGGTCGAGTTCCCCAAGTGGGGTGTCTTCGGCAGTGGCGACCAGGGTGTCAGCATCGGTGCCAAGAACATGGTGTTCGACAACTCCGGCTGCACGCTCGACGTTGGTGCCGACCGCATCCTCGAGGCTAAGACCGGCAAGTGCGGCGGATGGGAGTTCGACCTCGACAAGGCCACCGTCAAGATTGTGCAGAACAACTTCGACAAGTGCGAGATTAACGGTCGCTTCGCCGTGCCGCTCTTCGGCGCCAAGCCCAGCGACGACCCGAAGAAGAAGGACGACCCGCTGAACGGCAAGGTGGCCTTCTCCTGCCAGATACGCCATCTGACCGAGGGTACCACCAAGTTCTATACCCTCGACAAGAACGGCAAGAAGGTGGAGCACGAGAAGAAGACCTACGGCAAGGACAAGCACATGGCCTACATCTTCCGCGTGCAACAGATCAACGAGCTCGACTTCAGCTTCTGCGCCGCCGACATCGATTTGTCGAAAACTAAGGACCAGACCTACTTCGTCGTGGCTGCCGAGCAGAAGGAGGAGGGCGGCGTGACCAAGACCACCACGCACGTCGAACTGGCCCTGGCCGGCGACATCACCATCGCCCCGGGATGGTCGGCCCACGACAAGCTGAAGAAAATCTCAGAGAAGCTGCCGCTCGAACTGAAGATTCCCGGCATCCACTTCGCCAAGTTGCGACTGGCCAACTTCCCGCGCTCCGAATGGGACAGCGAGGACAATATGATCAAGAAGTTCGCCAGCGACCTCGTGGAGAAACGCGAGGATGCTGAGAAGAAATGGGAGGAGAGCAACTCCAAGTTCGTTACCATGGTCGAAGCCAAGGAGATAGAGATCAACAAGTCGTGCTACCTCAACCTCGGCGAATGGTCGTTGGCCTCAGAGTCCAAGAAGATTGGCCCCTTTGAGCTGAACCTCAGGGAGTTCAACTTCAACTTCGACACAGCCGAGAAGAAGATGCGCGTGGGCATCGAGGGCGAGGTAGGCCTTTGCGGTAACCTCGTGCATGCTGCGGCCGGCGTGGATATCACGTCGAAGCTCAACATACCGAGCGACATCACCAACTTCTCGGCCTACAGCCTGAGCGACCCCGACATCGAGTTCAAGAAGATCGAGGTGGGCTGCGACTTCGCCATCCTGAAGATTGAAGGCATCCTCGAGGCCAAGAACGATAATGGCGACAAAGGCTACCACGGCTCGCTCGACTTTGAGATCAAGGGTCTCTTTGGCGTCGAGGCCAAGGGTGGCTACTTCAGCCATGAGGTGGCCGAAAGCGATAATGCCACCATGGATCTCTTGGAGGCTGATGCACTCAAGGACAACCCCGATGTGACATTCAACCGGAAGGATCGCAACTTCTCGTGGGGCTACTTCATGCTCAATATGAAGGGTGGAGCCGGCATCCAGATACCGCCGGTGGCCATCACCCGCATCGAGGGTGGTTTCTTCTTCAACTGTAAGCCCTCCTACGATGAGAAGGCCAAGGAGTACAAACGGCCTGAGGTGGCCGAGTATGGCCTCATAGGCGTCTCGTTCGGACTGACCCTCGCCTCTTCGGCAGGCGAGAGCACGATGAAGGGCGAACTCGACCTCAACATCATTTATAACCGCGAGGGCAACAACGGCAAGGGCTGCTTCACCACTGTGCTCTTCAAGGGTAGCTTGGAGGCTCTTGAAGGTGTTGTCAAGGCCCAGGTGCAGTTGCTTTATCAGAACGACGAAACTGACAAGTTCTTCTCACTCGACATCACGCTCGATGCCGGTCTCGACGGGGAAGTACTGGAGGGTGCTGTGGGTAAGTACATGGCGGCCGCCAACAAGGAACTGGAGGACCTGAAGGTACAGCTCAATAAGTTCCAGGACAATCTCTCGTCAAAGGTGAAAACGTTCGTGTCCAACCCGATGGCAGGCATGGAGGACGGCCCGCTGCAGAGCGACTACGCGAATAAAACCTCGGCAGAAGACAAGGAAAAGGTTGAGGGGGAGATAGATAAGGGTTCTGCGGCCAAGGCTGATGCCTCGGAGAGTAAGGGCGCCTCGCTGGCCAAGCTCACCATCTCGCTGCAAGTGAAGGTGACGTGGAAGGAGAAGGGCAAGACGCTGGCCGAGCCGAAGTGGCACCTCTACCTCGGCGAGCCCGACGAGGCGAAGCGCTGCAAGTTCCAACTCATCGACTTTAAGTCGAAGATTGTCAGTGTTGATATCGGTGCCAACGGCTATATCTGCGTGGGCAACGAACTGCCCGGCAACGGACAGCTGCCCCCGATACCTACTGAGATTTCCAACTTCCTCAATGGCGACAAGGGTTCAGTGCAGACCAATGCCAACTTAGACAAGGCTAACCGTTCGCGCAAGGCAGCGGCTGAGGCCATGCTCGGCACGCCGCAAGGTGGCGTCATGCTGGGTGCCCGCGTCTGGGGCTACATCGACGTCGATCTCGGTCTGTTCTACGGCTACCTTAAGGCCATCGCCGGCTTCGACATGTCGTTCATCAAGTACGACGATTCGAAGGCTTACTGCGTCAACCTCCACAAGCGCTTGGGCCACAACGGATGGTATGCCCGCGGACAGTTCTATGCCTACCTGGCTGCCAAGTTCGGCTTGCATATCTATATACCTTACCTCATCAACCGCAAGATCGACCTCATCGACGTCGGCATCGGCGGTGTCTTCGAGTGTGGCATGCCCTCGCCCACATGGGTCAAGGGTCAGGCTCGCGTGAAGGTGAAGCTCTTAGGTGGACTCGTCGATATCAACAAGAAGTTCGAGTTCGAGTGCGGTGACTATTGTGAGCAATTCATGGGTAACGCCCTCGATGACTTCAATCTCTTCGGCGACATCAGTATCGGTGACAGCACAGCCAATGCAGGATGGAATGGATTAGCTACACATCAAATACCTATCGGCAAGGCCCGTAATGCCTACTTCACAACCGAGGCTTCGCTCAACAGCCAGTACCGACTCGTTGACCCCAGCACACAGAAAAAACTGGAAGACGATACAGGCATTTCGGCCGACAAGCTGAAGCTACAGGCTGCACGCACCTACATCTTCGACATCGACCGCACCAGCCACACCGTGAGCGGTGTCAGTTGCCCGAAGGGTGCCCGACTGTTAGAATTTGACTATACTGGGGAACTTGCCCATGATCCTAAGAATTATTATGCCTTTGCCCATCAGCAGTACCTGTTAAAAGATTTTATGTACGGTTCCCATATCACCAGTTGCGAGCGCACCGGACAGGACATGAGTAGCGGCTATGCCAACAAGGATGCATCGAATGGCAATACAGAGTCATACTTTGAAGTTTGGAAAGGACAATATTACACCACGCAGGGACTCATCGACAAATTCCTTGAGTTGAACAAACTTGAAACTTTCAAGAATGCTATCAGGGAGGTACCCGTCACTATCACTGAGTCGCGCGGTTCCACGTTCCACCTCAACATGACGCTGAGGCCCAACAAATGCTACATGCTCATCCTCACGGCCAACGCCTATGAGGTGGAGGACGGCCAGCGTAAGTGGTGCTGGATTGTCGAGGAGAACGGTAAGGGCAAACTGGAAGGCAAGTGGATGCAATGGCAACAGACCAAGTTCGTCTATTTCAATACGGCAGAATCCGACAGCTATTATGGCAAGACCAATCCCGATGCTGAAGACCTGCAGCCCTACGTGGCCCTGGCCTATCCCTCGGCCGAAGACAGTAAGCTCACTAACACCATCGACGACGGCGAGGTGGCCTATACCGATGATATTCTCAACCCTGTCATTGCCCTCAACACTAATCTGGACGGCAAGATCTTCAACGACGAGAACAGCTGGCTCTACTGGCAGTTGGAGACCCGCAAGGTGGGTGAGAAGCAGTGGAATCAGCCCAGCCAGACCCATGGCTACTATAATCCCAACACTGGTCAGTCGGGAACTAATAGTGGTCCGCTCTGGCAGACACAGACGGCAAAGATGGTCAACGACCAGAACTCGTTCAGCATCACCGTCCCGCAGAAGTTCAACCTCTATATCCCGCAGGGGGCCAGCCGCGAACATCCCGAGGGACTGGAGCACAACCTGAAGCTCTGCTATAAGTATCCCATCGAATACACGGAGCAAAGGGTGAAGAACTATATGTATCCACCTAACAGAGTTGTCAACCTCACTACCGACCCGGCATCTCGACAATGGCATTTCTACAAGTTTGTCATGACGACTAATGGTTTGTGGAATGATTGTCCATTCAAGGATGCGACACTCACTACCGATCAGGAATATGCCGCAGCTTGTCTGTTCACACTTGTATGGCTCTCACAGGACGAAAGCCGCAAGGCTACCTGGGAGGAGGCTCTCAAGAAGTATGAGAATGAGAAGGAAGACGTCAAGATGCATCGCGACACCACCATCTACGTGGCCAACCTCTACTTCCGTGGTGCCGACCACCAAGGTCCCATGAACACATACAAGGATTACGGCAAGGGTGCACGGAATAACTATGTCGAACTGTTGCCCTACGAGCGGGCCTTCACTGGTGTGCGACCTTCGTCTTCGCCCACTTACAGCTACGATGGGGCCTATGTTACCAACCGCAGTACTAATATGCTCGATGAGAGGGAAGCATTCCAGAACTTGACGCAGTATCGTCTGCAAGATCCCTACATGTACTTTGCCTACCTGAGCAACTATGTGTTTGTCGGCGGTCAGAGACTGAAGGCCTACAGCTTCGACGATGTTGAGACACCCCACGCGTCAGAGACGCTCACCTTCAGCTACAACGGTGTCGACGTGCAGGGCAGTGCCTACATCAGCGGTCTCGCCGCCCGTTTGCAGAACCTGCGCGACTCGATGTTCATGGCCACCAACGAGTGGACCTTCAACAACTCGATGATGCCGGGCTATCCGCTGCCCGAGGGCGTGGGTGCCGACTTCGACAAGACCCGTTCACAGCAGGACAGCCGTGTGGCACCTTATCGTCCCACGTATGACAAGAGTCATCCTGACTTCCCGTACCCCTATGGCATGCGTGGTGCCGTGAAGAAGTTTGTAGCTCCCTATGTCCTGGCCGAAAAGCTGTGTGAGGAGATGAAAGACATTGCTGATGATCTGTTCAGTCGCTACCATGACTATGCCTACTCCCGTGAAAGTGTAGACAAAACCAATACGTCTGTCAGAAATTGGACTAATCTGCATCGCGGACAATATCTGACCCTATCGTGCGAGGGCTTCGAGGTGAGGGTGCCCTACTATCAGTTCCCGCTCATCTTCGGCGACTGCTTCGGCAGTGGTAGCCCAGGACGCGACCCGCAAGTGTACGATGAAAAGATTGACCGCAGTAAGCGAACCTTTGCTTTCTCTCTGAGCGGTACACTGAATGGCTCAAAGCGTTTTGACTCATGGGCGTCGTGTCTGATGTTCCAACGTCTGAGGGGAGGCTTCGCCTTCTCAGCGAATAGCGATCCAAGCTACGCGAACAACTACAAGAAGACGACTTTTAAAGATAATATTTCGGGCAAGAAATATGATCATTATTTTGTCAGTCAGGATGTGTTCAATGCCCGTCAAGCGCTCCAGAATGTGACGTCGCTGTCCATGTATGCATATCGCGTCAACAGCTTCGACTATTATAACAATCTCTACTGGATGAAGGACGGAGGCTATCAGGACTATTACGCTGCCGATCTCCTCAAGCATAAAGACAGCGAGGGTTCGAAGAATGCTGTAGACTATCTGCTTGGAGAACAGCCCGAAGTGATTGTCGGCACCAGCGTGCCCGACCTGGACTCCAAGGACAAGGAGAAGAAGAAGGAAGATTAAAGATTGAAGATTATGAAGTATATGAAGAAGATATTGTTCACAGTTGCCCTGCTCCTGCTCAGCGCAGGGGCATGGGCACAGACCGGCCACACAGAGGTCAGCGGTTCTGCCGCTGACACTCCCGTCGTCACCCCTGCCGACACCACCGCCACCCCGACGTATGCCTTCCAGGGCGGACTGCTCACGTCGAAGATTGCAGCCATGGCCCGCACCTACGGCGACCGTGTCTACCTGCGCTGGGTGCCTGAGGACTATGTGTCCTACCTGTTCCTGACCACCTACGGCGTCAACGTGCTGCGCGAGAATGCCCACACTTACGAGTTGGACACGCTGGCCATGGCCCTGAAGCCCTGGACCGAGGAGCAGTTCAAGGCCAAGTACGAGACCAGCGACGAGTCTGCCATGATCTGTATGGGCCTGCTCTATGGCAAGGGCGAGCTGCAGTACGGACAGACCAAGGACAAACCCAGCTCGATGAATGCCCGCATGGAGGTGAACAGCGAGGAGGACATCACCTTTGCCTTTGCCATGCTGGCTGCCGAGTGGCGCCCCGACCTGGCCGAGGCGATGGCCGTGGGCTTCGTGGACCGCACAGCCAAGCGCGACAGCGTCTACAACTACTACATCCAGCCGTCAGACTGGGACGCACTGGGTGGCAAGATCATCTTTGAGCCCGGCGTGGTGCAGAAGCTGGCTAACACACCCTTCACACCGGCCGACTACGACCCGGGACTGGCCGACTCGCTGGTCAGCCCGCGCCGCGTCAACCTCTACTGGATGGACGACCGCCACTCCAGCTTCGAGATAGAGCGCCGTGAGGTGGCCGATGCCGATGGCCGTAAGATCAACGGACAGTGGGAGCGCATCAACGCGAAGCCCTACGTCACGATGATAGACCAGGGTGTGGACGGACTGAACGTCTATTCCGACAGCGTCAGCCACGACGGCACGTGGCAGTATCGCATAGCCGCCCACGATGCCTTCGGCACACTGACGCCGATGACCCCCGAACTGACCAGCTATGTGCGCGACATTGAGCCGCCCGTGGCACCTGAATTGAAATACGTCCTTATAGGCCGACCCGAGGAGGATCCCATGGCCCGCGTCATTGCCAACGTGGTGTGGCAGAACCCCGAACGTCAGTACCCCGACGTTGCCGGCTACGTGGTGCAGTACTATAACGAGAAGGTGACGGGCTTCCGCTGGATGCCGCTGACCCCTCTGGCTGCCGATGGTTCGAAAAAGGGTGACCAGCTCATCCATGTCAATGATACACTGGCCTCATTTGACGTCACCGACCTGAAGACGGGCATGATTGTCGTGTCGGCCTACGACAAGGCGGGCAACGAGGCACAGTCGATGGCACAGCTGATGCGACTGACCGACTATAAGGCACCCGATGCCCCCGACTCGCTCGTGTGCCAGACCGTCATCCTTGGCGACCGTGGTTACGCCATGCTCAACTGGAAAATGACCAACCCGCTCGATGACGACATCGACTACTACGACGTGGCCTTTGCCAACGACTCTACCCACACCTTCCTGCCCGGCAACCAGGCAGGCATCAAGGAGACGATGTACATAGACACGCTGGCACTCGACGTCAACCAGAAGTATGTATATTATAAGGTACGCGCCATAGACTACTCGGGCAACATCGGCGAATGGAGTGAGCGCCTCCGCGTGAAGCGTCCGCACAACACGCCGCCCACCACGCCCCACCTCGACAGCTCGTCGCACAATGACGAGACGGGCATGCAGATGCGCTGGGTCGTAGGTATGGATGCCGACATGGACTACCACCTGCTGCAGCGCCGCATCGGCGAGGACGGCGAGTGGGAGGTGCTGCAGCGCTGGGATGCCGACTCGCTGGCAGCCGTGAAGAACTGGAGCATCGACGTGTACGACAATCCGTCGTTCGACCAGGAACGCCGCATCTACTACCGCGTGGAGAGCTTCAACTCTACCACGATGACATCGACCTCGATGGCCGTCAGCTGGATGCACCGCGGACCGCGCTACTTCGACATCGCCGTGCGCCTCTCGGGCGACTACGTGCAGTCGGCAGACGAGGTGCGACTGGCATGGGACACGGGCGAGATACCGGCCCTGGTGAAGGATGTGCCCTACTACTACTGCGTGTTCCGCAAGGCTCCCGGCGAGGACAGCTTCCACTATGTGGAGAACATCGCCAAGGAGGAGCGCGAATATACCGACCACATTCTCGGCAAGGGCGAGGAGGCCCAGTACTACGTCGTCATCCGCTTCAAGGACGGACGGCAGAGCACACCGTCGAACACCGTAACCGTCTCCCGCAACAAATGATAGGGCCCACCCCAGCCCCTCCCCAAGGGAGGGGAAATGCCCACCCCCAACCCCTCCCGAGGGGAGGGGAGTTAAGTAAGACTTTTAAATGATATAAATAATATGAATAGTATGAACAGCAGAATAATTAAAAGGGTGACTACATCTTTGCTTCAGAGGCTCAGGACTATCCTTGCCCCCCTCCTTTGGGGAGGGGTTGGGGGTGTGCTCTTTTCCTCTTGTGGCGACTTCTTTGAGTTGGATACTCATGAAGCCCTGAAGGCCGCGAAGATAACCATCGGGCAGCGGGTGGTGGCACTGGCCACAGGCGATGTCTATAAGGTGCCCGTCAGTTTCACCCCGAGCGACGTGCCTACGACGACGGTGCTCTGGCTGGCCGAGGACGAGAGTGTGGCCACCGTGCGCAACGACTCGGTGGTAGGTGTAGGCGAGGGCATCACCCGCCTGTTTGCCTTCAGTGTGCTCGACAACCTGCGCGACACGTGCTATGCCTACGTCATGCCGTCGCTCGAGGTCATGGCCGGACGCTATGCCTACGACATGGTGGTCTATGCCGACGTCACCGTGCATGGCACGCGGCTGACGCAGGCCAACGCTGCTGACTACAAGGTCATCGCCTTTGTGGACGATGAGGTGCGCGGCGTCGGTCAGATGCGCAAGTACAAGGACACGGAGTATATGGAGCTGCGCATCTGGGGACCCTCGCCTTCGAGCGACGAGCAGGTGGAGCTGCGCTGCTACCTCAGCAAGGAGGCCCGCATTCAGGTGTTCGCCACCACAGGGCTGACCTTCGACGGCCTGCAGCACGGTTCGCTGAAGAATCCCTTGAAGCTGGTGCTCGACGACAAGGCGAAGGAGTATGTGCCAGTCATCGCTGACGAGGACGATAACCCCATCATCGACGATGGCGACAAGGCCGAGTTTGAGGGCGACGACAGCGATTTCCCTGCCGACGATAACGACGATGATTAATTGATAACTGACAATAGATATGGCTATGAAAAGATATTTGAATTGGCTTGGGATTGCATTGGCATCGCTGTCGATGGCATCGTGCAATCTGTTCATTGACGATGACACCGTCAACGAGATGGGCTTCGAGAACGTACCCGTACACACCGGCGAAGGCTATGACGAACCTGTGACGGTGCAGGACGGCGAGGCCACCATCACTTATCAGTACAAGAAGAACGTGCGCGTCTTAAAACCCGAGGACCAAAAGTGGATTGTCTACACCGAGAAGGAACCTACGGGTACATGCTACTGGATAGACTATCGTAGTGACACCCCCAAGGACTTGCTGCCCGTAAAAGGAGAGATTCTGGTGAGCACTGTAACTGACAAATTCGAGTGGGGTTTGAACCATTTGGTGCTTGGCAGTGTGACAAAAGACGGAGTCATCAGGTATGCTGTCGGCGTGGCAAATATCGCTGATACTTTTGAGGAACTACAGATGGATGGTCGTGTGACGACAATTGACGAGGAAGAATATTATACATATAACTCAGATGTCGATGATTCTGTCGTCGATCTTGACGAGAACGGTTATCCTGTAGCTGGGAGTGAAGATAGTCCGTCAGAGAATATACAAGGCACCCGTGCTGATGACGAAGAAAAAGAAATAGGTAAGGTCAAGTTCCTTGACGATGGATTTGATCTGAATTTTAGTATAAATCATTCGGTTACTGTTAAATTGCCTCATGATATATCGCTTTCAGTATCTACTAATGGTTCTACGATGAGAGTGAAGAGCCTGTTCGACGTGTCGGGCTTTGACCTCTCGGCGGGTAAATATACCATCAAGATAGATCAGACCGTTGAGGAAGACTTTCATGTGAATTTCAAAGGCGGGTGGTCAGGTTCCAAACGTATCAAACGGTTCAAGCCCATTAAGGGAAAAAGTTTCACTATAGGACCGGTGAATCTGGTGCTGTTTGTCAACATAGACATCATTGTAGAGGGCGAACTCTCGGCAAGTTTCAATTTGTCAAAGTCTCAGACCCAGGTTAGGACATATATTGTTAACCTGAAAGAAATGACGATAGAAATTGAAGAGGATAAAGAGCACACCAAAGATGGGAGTGTAAAACTCGACAACGTTATTATAGAAGGCTCCATAGGTCTTTTTGCAAAAATACATCTGGGGTTAGGACTTTTCACTAAGTTCACCTCATTAAAATTAATACCCAAGATAGGAGTCCAGTTCTCCTTTAAGGCGCCTACCTACTGGAATTCCGATTCGGAGACGATATATGATATAGGCGAAGAGACTGGCATCAGTATTTCATTTCCACTCTCAGGCCAGCTGGGCTTCTTCGCGGGAGTAGAATATGATAGCTTCTTGGATGTGGGAGGCGATATGTTTGACCAGTATATGAGTGTAGCTAATGGTCTTTTATATATTGGACAGAAATATGTGGGAGGTAAAGCTGTTGATTGGTTTAATTCTCTCATTGATAGTGACGGATCAGACTATGACCCCAGTCAATTAACCAATGAGGAAACCGTAAAGGATAATGATACAGAGGAAGGTGAAAGTAGCAATGAATTAGCATTCGCTAGTAATTTTGGCCCCTATAATCCCATTCCTGGCTTCCATGTCGCCTGGTTCCCTACGATGGAAAAGAACTCGTTCAAGATTATCAAGTCGTGGGACGAGGAGAATGAACAACTGAACTTCAAGGGCGAGTTCCAGTGCGCTGGCATTGGTGTTCTTGCAACGCTTGGTACGCAATATGTGCCAGCCCTGCAGATATGGAACGGCAGCGAGATGATTGATGTCGTCTGGCCAGACGAAGGTGGCAAACTGGCAAAGCTGGAGGCTGAAAAAACCTACCACTTCACCATCAAGAACTCTGACGAGGATGTTGTCTACTATGCCAGACCCTGCTACTACGCCAGACCACTGGGTATGAAGCAGAACCCTGACGCCCTCGACAAGAGCCTGCCCTTCTGCGCCTATACGCCGATGATCTCCATCACCGACATGAAGCCTACCTACGCCGGCCCTGTCGCTTACGACACGGAGGGACGGTACATCTACTCCTTCAACTTCGACCTCTACACCTCGGTGAAGGGTATCAGCAACGTGGGTAGCTTCGGACTGGAGGACGTGCTCAACGCGGGAAAGTACAATCACACTTATAAGGCCGGCAGCAGCGACAAACAGCTGCGCGACGGCACCTATGTGCTGAAGTACATGGTGAAGATTCACTCGAAGGCCGAGTCCCGACAGCTGAAGATGAACCTGCGCCCGTGGCTCACCATTCCCGAGGGCGGTGTCAGATACGGCTCGGACTACGGCTTCATCATCTCCACAGAGTGCTGGTACCGCACGTGGAATGCCCAGACCAACGAGAAGGGCAAGAAGAAGGACTTCAAAAACGCACAGGCATCGCGCCAGTCTGACTGGTTCGACGATGGCGACACCGACGTGGACGACGGCACCACCACCACCGACGGTGAACAGATGGAGGTGATACTCCAGTCTATCGAGACGCCTCAGGGCGAAGTCATCTGGGAGCGCACCCCGGCGGCTCCCTTGAAGTCTATATAAGTCATATAAACACAATCATCAGACAAATTAAAAAACAGAACGTTTATGATTAAGAACATCATTGGCAGACTGGTTGTTATGCTGTTTATGCTGACAATGGCCATCACTATGCAAGGTGCCACGGACTACGGCATCACAGTGGCCGGCGTGAAGGTGACGTCGGACAATGCGTCGAACATTACGGGTACAGGCATCAAGTCGGGAAAAGTGACGTACAGCTCAGGCTCGAAGACGCTCACGCTCAATAATGCTACCATCAACTATTCGTCGGGCTACGGCATCGGTGTGAAGACCGACGGCGTGACCATCAAGGTGGTGGGCAACTGTACTATCTTCGGAACATTTGCCATCAACCTGGACGAGAGTGCTATCATCGATGGCGGCAATAGCGGTTCGTTGACGCTGAGGTGCTCGATAGACGGTCTCTACGTCAATAACGCGAAGAAACTGACCATCCGCGATGTCACCATGGACATCTACGGTACGACGGGTTCCGGCTCGCTCCGTGGCGGATCGTCAAATACAGCCCAGCTGGAAATCGACCACAGCACGCTGACGGTGACCAATGAGGGCAGCAGCAACCCCTGCGTGAAGGGCTTTGCTTCGTGCCTGATGAACGACTGCGGCGTGGAGTCGAAAGGCGTCTTCTTCAACAGCCAGCTGAAGGGCTTCGGATCCAAAAGCATGCTGACATCAGGACCGCTCAGCATCCGTGCTGCTTCCGAGAGCTACGGTGTCACTGTGGCAGGTCATCAGGTCAATGACGTCACAGTGAATAATTTCTGCTTCGAGCAAGTCAGCGGTACGCTGGACTATTACTGGCAGGAGAACCAACTGCGCATCGAGAATATGACGGCCGACTGTCATGGAACGGCTCCCGCACTTGTTTTCGATAAGGGATTTGACAGCGGTTTCAACACCAGTGCACCTCTGGTCATGTTCGTGGGCACTAATACCTTTACCAACACCAATGGCATCGGCATTATGGTCGATGGCTTCCACCTCAAAGTAAAGGTTATCACGGATATGGCCAACAAGATATGGGGTAAGCTCGAAATTCCCGATGGCAGGATGATGCTGATAGACATGCCCAGCGACGGTGTGACCATCCTGAATGGCAACGTGACGATGAAGTCCATCAGGAGCAATAAGCCCACCCTCGTTGAACTGCATGATGATACCCAACTGAAACTCACTGGCGATGAGACGGGCACACTCTACAATGTGAATATCAACAAGAGCAAGAAATACTACGGATTAGTGGAAAAGGCGGGCGATAGGGTTTCACGCCTTGTGAAGCCCGCCGGTGCCTATGTAGAAAACAAAGGTGGCACAGCTCAACTGATTACCCACCCGCTGAAGGGCGGAGAGATGGTGACGGGCGAGGTGCTCTTCAAGCCTGTCAACGACTATCTGTTCGAGTTGGCACAGGTGCCTGTCTATTCCAGCAATGCCGATGACATCCTGAGTGGCATGGATTGCGAGGGCAAGGCTTCCTATGATGCAGAGACCAAGACGTTGACACTCGACAACGTCGTTCTGCCCACGGCTCCCGGCAATGTACCGTACTATGATATAGACTGTCCTCCCACGGTCGGCGAGCTTGATGTGATGCTGATAGGTGACAACTATCTTAATCGTGCCGGCAATGGAGCCTACTTCTGTGCTGACACCACCATCGTGAAGAGCAGCGACGGCAAGGGTTCGCTGACGGTCAGCGGATGGCACTCCAACAATACGTATATCAACGACTGTAGCATCGAGTCACCTTTCATGTGGGAAGATGACGACACCAATCAGCACAACGATGCAGAGGTCACCCGCAGCGATATCCGTCTGACGGGCGACGGTGTCAATCCTGCCTGGGGAGTGCTCAGGGGCTTTGGTAAATTCACTGGTCCCGACATGCTTATCCTCGACCCGGAGGGTGCCTACTACGACACGAACAAGCGACAACTGGTGAAAGACGGCGAACCTGTAGCCACGTTTGCTTTCATCACCTACAAGGGCAGCCCCAGCAGTCAGGGTGTCAGCACCATCAGCACTTCGTCGGAAGAGAGTCGTTACTACAACCTGTCAGGCCAGCAGCTGCGCGATGCTCATCGTGGTATCGTCATCGAGAAGAATGGTAATACGACTCGCAAGGTCATCGTGAAATAATAGCAGATCCGGCATGCTCGGACAGCGGCTGAGGTTTGCCGTAACCTGACAAAGAGTTTCCCGTAATGAAACTGACAGTTTCATTACGGGAAACTCTTTGTTTCATTACGGGAAACTCATAGCTATATCCCTACCCTGAACCAGTCAGCATCTATCCAGCCACGGTTGGACTTACGCTGCCAGCACTGGGCGACGTAGCCCACCTTGGCGCCTATCCATTTCCCTTCTTTCAGGCGGAAGCGCTCGCCGGCATCCTTGTATCGGCGACCGTCCATGCTGTAGGCAAAGCGGGCCTGACCGTCGCTGACCTGCACACGCAGGTAGATGTCCATGTAGATGGCGGGCGAATAGTCGATGGTGTCGCGGTCGGTAGGCTCCAGCGTGGCTAATGTAGTGACTTGCTCGGGCTGACCGTGCTCAGCATCGATGCACGTCAGCTGTTGCAGCAGGAAGCTGTCGCCCATGCGGCGCACGACGAGGGCTGAGTAGTCGCGTCCCATGACGATGAGGCCGCCCATCTGGCGCTCTTCTTTCGAGGCTATGCGCACCTTCGTCGTGGCTGTGAAGCGGTCGGCGGGCGTCTTCTGCAGCAGCAGGTTGGGCGCATCCCATAGGTTCGTCATCGAGTCGGCATCAGCCGTATAGAGACGCAGATGGCCGTCGGCCGTCGGCATGCCCCACAGCTGCTGGTAGTTGGCATGCCACTGCCACTGCTTGCCCAGCTCAGTATTGTTGAACTCGTCGCTCTCCTGCGGGTTACAGATAACTGTCGGAGTGCTGGTCTTAGGCTTGCGGTACTGCATCAGAGGCTCGCCGCCGCGCCCCATCATAGGCCATCCCGACGACCAGTCGACAGGCTGCAGATAGACCACGCGGCCGTAGGCACCCTTGTCGTGGAAGTGCAGAAACCAGTCCTCGCCCAGTTCGGTGTGCACCCATGCCCCCTGGTGAGGGCCGTTCACATCAGTCTTTCCCTGCCACATCACCTTCTTCCATTCGTACGGGCCATAGGGCGAACGTGAGCGCATGGCCAGCTGCCAGCCCATGGCGACGCCGCCTGCGGGACAGAGTATCCAGTAGTAGCCGTCGCGCTTGTAGAACTTCGGCCCCTCGGTGGTGTGGTTCTCCTGTCCGCCGTCGAAGACGATGCGGGGCTGCGAGATGGCGCGTGTGCCGTCGGCACTCAGTTCCCTGACCGTTA
Organism: Prevotella sp.; assembly: GCA_017467565.1. Lineage (GTDB taxonomy): Bacteria > Bacteroidota > Bacteroidia > Bacteroidales > Bacteroidaceae > Prevotella. The sequence continues at coordinate 21,416 of JAFUSV010000150.1, forward strand.
GTACCGAGTTGAAGCCGGCACGTGAGTTGGCCCATCCGTTCACCAGGTAGCAGCGTCCGTCGTCGTCCCAGAGTGGGGTGGTGTCTATCATGCCCCTGCCGGCGATGACGCAGACGGGCTCGCTCCATGGTCCCTGTGGCTGACTGGCCTTCACCATGAACACGCCGTGGTCGGGGTCGCCCCAATAGATGAAGTACTCACCCTCGTGGTAGCGTATGCTGGGAGCCCACACTCCCTTGCCGTGTTGCGGACGGTCGAAGAGGGCGCGAGGCTGCTGTTCCTGCAGGGCATGGCCAATGATGGTCCAGTTCACCAAGTCCTTAGAGTGCAGGATGGGCAGTCCGGGAATGCAGTTGAACGACGAGGCCGTCAGGTAGTAGTCCTCGCCCACGGCACACACGTCGGGGTCGGAGTAGTCGGCATTGATGACGGGGTTCACGTAGGTGCCGTCACCCTGGTCGGGGCACCACACCTCTGAGCGATACTGAGCCGTGGCCAGCATGGGCATCAGCGTCAGGCAAGCAATGATAAGTTTCCTGTTCATGATTCTTCGTATTTCATAGAATACGCTTGTTGTCAGTGTTCTTACTTAAAAAACGCAAATCTTTCCTTAATATTATTCTTTTTAAGTAATTTTGCAGCTGGTTTTCGTAGTAAAAGAAAAGAGACAAGGTAGAAGCGTATGAAAAGAGTGATATTCCTACTGTTGACATGGCTGTGCTACTCAGCAGGTGTTGCCGTGGCTGCCGATGTCAAACTGACATCGCCCGACGGGCGGTACGAGATGACCATCAGCGGCATGAGCTACTCGCTGCGCTACGATGGCAGAACCATCGTACGCACTGGGCGGCTGGGCATCGACATCGATAACCGCTACTTCGAGTCGGCACTCGCCGTGCCCCGTGGCGAGAACACTGACTGGTGCAGCGACCTGGTGCTCAGGGGTGAGCAGCGCCTGTCGAAGGACACCACGTGGATGCCTCTCTACGGCGAGAACAACCGCATACGCGACCACTACAACCAACTGGTGCTCCACTACGAGAAAGGCACGCAGGAGGGCAACGCCGCCGGTGACGGCTACGACAAGCGTAAGTACTACGCCATGGACATCGTGGTCAGGGCCTACGACGAGGGCATCGCCCTGCGCTATCATTTCCCTGAGACGAAGAACAGCCTATTCCTACATATCACGGGTGAGCGCACCTCGTTCGTCATGCCCCAGGGCACCAAGGCCTGGTACGAGGAGTGGGCACAGGGTCCCTACGACAAACGTCCGCTGACCAGCGACAAGGAGTGGCTCGACTGCGAGCGGCCCCTGCTCATGCAACTGCCCGACGGCACATACGTCGCCCTGCTCGAAGCCGCCATGAACGACTTTGTGCGTGGTAAGTTCCGCCTGAAGCACGACCACGAGCTGCAGGTGGCGCTCTACGACTCGGCCGACATCATCTCGCCCTACGACACCCCTTGGCGCGTCATCATGGCGGCCGACCGTGCCGTTGACCTCATCAACCACAAGGAACTCATCCTCAATCTCAACGAACCCAGCCGCGTGCCCAACACCGTCTTCATCAACCCGGGCAAGGCCTTCCGCTCCAGCCGACTTGACAAGGCATCCATCATGAAGAGCATCGACTACTGCCGGGCTTTCGGCATGCAGTACGTGGAGCTCGATGCCGGCTGGTATGGTCCAGAGGGCAGGGTAGAGAGCGATGCCCGACAGGTCGCCGAGACACGCGACTTCACCATACCCGAGATATGCGACTATGCCCGCAGCCAAGGTGTCGGCGTGTGGCTCTACGTCAACCAGCGCGCCCTCTACCGCCAGATAGACGAGCTGCTGCCCTTGTACAGGAAGTGGGGCGTCAGCGGCATCAAGTTCGGCTTCGTCCACGTGGGCAACCAGCAGTGGAGCACGTGGCTGCATCAGGCCGTAGAGAAATGTGCCCGCTACGGGCTGATGGTCGACATACACGACGAATATCGGCCCACAGGTCTCTCGCGTACCTATCCTAACCTGCTGACACAAGAGGGCATCCGCGGCAACGAGGAGATGCCCGATGCCGACCATAACACTCTGCTGCCCTTCACCCGCTTCCTCTGCGGACCGGCTGACTACACGCTGTGCTACTACAATCAGCGTGTGAAGAATACCCGAGGTCACCAGCTGGCCATGGCCGCCGTCTACTACTCCCCGCTGCAGTTCTACTTCTGGTACGACCTGCCCTTCTGCGACAAGGGTGAACCCGAGTTGCAGTTCTGGAAGGACATACCCACCGTCTTCGACGAGAGTCGTGCGCTGGCTGGCGAGCCGGGTCAGTATGTCGTGCAGATGCGCCGGGCAGGCACCGACTACTTCGTCGGCGTGATGAACAATACTGAGGCCCGCACCGTCAGTGTGCCTCTCGACTTCCTGCCCAAGGGCGAATACACAGTAGATATTTACAATGACGACCCTGCTAAAAAAAGAAGCATGCTCCACGAACAATACAAGCTCGTAGTGTCTAAAAAAACTTCTCAATCCTCACTTCTCACTTCTCAATTAAAACTCCTTCCCTCCGGCGGTGCAGCCCTCCACATCCGTCCTGTTGCTGATAAGAAGTTCGCCCACCCGGGACTCCTCCATACCGCTGCCGACGTGAAGCGCATGCAACGACTCATCCGTCAAAAGGACGAGGTGGCCATGGGATCGTATGAGAAGCTGAAGACCGACCCCAAGGCACAGGCCGGCTACCAGATGCAAGGCCCTTACGAGCACATAGCCCGTGACGGCAAGTACCGATGGACGAAAAAGCCCTGCGAGAACGACTTCCTGGCAGCCTACTACAACGCGCTGATGTACGTCCTCACCGGCGACGAGAGCCATGCCCAGACGGCCACGGCCATCATCAGGGCCTATGCCAGTAAGTTGCAGACCGTGAACATCAACGACCCGCTCTGCTCAGGACTGCAGGGCTTTATCCTCATCAATGCCTGCGAACTGTTGCGCTATCAGTACAAGGGATGGACGCAGGACGACACCCGACAGACCGTCGACATGTTCCGTCGCGCCTTCCTTCCCGTGCTCGACCGCTTCGACTGGATGTCGCCCTATGCCAATGGCAACTGGGGAGCCATCAACAACAAGATGCGCATGGCCTACGCCATCTATACCGACGATGCCCGCCAATACATGCAGGCTAAGGACTTCTACCTGCGTGGCCACGACGACGGGTCGCTGCCCAACTATATCATCAATGCCGAGGGACAGTGCCAGGAGTCAGGGCGCGACCAGGCCCACGTCATGCTTGGCATAGGCGTGCTGGCTGAGACCTGCGAGATGGCATGGAATCAGGGCGACGACCTCTACGCTGCACTCGACAACCGACTGCTGGCTGCCTATGAATATACGTCGCGGGCCAACCTGGGCTACGACGTGCCCTTCCAGACGTGGCACGACCTGACGGGTCGCTACTGCAACTGGAACGTGCTGGCCGAGGGTGCCCTGGGATAGTGGCGCTCGGTGTTCGAGATAGCCTACAACCACTACGTAGGCCGACGTCACCTGCCGATGCCCTATACCAGCCAGGTGCTGGGTCACTACGTACGTCCGGAAGGTGCCGGCTTCACCTGTGACAACCCGGGCTTCGGCTCCCTGCTCTTCTACCGCAACACGCAGGTCGACGCCACCAGCGAGGTGCCTGCCCCCAAGACTTACGTGATGAACGAGAGGCGCAACTACGCCACTGCCGACGAGCCTGTCATCCGTCTGACCGATGCCCCACGGCTGACGCTCATGCGTACTGTAGACTGCTGGCCCGAGTACTGGGATCTGCAGCCCGTACGTCAAGATGGCAATGTCTACGAATACGAGCCCGAGGGTGCCCGCTCACGCAACGGCTACATCTTCGATAGCAGCCAGAAACCCACTACTTTCATCGTGTATTAAACAAGCGAGCCACCTCTTCACAGGGGTGGCTCGTTGATGCTTCTTCTTTTCTGATTTGTTCTACCTACTGCTTTCTTCTCACCTTTCAATACACCGAACGGTACCGCTGCTTGGGACTGTTGGGACTGTCTGGATATTCGGGTATCAGAAGTCCTGCCTCGTATAGTGGAGTGAACAGCCGCCTCCTGAAGCTGGTACGGCTCTTGTAGCCCGTGTGCTCCATCATCTCGAGGATGCCCTGGGGCACCGTCTTGCAGTAGGTCAGCAGCTTGCGGGCTGTGTCGTCCTCGCCCTTGGGAAGGTCGGGGCATCTCAGTCTGAGGTCGGGCCACATGATGCCGCTGTTGCCGACGTGGATGCCGTGCCTGTACTCGTCTTCCCTGCGTATGCTGGGCTCGCTGGCCACATACGATGTAGGCTCATAGTCATCGATAGGACGTCTTATCACTACTTTGAACTGACTGTTCTCTTCGTTGAAGAACTGTATGCCTGGCACTTCCTTGGTGGCACGGATGATGCCGGTGCCCAGCCCGCGGTAGTCCATGGTCTTGGCGCAGAGGGTGGCCATGAGCCTGTTGCGCTGCTGGGTCTTGCCAAACCTGATGGATTCCAGGTCTACGCCTTTGGGTAGTCCGCCGGGGCTGACTATTTCGACACGGTTGTCGAAGATCATGATGCGTATGGGTGCATCTATCAGGTAGTCGCGGTGTACCAGCGCGTTTTGCAGCAGCTCTTTCAGTGCCACCTCGGATATCTCGAGCTTGCCCACGCTGTTGAACGACTGTCCTGCCTGCAGGCTGTGAAGGTTGCCTGTCAGGAAGTCCATGCCCATCTCAAACATTCTGGGTATGGTGCCGGTGATGTCTTTGCTGTTGCGGTATTCCAGTCCTCCCATGTCGTTGCCGAAGAACGAGACGGCCTTGATGACGAACGACGGCTCGTACATTTGCGGTCTCTTGCCGAAGAAGAGCAGTCCGGCGAGTGTCAGCCGTCCGTCGTCGGTCATGATTTGTAGGTTTTTCAGCAGTTGGTCTATGGGCATGCCGAAGCTGTCGGCGCTTTTGCCATAGCTTTGCTCCAGGTAGTCGTTGAGTGCGTACATGTCGACATCTGTCAGACTTGTGCGGTCTACGCCGTGCTCGTCGGCATGGTATCTGCCTTCGCCCAGTGCACAGAGTTCTTTGATTCTTGCTGCGTCCATAGCTTAACCTTTATTTTGCTCCTTACTTAACCGTTTTTTGTTCTTTACTTAACCGTTATTCCGCCACAAAGTTAACCATTTTCTTTCATTCTGCCAAGTTTTTGGTTAACTTTTTCATCTTTTTACCTTATTTTTACTGATTTATTTACAATTTCCGGTTAAGTTTGAGGCATTTTTGGTTAAGTTTGCTTTCTTGTTTCTCAGCCAATATTAGATCCGAGATTTGTCAGATGTTTGACAAATTGTAGGTAATCATGGGGACTGGTGAACAGTGTCCTGTCCCCGCTGATCACTATCTGTTCTCGACCGATGGCGTCGCGTTTCGCGACGCCCTTGATTCCGTGCAAGAGCGCAAAATTGCGCCCTTGTACTTTCACCCATGCCGGCTCCATGTTTCGGATAGCCTGCATCACGACTCGTTGATAACGACTGCTCGAGTCTCATAGGCAGTGTCGCGAATCGCGACGGTGCCCTTGTCTTAATATCATGGGGACGTGATCAAGGGGGCCCTGAATCAGGGCGTCCTTTTTTGTTCTCTTCATCATCATGCATAGAGCCATGACGATGACAGTTATGACAGATGACAGATGACAGTTTTTTGAAATCGGGAAGAAAAAGGGTATAGAGATTATATTATATATATTAATATATATAATATAATCTCTATCTCCTATGTCCGCAGATTTTTCATAAACTGTCATCTGTCATAACTGTCATTTGTCATCGTAATCAACGTGTACTACCCTAGAAAAAGTTGAATGGTTTTTACCTTAACCCTGCCATAGGTTGAATGCTTGTTTGATACCTTAATCCTTAACCCTGGCAAAAGTTGAATCATTCTCTCTAAACCCTTGTCTTTGTTGAACAGACTCCGC
>JAFUSV010000151.1 GCA_017467565.1 Prevotella sp.
ATGTGTGATGTTTGATGTTTTTGGGGGGTGTGAGGAATGTCGGCGTGCTGTCTGGATGGCCAGCATGTCCTCGTAGCCTATGCCGTGGTGCTTGCACAGCCAGTCTACCTGCGAGAACAGATTGCCGAAGGCACCCCCCTGCTGACGTCCGCCGTATGCACACGTCAGCACCAGCAACTCGTGCATCTGTTGCAAGGCTGCTGCCGACGGCTGCCCTTTAGCCAGCGTCCTGCAGATGTCAAACAGCTCACTTACTTCCATCCGCCAATATGTCCAGGAGCTCACCAAAATGCTGAATACTGTAGAGGCGCGGGTGGTCGTAGACCTTCGCCTCCTCCAGCTCCCATGTGATGTGGAAGGGTATGTGGACGGCTGTGCAGCCTATGGCCAGTGCGGGGGCAATGTCGCTCTTGAACGAGTTGCCTACCATCAGCATCTCCTCGGGTGCGATGCCCAGCTTATGACAGAGGTTACGGAACTCCCGCTCGCCCTTGTCGCTGGTAATCTCTACATCGTCGAAACAGTCAGCCAGGCCCGAACGCTCCAGCTTATGCTCCTGGTCAAGCAGCTCGCCCTTGGTGAAGGCCACCATGCGGTACTGGCGACTGTCACGCAGACGGTGCAACGTCGCCTCTACCTCGGGCAACGGCGTACAGGGAAACTGCAGCAGACGGTAGCACTGCTGCTGTATCTCGCTGATCTTGGCAGCCGGCATCTCGTAGCGACTGACGCGCATGGCGGTCTCCAGCATGGACAGCGTGAAGGCCTTGGCACCAAAGCCCAGCAGCGGCATGTTCTTGCGCTCAGTGGCATAGAGCTCGTTGGCCGCCGTCTCGCGGTCTACCCATGGTTCCAACTCGGTATATAACTGCTGCATCACCCTGTCAAAGTGTCCCTGACAGTCCCACAGCGTATCGTCGGCATCAAAAGCCAGTACTCGTATCTTGCTCATTTCAAACTTCAAACTTCAATCTTCAAATTTCAAATTTCAAACTTCAATCTTCAATCTTCAAACATAAAAAACTCCGCCGGCAAGTTCGACAGCTCCACCTCGCGCTGACGGTCGGCATCGGTATTGTATTGGATATACCACGACGGAGGCAACTCCTTCGATGCTGACGCCGCTACCTGTGCACTACCGTCGCTGAGCCTCAGCGTCGCCTCCATATTGGGGAAGCCGCCGCCCGTCTGCTCGTCGAACTGCTGCTCGGCCTTGCCGCTACCCTTGTCGCGAGCCACCATATAGCACTTGTAGCGCACCTCGGCAGGATAGAACGTGCCATCCTGACGCTCGGCATACGTCACCTGGTAGTCGCGTGTCCAGATGTCAATGCTGTAGCCCATCAGTCGGGCAAAGCCATACAGAAACTGGTTGAGCCGCTCACTCCTGTTGGTCTTCGTGCCCGAATAGCGAGTGGCCGACAGGACGACACAGCGCGCCGTGTCGATGACCAGGCGGCCACGGTCGTCCTTATGACTCTTCGAGAAGTAGCGCAGTTCTATCTCGTCCTTCGTGCGCCCCACGAAAGCAGGGTTCTCACTGAAGCGGTGACCACGTATAAAGCCGTTGTCCATCTCGGCCATGAAGTCCTCGTAGAGCATGCGCCGCATGTTGCTGGTGTCGGTGAGGCGGGTGGAATCGGAAGCCGTGATGACCGACGTATCGGGCACAATGGCATAGCGTCTGCGTTGCTCGCCCTTCATCAGCAGCTGCCCTGTCAGGTGATATTGGTAGATGTGGTCAGTGCGTATGGAGCGCGTATCGTAGACAAAGTGCTGCGTGGTGTCGAGCGCGAAATAGCGCTGCTCCTTGTTCTTCACGGCCTGCTTCAGCTTACGTCTGATCCATTCGGGCTCCCGGTTGGTCACCGTCACCTCGGGAGCCGTCTGGTAGACCGGCCTCAGCCAGATGGTGTCGCGCACACCCTTCACGACGCGCTTCTCGTAGTTGAGGTGCGAGACGGTGAGCCGCGTGTACTGAAACGTTATCTGGGCGATGCCCTCTTCATTAGTGATAGCTGAGTGGAAGCGGCCCTTCTCCTTGGTGTACAGACTGGCCCGTACCACGGGCAAGCGGGTGTCGTCGTCCATGACGATGACCACCTGCGATTGAGCCATGCCCCTCGCCGACCATAGCGCCGAGAGGCAAAGCACCAGAAAGTGCACCAGCCTCATCACCTCCTTACTTCAGGCTCAGCAGGTTGAAGAAGAACAAGACTGCCGCCACGTTGCGGTCTACGCCCTCGGCATAGCCTATATAGCGGAAATCGCGGTCCTTGACCTGTCCGTGGTCGTCGACATAGCCGATGATGGAGAAGTCGCGTGCCCTCACCGACCCGTCCTTATACACGTAGCCCACGATGGCATAGCTGCGGTCCTTGATGGTGCCGTCGCGCTCTATCTTGCCTACCATCTGGTAGGAACGGTCTCTCAGCGTTCCGTCGCGCTCTACTCTGCCCTTGAAGAAGTAGCTGCGGTCCTTGATGGTGCCGTCTTTCTCCACGATACCGATCATCGAGTAGTCACGGTCCTTGATCACCTGTGCCTTGACTGCGCTGCAGCACATCAGCATCACTAATGCAAATAATACCTTTTTCATATCACCTTAGGTTTTTGGTTTTTGTTTTTTTGTGGGAGAATTCGTGAAGGGTGGAGGGTGGAGGGTGAAGTGAGGTTAGTTTTGTGTGCTTGAATTGGGTGAGCAAAGACTATTCTCACTTCACCCTCCACACTCCACACTTCACGAAATCACCCCACGTTTTTTACTTTAATAGTCTTATAGGCAAAGAGCAGCACCACACTGAACCCTACCAGAGGGATGACAAACGGCAGGAAGGGGTTACTATGGTCGGCAATGTAGCCCATAAGCAGGAAGCCGCAACCGCCTATCGGCGTCATCATCAGCAGCGAGGCGGCACTCTTAGTACCGGCACCCATGTCGCGTATGGCCAACGAGAAGATGGTGGGGAACATGATGGCCTCAAAGAAATAGTTGAGTATCAGTGCCACCAGCGACACGGTGCCCAGATTGAGCATCGTGACTATCATGCAGGCTACGGTGCCCACGGCACACCAGAAGAGCATCACCTCGGCCCTGACCGAGCGCATCACCCAACTGCCCACGAAGCGCCCTACCATAAAGATGACCAGTGCCAGCGACACCACGCGCGAGGCGTCGAGCTTAGACATCCACCCCGTACCCGTGACGAAGTTCACGAAATAGCTGTTGAGCGAGATCTCGGCCACCTCGTAGGCCAGCAGTGCCAGCAGTCCGAACACAAACCAGCGATTGCGCAGCACGGCCCAGTGGGTAGCATGGGGCCTATTAGGCTCATGGGACTCATGAACCACTTCCGGCAACTTCACTCGCGTAAAGACGAGGGCTATCAGCAGTACCAGGACGCCCATGATGCCGTAGGGCACGGCCACGTCGCCCGAGCTGCCCTCCTGGAACAGGAACTGGCCTACCAGCAACGTCGCCATGAAGCAGCCCATGCCGTTGAACGTCTGCGACAGGTTCAGTCGGCTCGATGCCGTCTCCTTCGGGCCCAGCTCGGTGACGTAGGGGTTGGCCGCCGTCTCCAGGAACGTCAGGCCGCAGCCTATGACGAACAGCGCAGCGAGGAAGGCATAGAACGTGTTGCCCGGTATGAAGGCCAAGGCGCCCAGTCCGAAGAGCGTCAGTCCGAAGACGACGCCGCGGCGGTAGCCATAGCGGTTGATAAAGATGCCGGCGGGGATGGCCATCAGGAAATAGCCCAGATAGGTGGTCACCTGTATCAGTGCCGATTGTGTGATGGAGATGTGCAGCTCGTCCTGGAAGTGCTTGTTGAGCACATCGAGTATGGCGCGTGCAAATCCCCACAGGAAGAACAGTGTCGTTATCAGCACAAACGGCACCACATATTTCTTTTCTGTCAGTCTGGTTTTCATTGTTTCTTTTCTTTTTTTTAATTTCGTGAAGGGATTTCGTGGAGGGTGGAGTGTGGAGTGTGAAGTGATTTCGTGGAGTGTGAAGTGTGGAGTGTGAAGTGAGGTTAGTTTCGTGTGCTTGAATTGCGGGCGCCAAGTCTATTCTCACTTCACACTCCACACTCCACGATATCACTTCACCCCCTACGATATCACTCCACGCTCCCCCCCTTTCTCTCGTAGGCCAGGGCTGCCCCGATGGCGGTGCAGAACTGCGAGAACTTGGGGATGTGGAAGCGCACACCGTAGAGCTGCTCGAACACAGGGAATATATCCTTGCACTGGGGCAGCAGCGTCAGCTGACCTATCATCACCATGTCCTTGCACTGCGTGCCCTGACTGGCCAGCACCGATGCCGATCCTATGGTCTGCAGCACGGTGTTGATGAGTCCGGCGGCAATGTCCTCCTGCGAGGCATTGCTCTGTGCCCTGGCAAAGAGCGAGGCCGTGGCGTTCATGGGCAGACCGGGCAGCGGCTGAGCCGAGATGTCGCCTATCAGCAGGTTGATGTGCGACACGTCGCCCTCCTTGGCCAAGGCCGACACCTGCTTGATGTCGCCCGTATTCAGCAGCAGGCGCGACAGGCCCTGCAGCGTACCGCCGCCGATGCCGATGCCGCCGATATGACGGATGTCATCACCATGGCACATCACGAACGACGTGCCCGTGCCCATCGACACCACGATGGCAGGGTCGAGGTTCGACTCGTAGCGTGCACCCAGCGCATCGGCTATGAACTCGTCGCAGCGGCTGGTCTTCACGCCGTAGACATCGTTCTTCACGTAGGCCGCGCCGACACCTGTCAACATGACGTGCTCTACCTCTTCCAGCTGGATGTTATTGTCGTGCAGATACTTGCCGAAGGCGCCGTAGAGCGAGGCTATAGGGTCGGCAGCCGTCGTACGGATAGGGTTAGAAGGCTGTCCGTCGCGCAGCCCTACTATTTTCGTGGTTGAGATGCCCACGTCTATTCCAATGACTATTCCCATCTTTTAATGCATAATTAATACTTCAGAATGCATAATAGCATAAATCGGGGGCAAATATACTCATTTTTTGTCAATTATCGCAGAAATAAAGGTTTTTTATTATTTGCAGCAAACATTTCTGATCATTCCGAAAGCAGATATGA
>JAFUSV010000152.1 GCA_017467565.1 Prevotella sp.
AAGAGCCAGCGTCTCTACCGCGATGCACGTATCTTCTCTATCTACGAGGGTACCACGCAGCTGCAGGTCGTCGCTGCCATCCGCTACATCTCTAACGGCACCATGCTGCAGAACATCAAGGACATGCTGGAAAGTGAAAAGGGGACAGTGAACAGTGAACAATTTGCTACCGCCCTTCTTGACCGTGTGGAGCGCCTCATCCCCGTCTACGAGGATGCCCTCAACTATGCCAAGGCTCTCGACTCGCAGGATGCCTTCGACTTCCTGGCCCGCCGTCTGTACGACATGACCTGCGAGCTGGTGATGTCGCTGCTCATCATCCGCGATGCTGCCGAGGCGCCCGAGCTCTTCCAGAAGAGTGCCAACGTCTATGTACGTATGGCTGAGGAGAACGTGCTGGGCAAGGCTGCCTACATCAAGAACTTCAAGGTGGAAGACCTCGACAGTTTCAAGGCTGCTGAGCCTGAGGCCTAATCTATGACTGATATGATGGAGATATGCCAGACTCGTTTTGGCGTATTTCCATTTTTTTAATATTATGAGAATATGAGAAGACTACTGACACTCCTGTTGATGCTCTCGGCCACCCTGTGCTACGCTCAGCAACAAGGCAGCACGAACCAGGATTTCACGGCCACGGAGATACCCGACAACGTATGGGCTCGCATGCAAGGCAAGACCTACAAGGAGAACCCACACATAGGCCGCGACGACCTGCGCTACCTGCGACTGCTGCACTGGGACTACGACGGAAAGACGCACCAGGGGGAGATGGTGTGCAACAAACTGATAGCCGACCGCGTGGTGGAGATATTCCGCCTGCTCTACGAGGCTCACTACCCCATTGAGCGCATCGTACTGCCCGACGAATACGATGCCGACGATGAGCGACAGATGCGTGCCAACAACACGTCGAGCTTCTGCTACCGCGCCATTGCCGGCAGCAACAAGCTGTCGAAGCATGCCCGCGGACTGGCCGTCGACCTGAACACGCTCTACAACCCCTACTACAAGGACCGCAAGGACGGCACACGCTTCGTACAGCCTGCCACTGCCACCGCCTACTGCGACCGCACCAAGTCGTTCCGCTACAAGATAGACCATAACGACCTGGCCTTCCGCCTGTTCACGGAGCGGGGCTTCGAGTGGGGCGGCGACTGGACGTCGTGCAAAGATTTCCAGCATTTTGAGCTGAAAGACGAATACTGTGTAACTGAGAATAATAATCAAAAACCGAAAACAACGATGAAGAACTTTGGATCGAAACCTTGGATGCTTCCTCAGCCCGTACTGATCATCGGTACCTACAACAAGGAGGGAAAGCCCAACGCTATGAATGCTGCCTGGGGCGGCACGTGGGACATGCACGAGATCGTCATCTCACTGTCAAGCCACCAGACCACCGACAACCTGAAAGTGAACAATGAGTTTACCGTAGCCTTTGCCACTACAGAGACGCTTGTCGCTGCCGACTACGTAGGACTGGTGAGCGGTCGCAACACACCCGACAAGATGGAGCGTACGGGATGGACCATCGAGAAAGCTCCCAATGTGAATGCGCCTCTGTTCAAGGAGATGCCCATGACGATGGAGTGCCGCGTGAAGCAGAAGATAGACGAGTCAGAGTCAGGCTACTACCTGGTAGCTGAGGTCGTCAACATCGTGTGCGACGAGCGCTACCTTGCTGCCGACGGTCAGCCCGACGTAGAGAAGATGCACATCATCAGCTACGACCCCGTACACCATAATTATATAGAAATGGGCAAGGCTGTAGGCAAGGCTTTTGCTGACGGCAAGAAACTGAAGTAAGACAGTATGAAACCACTGACAATAGCCATCTTCGTTTCAGGCGGAGGCACCAACTGCGAGAATATCATCGAGTACTTCAAGGACTCGGAGTCTGTACATATCGCCCTGGTGGTCAGCAACCGTGCCGACGCTTTCGCCTTGGAACGTGCACGTCGGCACGAGGTGCCCACGACCATCATATCGAAGGCCGACCTCAGCAATCCCGACATCGTGATGCCGCTGATGGAGCACTACGGCATCGAGTTCATTGTCCTGGCTGGTTTCCTGCCGCTCATACCCAATTACCTCATCGATGCCTATCCCCGCCGCATCGTCAACCTGCACCCGGCTCTGCTGCCCAAGTTCGGCGGCAAGGGCATGTATGGTCACCATGTGCACGAGGCGGTCAAGGCTGCCGGCGAGACTGAGACGGGCATGACTATCCACTACGTCAGCCCTGTCTGCGACGGTGGCGACATCATTGCCCAGTTCAGCACACCACTGTCACCCGACGACACGGTAGACGACATTGCCGAGAAAGAGCATGTGCTGGAGATGGAGCATTTCCCCAAGGTGCTGGAACAGCTGTTCCGCGAGTTATAGCACGAAAAAAGTGCAGTTCCCACCGGAGCTGCACTTTTTATGTTATCCGAGTATAGCATTTAAGGTAATTAGGGTTGGATGTCTATCTTATTTTTTCTTCCGCAAAGATACGACATTTTCTTCATTTCCCCAAATGTTTTCGTAAGTTTTTTCAATTAAAATACGTTATCGCCGACTGTCTGCGAGCACAACGGTCACACCACGTGCTGCCTGGGCTCCATAGACGAGTGCCGACTCTATATCTGCGGTCTTGCTGGGACCGCTGATGAAGGTACCGAACTTATACTCGCGGAAGTAGTCCTTGCTGTCGGCTATCAGCTGGTAGGCCTCATGCATGTTATGGACTATCTGGTCACGGTGCAATACGATGACGAGTTGCTCTGAGGCGAAGCACACGGCCCGTTCCTTCATCGTCTGCGGAATCCAGATGCAGGCATTCTCGGCCACGCCGATACATCCCTCGATGACCCCCACGTCCACACGCTCCAGTTCCTGCGCCTCAGCGACGGTATCAGGATTCAGGTCGGCCTTCACGCCAGGCAGGTTGCTGGCTATCACCTTGGCATCGGGATAGGCCCTGCGTATCAGGTCATTCAGGTCGTCGCCGTCGTGCATCTCCATGAGTCGTGCCCCTGCTATCGTCGTAGTCTTCGTCTTAAACTCCTCCACGGCATCAGGATAGCTGACAGGACGCAGCGCCGACAAGTCCGGCATATCGTAAGTCTCACGAACATTGCCACGCAATGTCTTCAATATATCTTCTCTTGTATTCATATCCACAGCGGTAGCAATTATTTTTCACGTTTCACTTTTCACTTTTCACTTTTCACTCTTCACTTTTCACTTCTCACTTATCACTTCTCACTTCCTTCCACATCTGGTGGAACGACTTCTTGGGGAACTTCATCATCTGATGGCCGTAAGTCCAGGGATTCAGGCGCATGTTAATCAATGGGCCGGGTATCCAGTTGACAGCAGGCGACAGACGCAGCGTGCCGGTATAGAGCGACGGGTGGTTGAAGAGCAGACTCATGCCGCCAGACATCATCTTCTTCATTTTACTGTGATGCCCCAGGCTCTCCAGCTGCTGACGCCAGCGATATATCTGCGTAGAAAGATCGACCTTGACAGGACAGACATTATCACACGAACAGCAAAGCGAGCAGGCCGACACGTTGTCGTAGTACTGATGGGCATCGTGCAGCATGCCCAGATTGATGCCGATGGGCCCCGGGATAAAGTAGGTATAGCTGTAGCCTGCCGAACGCCGGTAGACAGGACAGGTGTTCATACATGCACCGCAGCGCATGCACTTCAGCGTCTGCCAGTGCTCCTCGTTGCCCAGTATCTTGCTGCGCCCGTTGTCTACCAGTATGATGTGCATCTCGCCGCCTGGCCGTGGTCCACGGAAATGGCTGGTGTAGACGGTCGTCTCCTGCCCTGTGCCGCAGCGGGCCAGCAGGCGCTGGAATACGGCCATCGACTGATAGTTGGGTATGAGTTTCTCGATACCCATCGAGACGATATGCAGTTTAGGTATCGATGTCGACATGTCGGCATTGCCTTCATTGGTACACACCACGACGTCGCCAGTCTCGGCTATGCCGAAGTTGGCACCCGTCAAACCGGCATCGGCCTCCATGAACTGCCGACGCAGATGCATGCGGGCCACGTAGGTCAGCAGCGTGGGGTCGTTAGGATCATGGGGCTCATTGGGCTCATGAGTCCCATTGGCCTCATAGGTCTTTACTATCTTGTCGAAGTCGGGTATCAGCTTGCGGAACGTGTCGCCTATCTCCTCGCGGTGAACGTGCAGGGCTGGCACCACGATATGACTGGGAGCCAGGTGCATCATCTGCAGGATGCGCTCGCCCAGGTCGGTCTCCACCACGTCGATGCCCTGCCTCTCCAGATGTTCGTTCAGGTGGCACTCTTCGGTGAGCATGCTCTTGCTCTTCACCACCTTTTTCACGTGGTGCGACGACAGGATGCTGCTGACGATGCTGTTGTATTCGTCGGCATCCTTCGCCCAGTGCACATGCACGCCGTTGGCTTTCGCCCTGGCCTCGAACATTTCTAAGTAGTCGGCCAGATGGGTGACCGTATGTTTCTTGATCTGACTGGCAGCCTCACGAAGATCTTCCCATTCGGGCAATGCCTGAGCCATGCGGTCGCGCTTCTGCCTGATGCCGAAGAAGGTGGCATCATGCCGCTCTGCCACCTGCGTGTCTTTCAGATACGCCTCGGCTGCTTTAGAATGTTTCGTACTCATAGTCCTGCTGCTAAAATTTGAACCACATGGATAAACTTGATGTCGAGCTTCTGCTTCTGAGCTACGCCCTGCATGTGCATCAGGCACGACGAGTCGGGACCGGTGACATACTCGGCTTCGGTAGCCATGTGACGGCGCACCTTGTCGAGTCCCATGCGGGCCGACACGGCCTGCTCCTCGACGGCAAACATACCGCCGAAGCCACAGCATTCGTCAGGACGTTCGGGCTCTGCAATCTCTATGCCCTCTACCAGTCGCAACAGGTCTATGATCTTGTTGAACCGTGGCACGTTGCGCTCCGACGGTGACGAGAGGCCCAGTTCGCGCACCCCGTGGCACGAGTTGTGTACACTCACCTTATGGGGAAACTTCGACGGCAGACGGTCCACCTTCACCACATCATGCAGAAACTCCACCACGTCCATCGTCTTGCTGGCTGCCACGCACTCCCTCTCTTTCATCAGGTTGGGATGAAAGAGGCGCACATAGGCGGCACAGCTGGCCGACGGCGCCACTACATAGTCGTAGCCGCTGAACAGCTGGTCGTACTTCTCTGCCAGGGGCACAGCCATGCGCTCAAAGCCGGCATTGCCCATGGGCTGTCCGCAGCAGGTCTGCTTCTCCGGGTAGTCTACATCGAGTCCCAGCGACTTCAGCAACTTATATGTCGACACGCCCACTTCAGGGTAGAGCGCGTCGACATAACAAGGTATAAACAATCCTATCTTCATTCTTTACAGAATTGCCAATTGTCAATTATCAATTTACATATCCTCCCAGGTATCCAGATAGGTCACATGCGTGACCAGATACTCCTCTACGCCATGCTTACCATCGGCACCGCCTATACCGCTCTTCTTCACTCCGGCATGGAATCCCTGTATGGCCTCGAAGTGCTCGCGGTTGATGTAGGTCTCGCCAAACTCCAGTTCGCGGCAAGCCTTCACGGCGACGTTCAGATCCTTGGTGAAGATGCTGCTGGCCAGTCCGTATTCGCAGTCGTTGGCCATCTTGATAGCCTCGTCGATATCGGTAAACTCCACGAGTGGTATCACCGGACCGAAGGTCTCCTCATGGATGATGTCCATGTCCTGACGACAGTCGTCGAGCACGGTGGCTGCATAGAAGTAGCCCTTGTCGCCTACGCGGTGACCGCCACAGAGCAGCTTGGCACCCTGCTTGATGGCACGCTCCACCTTCTCCGTGACGCTCTCCAGTGCACGCTGCTCTACCAGCGGGCCCATGTCTACGCTCTCGTCCTTGCAGGGATCGCCCACCTTCACGGCCTTCATCTTGTCTACCAGAATCTTGGTGAACTCTGCCTTCACATCCTTCTGTACATAGACGCGCTCGGCATTGTTGCATATCTGACCGTTGTTACCTATGCGGCTGTCTACTATCCACTGGGCAGCACGCTCCAGGTCGGCATCCTTCATGACGATGGCAGGTGCCTTTCCGCCCAGTTCCAGGCTTACCTTCGTGATATTCTTCGAGGCGGCAGCCATGATGCTCTCGCCGGCTGATACCGAGCCTGTCACCGACACGATGTCAATCTTGGGCGAACCGGCCATCTCGTTGCCGATGACGCTACCCTTACCCGTGACGATGTTGATGACACCTGCAGGCAGCCCTGTTTCATCGACGACCTTGGCAAACTCCGTGCAGTTCTCCGGCGTCAGCTGCGAGGGCTTGATGACGATGGTGCAACCGGCTATGAGCGCTGCACCGGCCTTGCGGGCTATGAGGAAGAAGGGGAAGTTCCAGGGCAGTATGCCTGCCACGACGCCTATAGGCTTCTTCGTCAGCAGTATCGTCTCGTTGGGACGGTCGCTGGGGATGATCTCACCCTCTATATGACGGGCAAACGATGCCATATATTCGAAATAACTGATGGTGGCACCCACCTCGATGCTGGCCCAGTTGCGGGTCTTACCCTGCTCGCGCATGATAATCTCGGTGAACTCTTTCTCGCGCTTACGGATGCCCTCGGCCATCTTCATCAGGTAGCCTGCACGCTCTATGGCTGGCGTGGCTCCCCACTTCTTTTGGGCAGCACGTGCAGCGTCGAGTGCCTCGTTGACATCCTCGATGGTGCCTTCCGGCTGTCGGGAGATGACCTCCTCGGTCGACGGGTTCAACACATCAATCCATTTACCACTACGGCTCTCACAGAAACGGCCGTTGATGTACATCTTTAAGTCTTTCATACGTGTATTGGTTTTTAGAGTTAGTAGATTAAAAATTCTGCCACAAAGTTACAAAAAGTCGAGAGAAAAACAAAAGATTTTTATCTTTTTTTTTCCGAGACGCAGTAACTTCGACGATATTTATCGTCAAAGATACAAAAAGAAAACGAAACCGCAAGAGTTTCGTCCGTTTTTTTGATTATTTAATACTTAGGAACACTCTCCAGGAGTATCTCCACCAAGCGCGGTACGGCATAGTCCACGATGTCCTCTTCCCTAATCCAGAAGTAGCCCTCGGGTAGCTGCGGCCGCTCCTCCACTTCCCACAAGTAGAAGTCAGCCAACAAGATGCGGTGGGTCAGCACATGGCGCACGCTGCGCTTTAGCAATTGACAATTGTTAATTGATAATGGATAATGATTCTGCAACCCACAGTTATCAATTATCAATTGACCATCATCCATTGCCAAAGGCTCATACAGCCCTTGCCAGATGTCACCCTCGCCACGGCGATGGATGGCCGTATAGCCCTGACATCTTATATATATATAAATAAGGTGGCGTTCCTTCACCTTCAGCGTCTTCAGCTTCACCGGCAACTGCCCCACCCTGCCCTCACGCAGCGCCACGCACGACTCCTGCAACGGGCACAGCAGGCAGCGGGGCGACTGGGGCGTACACTGTATGGCGCCGAAGTCCATGATAGCCTGGTTGAACACTGAGGTTTGAGATTTGAGGTTTGAGATTTGAGATGTTGCAAGTGCTGCAAACTCCTTCTTCCCCTCCGTCGTGTTGATGGGCGTGTCTATGCCATAGTAGCGGCTCAGCACGCGGTAGACATTGCCGTCGACCACAGCTGCAGGCAGGTCGAAGGCAAAGCTGCCGATGGCTGCCGCCGTATAGTCGCCCACACCCTTCAGTCGGCGTATGCCCTCCAAGGTGGTGGGAAAGCCACCCATCGCCACTATCTGTCGGGCAGCATAGTGCAGGTTGCGGGCACGGCTGTAGTAGCCCAGCCCCTGCCACTCGCGCAGCACCTCGTCCTCGGTAGCCTCGGCCAGCAGCTCCACCGTGGGCCATCTGTGCATGAAGCGCTCCCAGTAGGCCCACCCCTGCTTCACCTGCGTCTGCTGCAGGATGATCTCCGACAGCCATATAGCATAGGGGTCGCGCGTCTCCCGCCAGGGTAACTCGCGACCGTTCTCACCAAACCACTCTATCAGTGTCTGTGCAAAGCCGTCAGCCATTAGCCAGCATTCTTATGAGAAACCACACAACGGGCACCACGAGGGCTGGCAGCATGTTGAGCGTCTTCAGCCGGGTGATGCGCAGCAGGTTCAGTCCGCTGCCCGTAATCATCAGTCCGCCCACTATCAACAGCTCCGCCATCAGCGCCTCGCTGACGGCACTACTGCTTATCTGTGCCACCATGTAGAACAGGCCCTGCCAGAGAAACAACACCGGCGCCGCCAGTATCATGCCGATGCCGTAAGTCGAGGCAAAGATGGTGCTCGACACGAAGTCCAGCGTGGCGTTGGTAAAGAGAAACGTATGGTCGCCCTTCAGTGCCGAGATTACTGGTCCCAGCATCGACAGCGGCCCTATGCAGTAGAGCAGGATAGCCGTCGACAAGCCGTCGGCCAGATTTTTCGAGGAGGCTCCTCGCTCCTTCTTCCTCGTTTCTCCCTCCTCGTTCCTCGCTTCTCCTTTCTCCTTCCTCGACACGAGTGCATGAAACCTCCCGTCAATATCCATCCACGTACCCACCACCGAACCTACGGCGATGCTCACGATAAACAGCACGGGATACGCGCTCTTGGGAAAATTCGTGATACACGCATTGAGACCTATGGCCAGCGATGCCAGCCCCAGCGCATCGTAGAGTCCCGTCTTATACTTCTCCCTGATGCCCCGGTTGAGCAGTGCGCCCACCAGCGTCCCCACTATAATCGCTCCTGTATTAACAATCGTTCCTACCATACTGCCGGCAAATGTAAGGGCCTGACTACCTGACTATTTGAGGTTCTGACTGAAGAAGTCAGCAAGTCTGTCCCAGGGGATGAGGTTTTTCGGTTCGCCCTTACCCACAAGCTCCGTATAACCACCGTCGTAGAGGTCGCAGTGAGTGGCTCCCGGGATGATGAGCAGTTCCTTGTTCTCAGGATTGGGATTAGGCTTGCCCACGACATTGTAACCGTCAGCCTTGCCCTCCACCATGTACTTATAGGCAGCCTCGCCGAAGTAGCGCGAGTGGGCTTTCTCACCATGCATGACGAGCACAGCCGAACGAATCTCATTGATATAATAGAGGAAGCGGGCATTGGCAAATGCCTGGGTGCCGATGGCACGCCAGCCGTCGTTCGAGTTGCCGCTGCGCTTATGGTAGCCGCGAGGTGTGATGTAGTAGTCATAGTAGTCCTTCACAAACTGCGGAGCGTCGTCGGGCAGCGGGTTCACCACGCCGCCAGCCATCGCCATCGGGTCAGAAAGACGCTGCTTGGCCATAGCCTCACGGGCAGCATGGCGCGACTCCTCCTTATCCTCAGAGTCAAAGTAGCCGTTGCCGCTGACGCGTGTCATGTCGTACATCGTCGAGGCTACCGTAGCCTTGATGCGCGTGTCGGCGGCGGCAGCATTGAGGGCGATGCCTCCCCATCCGCAGATACCTATGATGCCTATCCGCTCAGCATCCACATTCTCCTGACGCGACAGGAAGTCGACAGCCGCCATGAAGTCCTCCGTATTGATGTCGGGCGAAGCCGTGCG
>JAFUSV010000153.1 GCA_017467565.1 Prevotella sp.
GATGTGGGTGAATCGCATGCTTTTCATCAAGCTGGTAGAGTCGCAGCTTGTAAGTTTCAACGAGGATGGTGAACGCTACAAATTCTTCTCGAACAAGAACATCAAGGACTACAACGACCTGAACGATCTCTTCTTCCAGGTGCTTGCCGTCAGGGAAGTCGACCGCCATTATCTCAATGCGGAATTCAAGAAGGCATACGAGAAAGTACCGTACCTGAACAGCCGTCTTTTTGAACTTTCCAAGATAGAGACCGACTTTTTCCGTATATCAAGTCTGAAAGTGGAGAAGATGAGATATTTTGAGAAGACGGTGCTTGCAGACGATGCGAAGGCGAATGCTAGGGTGGACAACATAAAATATATCGTAGACTTTCTGAACAACTATGACTTCGGTGCCGATTCGAAGGAGATGCTGAGTTTTGACCGCGAGGAAAAAGAGCTCATCAACGCCTCTGTACTTGGAAAGATATTTGAGAAAATCAATGGCTATAAGGACGGTGCCGTGTTCACCCCTTCGACCATTACCCATTACATCTGCCAGCAGACACTCGAACGCGCCGTGGTAGAGAAATTTCAGCAGGAGGGCTGGGAGTGCTCCACGATGAAAGAGCTGAAGGAGCTCATCAACAAGGGAAACCGCCGGCAAGCCAACCTGATAGTAAACTCCATTCGGGTATGCGATCCGGCGGTGGGTAGCGGTCATTTCCTTGTTTCCGCCCTGAACCGGCTTATAGAAATCAAATACCGCCTGGGCATCCTGCTCGATGACGAAGGGCTGCCCGTGAACAACTACAGCGTCAGGATCATTGATGACGAACTGGTGATACGCGACGAAGAAGGCAAGCGTTTCGCTTATCAGCGCAATACGGGAACGCTAAAGCTGCAGAGGGTACTGTTCCGCGAAAAGCGTGACATCATCGAGAAATGTCTGTTTGGTGTGGACATCAATCCTAACTCCGTGAACATCTGTCAGTTGCGCCTATGGATAGAACTCCTTAAAAACGCTTATTACGATGACAGCAATCATCTGGTCACGTTGCCCAATATTGATATCAACATCAAGTGTGGCGACAGCGTTGTACACCAGAAACGCCTGACTGACAACCTGCAGGTGGAAATGGCGCGTGCGCGGATGAATATTCAGGAATATAAGCAACTTGTAGCTGACTATAAGAATATTCATGACAAGAGAAAACGTAAAGAGAAAGAGGCACGCCTCAACGAACTGAAGAAGAATATCCTCTTTATCATCAGAAACGACGATGAACTGTATCGTGAACGCAATAAAGCCCTGGCAGAATGGAATGAGCTGACAAGCTATATGTATGCCGGCGTACTCGATTGTGAAGATGACAAAAAGAACGAGAAGCTTCAGGCAAAAATAGCCAAGCTGAATAGGAAAATCGAGAGACTGAACGAGCAGGTCAAGGAGCGTGAGGAAATGTATAATCGTGCCGTAGAATGGCGTTTCGCTTTTCCCGAAGTCCTTGACGACAACGGACGTTTTGTCGGCTTTGACTGTATAATTGGCAACCCTCCGTACATATCGATAGCCAAATTGAAGGAGGTCACTAAGAAAGCCCTCGCCAAGGGTGGATATACGTCTTTCGACAGCAACGGAGACATCTGCATGTTGTTTTATGAATACGGCATGGAGTTGCTCAAGCCTCAGGGCCTGCTCATGTATATCACGACCAACACGTGGCTGCGCTCAGATTCCGGCGGTGGAGTCCGACAGTATATGTATGCCCACTCGGACCCTATGCTGCTCATTGACTTCAAGGACGCGCAACTGTTTGATAACGTCACGGTAGCCACCAATATCCTCATGGCCCGCAAGTGCGCTAACCGCCACAAGACGATGGCGTGCGAGATTCATGACTACAAGAAGAAACTGAATCTTGACGGCTATATTTCCGGCAGGCTCGTTGAGAACCATTACGATGCAGAGAACCCCTGGGTAGTCCTGTCCGAAGCCGACAAGGACGTCTTGACAAAAGTAGAGCGTGCCTGCAAGAAGGACGATGATGCGGCTCCAACGACATTACACGCCATGGGATATACTATCTATCGTGGTTTTACCACCGGTCTTAATGAAGCGTTTAGCATCAAGGATAGCAAAGAGGTCAACCGGCTGACGGCAGAAGACCCTAAGACGCGGGACATCATCGTAGACATGGTGCGGGGAGAGGATCTGAGCAAATTTGCCATTAACGGTCACACGTGGTTGCTCAACATCCACAACGGCCTGAAAAAAGACCAGGAAAAGGGGGAGGAAGGACTGCCAAGGGTGGACGTAGACCTTTATCCTGCCGTCAAAAGGCGACTGGATGATGAGGCCATTTACCATAAGCTCGTCAAGCGAGAGGATCAGGGTGACACCCCCTACAACCTTCGCAACTGTGCCTATCTGCGTGAATTCATGAAACCGAAGATTATGTGGGGAGAGTTGTCTGACAAGGCTAAGTTCGCTTATGACAAGGAGGGCCGGTACTACTGTCTGAACACCGTATTCTTCTTCACTGGCGAACGATTGGAATATCTGTTGTGCTATCTCAACTCTTCAGTATGTGAATACATCTTCTCCAAGCGGTGCACCACTTCGGGCACGGGCACCATGCGATGGCTGAAATACACCGTTGAACGCATACCCATACCGCAATTGTCTGAGGCACAGCAGAAAGATATTGTGGATTTGTATCATGAGTACGAGAAGACATCAGACAGCGAAGTACTGCACGGAATCAATCAACTCTTCTATAAGTATTTAGGCTTGCGCGAAGCGGAGATAGAAGTCATTGAGAATGCTGTCAGGTAGTACCATAATATATATCTGAAAAAAAATGAATACGACATTAACGGCCAGCGACTTGCTGGCACTGATTGAGCACAATTGCTTCAGCGGGGCAGGACTCGCCGAGGCAAGTATGCTGGAGGGCGAGGAGCGCAGGGCCTACAGGCTTGCGCAGGTGGAGCGGTTGCTCGCGGAAAAGCATGGATATACGCCCTTGGCCATGTATCTGTCGGACATGTTCTGGACGGCCGACGAGGGCCGGAAGCCTATACGCGCGGATAATCCGCTGACAACCCAGGAGGGGCTGCTGTCGCTGACCGACGAGCGGCGGCGACGGCTCGCGCTGACAGAGGAGGTGGCGGCGCTGTGCCACGACCTGAGCCTGCACTACGCGTTCGACCTGGAGGAGGCTCTGGGCATCGGTGGCGACTTTTGGGTGACGAACGACGAGCTGGTCGTGTGGCTCTCGGCTACGCCCTACGTCCATGTGGCTATACACACGGCCTACATCATGAAAAGGATTGCCATAGCGCAGTTTGAAGCCGACAACTACATGCCGGCACAGGACGGGTTGGCCGAGCTCTTCTCCTCAGAGCACCACGAGCTGGTGGACCGCCCGGATAATACACACATGCCGCCGCGCGACTATGTGAAAGCCATACTCGACGAGCTGCTGAGCATAGAGCGTCACTGGCAGGAAGGGCGTCGTCGCCAGCTGAAGCCCGACTTGGTGAAGCTCCACGACGAGATATACGGCGTGGTGCCCCTTCAGTTTGACGAGGATGTGCTGCAGGCGGCCGAGGCTCTCTTCGACTATATGGACAAGGAGGTGCAGGGCCGGCTGGTAATGGATGACTATGACCCCGAAGTCTCGTGGAGCAAGCAGCCCGAGAGCGTGCGCCGCACTACGGCCGAGGTGCTGGGGCGCTTTGCCGACAAGGTGCGTGAGGTACGCGCCAAGTATCTGGCCAAGGGCTGGGTTGACGACGACTCGCTGGCATTCAACTACCTGATGGCTCATGCCCAGCGTTGCGGGCATGGCTGGTGGCGCGAGGAGGACGAAGCCCTATGATGAGCTTCATGCGCAGCGACTACTCATCGGCAGAGGAGTGGTTGACGGAACTCAAGGCTGACAGGGGTTGGCAAAACCAACAGAATCGCCTTCAGAAAGCGTGTCCTGACGAAATCATCAGCTTGCGCGCCGAATCAGAGCAGGAAATCGGCAAGGGCGAAATGAACTACTTATGGGGTGTACACGGGCATTGCGTGGAGTCAATGGTCGCGATCATGTGGACAGAAAGCAGTATGTCTATGGTCAAACTGATAAGTCAAACCACCGCCATGCTCACCATCAATTGGATAGAGCAGCTGGCAGCATCGTCGCCAGACGTCGCAGAGGCTCTCACTGGCAGGGCTGGTGAAAAAGATGAAGAACAGTTCCACTTCGTCCACCCCGAAGCCACTGACGAGCAGGCATGGCAGATTCACAATGAAGTGAAACGGCTGGTCACGCATTTCGGTTTAAAGGATATCTACGATCATCTTTCTGATATGAAGAAAGAACACAAGGTCTTGTTGCCGTCGAATGCCGAGAATCTATACAATGAGTTGGTACGCATGGGCATGAGTGATGGCGAGGGTTATAGCTTGAAGACGTTTCGGAACTATTACAGCCGACCGTCCGCAACGGGGACTTCAAGATGAATTTCAAGCATCGGGATGTGACATTCCCGATGCTTTTTTTATGTCTGTAGGACACTATTCCAGGGAGTCATAGAGAAAGATAGGGAATGTCAGGGAAAGTCAGGGAAGGCCGTTTCCAAATCCATTGTCCTACAAAGAACTGTTTGTACCTTTGCATTGCAATCGCTCATCAAGGGCATTGCAAAGGTAACAATAATCATTAACCCCTGAGTTGAAGCCGAGGAGGATATTCTCGAGTAAATGGCCAAAGATTCCGACACTTCTTCTCGCTGAAAACTTAGGCAAAGATGAAACACAACAATGTTTTTATTGACAATCTCCAGATGGAGACTCAGACAGTGTTCACCGAGAATGGTAACATCAACATCTATCCCTGCTCGTTCGAGATGGGACGCCACATCGTCAGAGGCAGCGACCAAGCCAGCCAGAAGGGACGCATGGTGACCGACGACAACGGCACCAGCCGCTTCACTCCCTACGCCAAGGACAGCGGCAGCCGCTACACACAGCTCTTCCGCACGGCTCACGGCGAAGTGAAGGAGACGCGCGACAGCGTCATCTTCCAGCTGCGCTTCCACAAGCGGCTGGGCAAGGCGCTCATCGAAGCTCTCTACAATGAGGAGACGAGCGAGCAGGCAGCGTTTATCAAGACACGTAGAACCGAAACACAGTGGTAAAGAACTATGAGCGTACACAGTATTTATTATCAGGATGGGGCGAAGATGATGCGCCCCGTCCTCTCGAGAGAGGAATATCTGAATCTGCGCGGCACCGACAAGCAGAAAGCCATACTGAAGATAGTGCGCGAGGGCGACGAACGGCAGAAGCACCGCCTGCTGCAGATGAACTACTCGTGCCTGCCCAACGACGACGGCTCGCTGAAGAGCAGTACCAAGATGAGTACCACCGTGGGCATGGACATCGACCACGTCAAGCCCGAGCAGATGTCGGCAATGCGTGAGCGTATCCTCGCCAAGAAGGAGGAGCTGCGCCTGCTGATGCTCGAGATGAGCGCCCGCGCACAGGGCTACCACCTCGTGTTCCGACGCCGTCCGGAGCTGAGCCAGGAGGAGAACCTGCGGTGGGCAAGCGAGCTCTTGGAGGTGGAATATGATGATAAGGCGAAGGACATCACAAGGGTGTTTTTCACTACATCGGATAGCGAAGAGGATTTAATCTATCTCGATGATTCCATCTTTGAGATAGAACGTGCAGAGTGTCCGACGGAGAATGTAGAGCTTGCTACCCCGCAGCCCTCTACATCGGCAGAAAACTCTAAACGCAGCACTCCCGACTCTGAATCAGAGTACAACGGCCTTCCCTATTCCTCCATCATCAGCAAGTGGTGGGAGCTGTACAACGAAGGGAAGACACCCGTCAGAAGCAACCGCGACGTGCTCACCTTCGAACTGGCTGTCAACCTGCGCCACATATGCGGATTCGACCGCGAGCTGATGGACGCCGTCATACCCTGCTACGACGGATTCTCCGAGGCACAGAAGATGAAGTGCATCGACTCGGCACTGGCCGAGAAGCGCACACAGATGCCCAAGCGACTGCGCGACGTACTCGCAGCACTGACAGCCGACCGTGATGCCAATGCCGACTGCACCGACGACGATGCGACTGCCGACCAGGCGTGCTCTGGCCTCAGCTCACAGCTGTCAGCCGGCAAGATGCCCCAAGGCATACGCGACAGCATCGACGCCGTAGGACCCCAGTTGGCCATGCCCGTGGTGACCGCCGTATGTCCCGTCATCGGCATGCTCGCCACCGGCGTCCGACTTGACGTCCACGGTACGAAGAACACGCTCAACCTCATCAGCTACATAGCCGGTGACTTCGCCAGCGGCAAGGGATCCATCGATCCCGTCATCGAAGCCTGGACAGCCGAGACAAGAATGCAGGACAAGGTGTACCAGCAGCAGGAGGACGAGTGGCGAGCCAAGAAGCGCGCCGCCAAGAACAAGAAGGAACAACCCGAGGAGCCGAAGCTGCCCGTGCGCTGCCTGACGCTCAACAACACCGTGGCCAACCTCGCAGAACGCCTGGCTAACACAGGGGGCAAGCACGCCTTCTCCTTCACGCCCGAGGCCGACACCGTGGCGCAGAAATGGAAGTCGGCCATCAACGACTTCTCGGTCATGCTGCGCCAGTCGTACGACGGCACCCGCTACGACCGCGAAGCCCGAAGTGCTGAGGCCGTCAACGTGCACATCGACCGACTGCTGTGGAACGTCACCATGTGCGGCACACCCGATGCTCTCTATCGCGTCGTCAACAATTACACCGACGGATTCCAGAGCCGACTGGCAGTCGCCCGCACACCCGACAACACCTTTGCACCCCTGCAGGACAAACCCTACGTGCTCACCGACCGACAGGCCGAACGCATCTCTCAGGTGGCCCGTCTGCTGCCACTCATGCAGGGCGACGTGGTGCTGCCCAAACTCGAGGCCAAGAGCCGGGAGTGGGTAGAGCGCATACGGCTGGAGACAATGAAAGACGACGACCGCACACGTGCACGACAGCGATTCCGCGTCTGCGTCACCGCACAGCGTATGACCTGCTGCATCATGCTCTGTCGCGTCTGCGAACAGCTCATACAGAAGCATGGCTACAGCGGAGCCGAGAAACTGCTCATACAGAAACCCGACCTCTGGAAGACCCAGCTCATCAAGGCTCAGACAACACTGCTGCTCGACGTCTACGACGTGATGGCCGACTATCTGCTCGACACCGCCCTCTACTTCTTCCGCGAACGCATAGAGAACGCCTTCGCCAGCCGCGACTATGCTGCCAGCCACGAACGTCAGCGCATGGGGAGCAACGACACCATCTTTGCACGCCTCGATGCAGACTTCACCTTCGAGAATGCCCTCCAGCAGAGCGTGGCAGCCAAAGGCACCAACGTCACGCGCAACCAGGTACACCAGATGCTGAAGAACTGGAAGCGGCAGGGACTCATCGTACAGACAGAGACGGGACGCTACCGCAAGGTGCAGGAACCTGGCGTCTGACCCCTCTCTCTGCTCGCATTGTCACGATTGTCATTGTCACGATTGTCATTAACGAAATTCAAAGCATAAACATAATGATAGAAATAAGCAATACACAAGAATGTTTCGTGCTGCTCTGGCGTAAGCTGGAGAGCACGCGACAGCTGATCGCCATGCAGCGCCGGCGCTACTGCATACGCAACGTACTGAAGTCATGGTTCGGAACTGCTGCCACCGACGACTTCATCTGGCATGTATGCCACCTGGCCGCCGTCAACGACCAACCGCAAGAGGGCTGGAACGAACTGCCACCGCCCGCGCTCTATCCCCGCCGTCACCGCGAGTTGCTCCGAGCCCTCGTCGCCGTACGATTAGGCATCGGCATGCGTAAGGTCAACCTCCATGCCCTCGACCGAGCCTACACCGTAGCCTTCCCCCACAGCACCCCCATCAACGTGAACAAAAAGTAAAAACTGTGTGCTGCGGTTTTGCCGCAGCAAACGGAGTACGGAGGAGTATTAAACGGACAAAAAATCCTCAAAAATCTGACGCCAATCCTTTGCAGAAAAGATTATCGTCAGATTTTTGAAGATTTTTGTCCGCAGGCACTCCCCTCCCATGTAGGGGAGGGGTAGGGGTGGGGTCAGTATCTTTCCCTCCCCTGTGTGTGTCATGTGGAAGAAGGGAGAGTCAGTCACCCCACCCCTGCCCCTCCCCTACAAGGGAGGGGAGCTACTGCCGCCTGGAGGGTGATGGAAGTTGCTGCCCTGCCTCTTTGTAAGCCCCCTCCCTCGGAGGGGATGAAGAGAAGGAC
>JAFUSV010000154.1 GCA_017467565.1 Prevotella sp.
CAATAGCTATCAATACGGCTGATACGTTAGTGCCCAGAGACAGCGAGTGGAGCAAGTCCTTCATCTTGGCACCTTCCTTGGTACGTACCAGATAGATACCAAAGATACTGAGGAAGACACCCACGGCAGCTATCAGCATGGGGGCAATGACAGCCTTGACCTGCATGTCTGGAGACATCGCAAAGGCCGTGGCTCCCAGGGCTGCCGTTGACAGGATGGAACCGCAATAGCTCTCGTAGAGGTCGGCACCCATGCCTGCCACATCACCCACGTTGTCGCCCACGTTGTCGGCTATCGTTGCCGGATTGCGAGGATCGTCTTCCGGAATGTCTGCCTCCACTTTTCCTACGATGTCGGCACCCACGTCAGCAGCCTTCGTATAGATGCCGCCGCCGACACGTGCAAACAAAGCCTGGGTTGACGCACCCATGCCGAATGTCAGCATCGTCGTGGTGATGGTGACCAGCGCCATCTTGTCACCGTGATAGAACTGTGACAGGATGAGGAACCAAATGGCAATGTCGAGCAGACCAAGTCCGACGACGGTGAGTCCCATGACAGCACCAGAGCGGAAGGCAATCTTCAGACCTGCATCGAGGCTCTTTCTGGCAGCATTGGCTGTACGTGCACTGGCATAGGTGGCAGTCTTCATTCCAAAGAATCCCGCCAGACCTGAGAAGAATCCACCGGTGAGGAATGCAAAGGGCACCCAGGGGTTCTGCACTTTCAATACGTAGGCCATGAAAGCAAACACCACTGCCAACACGACGAACACGATGGTTACTACGCGATACTGCTGCTTGAGGTAAGCCATTGCACCGCGACGCACATGACCAGCAATCTCTTTCATTCTGGGTGTTCCCTCGTCAGCCGACATCATGCTGCGAAAGAAGCACCAGGCCATCACCAATGCAACAATCGATGCAATGGGTACTAACCAAAACGCAAATGGAACTGTCATTTTTATCAAATTTAGTTATACATTATTCATAATAGCTGCAAAATTAAATATTTTTCTCGACACGACAAAGTTTTTAGTATTTTTTTAGATATAGATTATTGTCGTTTCAAAAAAAATGTCTACCTTTGCATCCGCTTATGTTTGCCAAAACGGATAACTTTTTTCACTTGCTCAAACAAAAAGTTTTCCAAAACGGTCAACTTTTGAAACGGAAATGACAGTAAACAATAACTAAAAGAGATATAATGGAAATGAACAACTTTACCATTACAAAAAGAGACGGATCGAAAGATTCTTTTTCATTGGACAAGATTATGAATGCTATTGTGAAAGCATTCGAAAGTGTCGAACAGCCAGCTGACCTTGGAGTCATCTCTAAGATTATCAGCCACTTGGATATTAAGGAAGATATCAAGGTGGAGGATATCCAGAATCAGGTTGAAGAGGCATTGATGCGTGAAGGCTACTTCAAGGTGGCCAAGTCGTTCATGCTCTACAGACAGCAACATTCTGAGGATCGTGAGACGCTGGCAAAGTTGCAGTTCTTGGCAGACTACTGTGAGTCGGTCAACCCTGCCACTGGTTCCAAGTATGACGCCAACGCCAATGTAGAGCACAAAAACATTGCAACGCTGATTGGTGAGTTGCCTAAGTCCAATTTCATCCGTCTGAACCGTCGTCTGCTGACAGACCGCATCAAGAAGATGTATGGTAAGGAGTTGTCCAACAAGTATATCGACCTGTTGACACACCACTTTATATATAAGAACGATGAGACCTCGCTGGCCAACTACTGTGCATCCATCACCATGTACCCCTGGCTCATTGGCGGTACCGTGTCTATAGGTGGCAACTCTACGGCTCCCACCAACCTGAAGAGCTTCTGCGGCGGCTTCGTCAATATGGTGTTCATGGTATCGAGCATGCTGAGCGGTGCCTGTGCCACGCCCGAGTTCCTGATGTACATGAACTACTTCGTGGGCAAGGAGTATGGCACCGACTACTACAAACGTGCCGACGAGGTGGTAGACCTGAGTCTCAAGAAACGTACCATCGACAAGGTCATCACCGACTGCTTTGAGCAAATTGTCTACACACTCAACCAGCCTACAGGTGCCCGCAACTATCAGGCCGTATTCTGGAATGTGGCTTACTATGACCGCTACTATTTCCAGAGTATCTTCGGCGACTTCTACTTCCCCGATGGCTCCAAGCCCGACTGGGATTCGTTGTCATGGCTGCAGAAGCGATTCATGAAATGGTTCAACAAGGAGCGTACCAAGACCATGCTGACCTTCCCCGTGGAGACGATGGCTCTGCTGGTGGACAAGAATGGCGACTGCAAAGACCCGGAGTGGGGCGAGTTCACGGCAGAGATGTATTCCGAAGGCCACTCGTTCTTCACCTATATGAGCGACAATGCCGACTCGCTGAGTTCCTGCTGCCGCCTGCGCAACGAGATTACGGACAATGGCTTCAGCTACACCCTGGGTGCCGGCGGCGTGTCTACAGGTTCCAAGAGCGTGCTCACCATCAACCTGAACCGTTGCATACAGTATGCTGTCAATCATAAACTCGACTATCTCGACTTCCTGGGTGAGATCATCGACCTCTGCCACAAGGTGCAGCTGGCCTACAACGAGAATCTGAAGGAGCTGCAGTCACACGGCATGCTGCCTCTGTTCGATGCCGGTTACATCAATATTTCGCGCCAGTACCTCACCATCGGTATCAACGGTCTGGTAGAGGCAGCCGAGTTCATGGGACTTAAGATTACGCCCAATGATGACTACAAGCACTTTGTGCAGGACATCCTGAGTCTGATTGAGAAGTATAACAAGAAGTATCGCACGAAGGATGTCATGTTCAACTGCGAGATGATTCCTGCCGAGAACGTAGGCGTGAAGCATGCCAAGTGGGATCGTGAGGACGGTTACTTCGTGCCACGCGACTGCTACAACTCTTATTTCTATGTTGTAGAGGACGACTCGCTGTCTATCATCGACAAGTTCAAGCTGCATGGCGCTCCCTATATCGAGCACCTGACAGGCGGCTCTGCCCTCCACATGAATCTGGATGAGCATCTGAGCAAGCAGCAGTACCTGCACCTGCTGAAGGTGGCTGCCCAGGAGGGATGCAACTACTTCACGTTCAACATCCCCAATACCGTCTGTAATGACTGCGGACACATCGACAAGCGCTATCTGCACGAATGTCCCAAGTGTCACTCCAAGAATATTGACTACATGACCCGTATCATCGGTTACTTGAAGCGAGTCAGCAATTTCTCGCAGCCTCGTCAGGAAGAAGCCGCCCGTCGTTATTATGCTCATGCCAAGGCAGAATAAGGTGAGGGAACAACTATGCTGAAATATGTCAATACGGATGTAGTCTTTCAGGAAATACCAGACGAGACAACACTCGCAGTCAACATATCCAACTGCCCCTGTCGGTGTCCAGGATGCCACAGTCGCTATCTATGGGAAGACGTAGGTCTTCCCTTAGATGTTAGTGCCATCGATGACTTCATGAGCCGTGTGGGTGACGACATCACCTGCATGGCGTTCATGGGCGGCGATGCCGAACCTGTGGAGGTCAACCGCCTGGCGCAGTATATCCACGAGACCTATCCTCAGCTGAAGGTGGCATGGTATAGCGGACGCATACGCATACCTGCTGCGATAACCAAGACCGATTTTGACTACATCAAGATAGGCCCCTTCATCCGACACCTGGGACCACTCAAGCAACCTACCACCAATCAACGTCTGTATCGTATCGAGGATGACGGTACGATGACCGACATCACTTCACGTTTCTGGAAAAAGCCCATCTGATATGACCATCCATATTTTCAATCCTGAACACGATATAGCGCTGGCCGCAAACCTCAGCAACTTCACCTCTCCGCATGCCGGCCGTCAGCTGCGCCATGACCTTGGCTTCCTGCCAGCCTTGTGGGCGGGAGCCGACGACGTGGTGATAGTCGATGACGTGCCGCTGGCTCAGACTGCCTACAAGCATACGTTGCAGATGATCAAGAGGCGGCTGGGACGTGTACCCGCAACGGATACAGGTAGTCTTTCACATGAACATACGTTGTTTCAATCTTGGAAACAGTCTGTTTCCTGCGTAGATGTTTCCTGCATTGACCCATGGGGATGGAACAAAGCGCTATGCGCAAACCTGAGGCGCATAGGCATCGACGATGCTCTGCTTCCTTCGGAAAGCCAGTTAGAAAACATCCGCCAACTGTCCCACCGACGCACTTCGGCCCGTTTGTTGCCCTTGCTGCGCCTCCCTGACACGATAGGTGAGAGCTGTGAGTGCCAGTCCTTCGATGACGTTGAGCGCTGCCTGCAGACACATGGCCGACTGGTACTGAAGGCCCCCTGGAGCAGTAGCGGCAGGGGACTCCGTTTCATTGACCTGGAGCGCAATACGTTGTCGGCACAGGCTGGCTGGCTCAGGAATACGCTGCAGCGTCAAGGCAGTGTAATGGCCGAGCCTTTCTATAATAAGGTGAAGGATTTTGGCATGGAGTTTACAGCCTTGCCTGATGGCCGGATACGCTATGAAGGGCTGTCGCTCTTTCATACAGTCAACGGGGCATATACCGGTAACATCCTGGCTACAGAGTCTA
Organism: Prevotella sp.; assembly: GCA_017467565.1. Taxonomy (GTDB): domain Bacteria; phylum Bacteroidota; class Bacteroidia; order Bacteroidales; family Bacteroidaceae; genus Prevotella. The sequence goes on from JAFUSV010000154.1 coordinate 4,605, forward strand.
CTAAGGAGCAGTTGCTAAGTCGCTATATAGCAACTGATTTACTGAAATCCGTTCAATCTATGGTTTGCCAGCATCTGCCAGCCCTTTTAGACGGCAAGTACAGCGGTCCGCTGGGCATTGACATGATGGTAGTAGCCAAGGGAACGGGCGACGGATTCCTGCTCCATCCCTGTGTGGAGATCAATCTGCGCCGCACCATGGGCCATGTAGCCCTTGCGCTCACACCCAGTGATGACGATATCCTTAGCGTGATGCGCATCAGCTATGCCCAGGGTTCCTACGACTTGACGTTGGAGAGGCTGCAGAGTCCCTTGTAGGGGCACAGGGTGCAGCGATCCCTGTCGGCCGTAGGCACGAAGTCTGTCTCAGGGTCGAATATTTCGTCAACCTTAGCTTTCAGCATATCCATGAATCGTTCCATGTGTTGCGCCACGTCATCGATGTGCTGTCTGTCGAATTTCAATATCGGATTATAGTCGTCGGCTCCTGCATGCTGTATGAAGAGTAGGGCAGGCGAGACGGCTTTGTCCGGAAACTTATCCTTGACTATTTTGGCATAGATGAACGTCTGCATGTAGTAGTCGCTGTGGTTCTTCAGACTCTCCTGGCTGAAGATGGAGTCGACGTCGGGCAGAGGTTTCACGTCCTTGCTGCCTGTCTTATAGTCTATCACGCGGATGTGCTCACCCTTATCATCAGTTATCATGTCGAGCCTGTCTATGCGTCCACCTATGGTTGTCGTCAGATGGCGGGTCACCAGTGTTTCCATCACGTCGCCCTCCAGGTCGATGATGGTGAAGGGAGCCAGTTTCTGGTCTATCTTCAGCAGTTGGCAGACGTAGTGTATGATGACCTCGCGGTTGATGAGCTGCAGTCCGTTGAGTTCCATCTTGCCCGGTTTCAGCATCAGTTCCTTCCTGAGAGCCTCGTCGACGGCCCGTTCTATGTCCACCTTTGCTTTTAGCAGTTGCTCAATGTCGCTGGCCAGAATCCTGCGGCTCTTGTCCATCAGTCGTGTATAGATGGTCTGCGATGCCTCGTGGAAGATGTTGCCGAAGATGCGGCTGTCTATCTCGTCCTCCTCGATGTTAAGCGGTTCCCTGAGTCCTTTGACATAGTTATAGTAGAACTGCAAGGGACAGCGCATGTAGCGGTTGATGGCCGTAGGCGTGAGCAGCGGCCGCTCCTTGCCATCATTGGCGGTGAGGGCGAACACCTGCTGCATACGCTCCAGCACGCTGGCTGTCTTCCTGACGGGCTGGGGCTGGAAGGGCACATACGACTGCCCTGCCTGCAGCGTACGGAATTGTATCTGGTGTCGGCTCTCCACCATCAGCTGCAGCAGGAATCGGCTCATCTCACCCTTCTGTCCGTCGGTGGTGGCATTGTTGTAGAGGATGGTGACGTCCTCGGCCCTCTGCAACATACGGTGGAAGTAGTAGCTGAAGATGGCCACCTTATGGTCTATCGTGGTCAGCCCGTAGGCCTTGCGTATGCTGTAGGGTATGAACGACGTGTCGTTGACACCTTTGGGCATGTTGCCCTCATTGCAGGAGAGGAGCAACACGTGGCGGAAGTCCAGGTTGCGCGTCTCGAGCACGCCCATCACCTGCAGTCCTTCGGCAGGTTCACCGTGGAAGGGGATAGAGGTGGTCTGTATGAGCTGCGCTATGAGTCGTTGCAGCGTGGTGACGTCTACCTGCAGGTCGCCGTCGTTGACCAGCGTCAGCAGTCGGTTGACGAGCGTGTAGGCCCTGAATACCGACTCCTGGAAGAGCGGGTCCTCTACGTCCGACTGTCGTGCTGTCATCTGCAGTCCTTCAGCCATCCATTGCAGCAGTTCCGTGTTGAAGAACATATCGTTGAGCGGGTGTAGGAAGTCTTCAGACAGGAACTTGAAGTACGGATGCCGGCTGAAGGCCTTGAGGTATCGCTGACGGAAGCGTTGCCGCTGCCTGTCGTATCCTAACGTCTGCAGGTTGACCATGACGGTAATGAACGAAGCAGCCGGAGTCTGCACCATGGGGTAGCCCGTGGTGATGTTGACCTTGGCGACCTCATCGGGCAGACAGCGTATGACCGTCTGCAGCAGTCCCTCGTTGCACAGCACAATGGCCGTCTGACGTCCGTCAGTGATGCGCCACTGCCCGTTGAGCCACTGGGCGACGTAGCGTGCCTGGATGTTCTCTGTGGGTGCCGAGATATAGGTCAGCTCCTTGGGCCTTGCGAAGCAGTTGTAGATGTCGTCGTTGTCTATGTCCAGCTCGTTGGGGAAGTGGGCCAGATACTGTCCGATGAAGTGGCCCGCCTCATTCATGTAGTAGCGGTCAAAGTCCCAGTAGAAGCGCGCCTTGCCCTGACTGGTCATGAGCGTGAAGAGTCGTTGTTCCACCTGTTGCAGCAGGTTGAAGCCCACGAAGAGATAGTGGTCGTAGCGGAACGGGATGTCCTCGCGCTGTGCCACCTCGCGGTAGAGTGCGCCCTCGTAGGCCAGCGAGCGCTGTTCCAGCAGCTGGTTGTAGTCGTGATAGATGTCGCCCATGTGCGACCAGAGCTTGAGGAACCGGTCCTTGAGCATGCTGTTGTGGTCGTCCGAGAAGTTACTGAAGAATTTTCTGAGCACCTCTTTCTGTGCGTCAGTGAGGTAGCTGACGTCGTCCAGTTCGTGAATGTCGCGCAGGTTGGCAAACACCTTGTCGGCATCGGCCATGTTCTTGTCGATGTCGTCGAAGTCGGTGAGCAGCAGCTGTCCCCATCCGTAGAAGTGGTCGAGGGTCTCGTCGATGCCCGTCTGGCGTACGAACGACTGGTGCAGCAGGCATACCAGCTGTATGGGGTCGCCGACGATACGGTCGGAGTGCTGCCTGAACAGGTCGCTGATGGTGATGTAGGCAGGACTCCAGATGGGCTTGCCAACCATCTTGGCGAGGTACTCGTTGAGGAAGAGTGCAGCTCGCTTGTTGGGGAAGACGACGGCCACATTGCTCAGGTCGGTGCCGTACTTGCGTATGATGTCTTCGGCTACGTATTCTAAGAAAGTCTTCATTTCACGTTTACTATTTTGTTAGCATACACAAACCAGAGATAGCCCTTGACGTTGCAGTGGCCCATCTGGCTCAGCAGTTCCATGTATTTGTGCACTTGGTCGCGGTATCCGACGCGCTCCTTGCCAAACTTGAAGTCTATGACGATGGTCTCTTCGCCATTGGTGATGACGCGGTCCGGGCGCCGGTCGCTCACCTTGCCGGTCTTGGGGTCTATGCTCAGTATAGTGCACTCGTTGTAGAGCGTCCATCGTGGGTCGAACCAGTCAGCCACGCGAGGGTCTTCCAGCCGCTTGCGTATCATGTTGGTGATCATCTGGCGGTTGATTTTGTCGTCATAGAGCACGCCGTCCTGTTCCAGTCGCCTGAGTGCGCCGTCTATGTCGGCCGTCGTTCTGATGGTCGAGAATACCTCGTGGAGCACGTTGCCCAGCTGTATGTAGCCCGACTGTCGTACCAGTTCGTCGTCCTCGTCGGCCTGTGCAAAGGCCTGGCTCTTGTTGCTCTGGCGAAACTGCACCTTCGTGTGGTACACGCCTATCTGTACGTCGAGGGGTGTGGCTGTCTGCAGGAACGGATTCTCCGACTTCTTTTTATCCTTGGACTTCTCACCCGACGGTGCTGCTTCCTGCTGGCCGTACTCGAAGAGTAGGGTAGCGTCCTTGTCCTCGATGCCCTCTATCCGGGCTCCCTCCAACTGGTCGACAATGTCGGGCAGCACCTGTTCCAACAGGGCCGAGCGTGAGGCCTTGCTCTGCCGGCGACCGTAGATGTAGAGGCTCATTCGGGCTCGAGTGAAGGCGACGTAGAGCAGGTTGAGGTTGTCTATCGTGTTCTGCTGGTGCTCCTCCTCGTAGGCGTCCTCGTAGATGGTGCCCTTCATGCCGCGCTGGCTGTAGTCGATGGGTACCAGGGGCAGCTGGTCGAAGGGCTGCTCCGTGGGCTTGCACCAGAGTATGTCGTTGTGTTCCATCCGCCAGTCGCAGAAGGGCAGGAACACGTGGCCGAACTCCAGTCCCTTGGACTTGTGTATGGAGATGATGCGTATGCCGTTGATCTCGGGACTCTGTATGGTAGTGTTGCAGAGCGTCATGTCCCACTCTTCGAGGAAGGCCTGTATGTCAGCCGTATGGTCGTTGACATAGGTCACCAGCTGGTCGAAGAAGGCGCACAGGTAGGCACTCTGTCCCTCCATCCTGTCGAGGTGGAACATGGCATAGAGCCGTTCGGCCAGGTCGTAGAGAGGCATTTGCAGCAGCTCCTCGCCAAAGTCTGCAGGCAGCGGGCTGTCGCTGTCGCCGCCGTATATCGTGGCGAGGTAGGCACGGTTGATGTCGTCCTCGGGTTGCGAGAGCACGCGCAGGGCGTTGACGATGGTCATCACGGCAGGCGAGGCATCCAGCCTGAAGGCCTCGTCGCTGACGACGCTGATGCCTGGCAGCGACTCCAGCAGGTGGTTGGCTATGAGGGGTATGTGCTGGTTGCTCCTGACGAGAATGGCTATGTCCGCAGGCGGCGTGCCCTGTGCGATGAGCGCCTGTATGGCGTCGGTCATGTGCTGCAGCGTCACCAGGCGGTAGTCCTCGGCAGACAGCAGTTCGGCCCTGACGTAGCCCTCGCGCCGTCCATCCTTCTCAGGCGGCACCTGCTGCTCTATCTCGCGTCGCTCGCCGTAGGCCGAGGCGTTCTCCTTCTGTGCGGCATCGAGGAAGAAGGCGTTGTTGAAATAAATAATGTTCGCGCACGAGCGACGGTTCACGCTCAGCGTGTCGGGGTGTATGCTGTCGCGGTCGCTAAACTCCTGCTCAATGTTGGCCAGCAGTCGCCAGTCGCCGCTACGCCAGCGGTAGATGCTTTGCTTCACGTCGCCCACTATGAGGTTGTGGCTGCCCTCGTGGCTCATGGTCTCTTCGAGCAGCACCTTGAAGTTCTGCCACTGCACGGTCGACGTGTCCTGAAACTCGTCTATCATGATGTGCTCCAGCTGCGTGCCTATCTTCTCGAAGATGAAGGGCGAGTCGCTGCCTTCTATCAGCTCGTGCAGCAGCTGCTGGGTGTCCGACAGCAGGAAGCGGTTGGCACCATCGTTCAGCTCGCGTACCTTCTCCTCTATGCTGTTGAGCAGTCGCAGCTGGTTGAGGTGGCGCAGCGTCAGGTCGGCCGTCTTGTACAGTTTCCACTGGCGAGGGCGCTCGCTGAGGGCATAGTTCAGTATGTCGCCTAGCTGGTGCTGAGCCAGGTGGACGATGTGGTCGCGGTGGGGCTCAGTCTTGCTGCACCATTTCTCGGCATTAGCCTGACAGTCAAGGACTCGTGTGCCTACTACCGACTCGTCGAAGACGCCTGCCTGCAACTTGTAGAACAGGCTGGCCACGCCCTGCTTTCCGTACGACAGGTTGGTGACGTCGAGCCCTTCTTCGGCCAGTGTGTCGAAGAACGACGCAGCTATCGTCATCATGCGCTCACGGGCCTGCTGCCGCATCTGGCGCAGCATGGCCGTATAGTTCTCGAAGAAGTCCTTCTGCGTCAGCATCCGGTTCAGCTCCTTGCCGTCCTTCTTGTAGTAGTCGCGGAAGATGGTCTTGCCAAACTTCTTGATTTGCCAGATGACGTTCCACGATTTGTCGTCGCCTATGTTGTCCATGATGTAGGTCATCAGCCACTGCAGCAGCACGTCGGTGGCCGAGAGGCTCTCTATGAGTTGGTCTACGACCAGCTCTTCCACCTGACTGTCGTTCAGGCTGATGCGCAGGTTGGCTGTCAGGTCGAGCTCGCGGGCCAGGTTGCGCAGCACGCTCTGGAAGAACGAGTCGATGGTCTCCACGCGGAAGTAGCTGTAGTTGTGCAGCAGCAGGTGGAGTGCCACGCCCGCCTTCTCGGCGATGTGCTCCCGGCTCAGTCCCGTCTCGCCGGCCACCACCGTCATGTAGTCGTCCGAATCGTCCAGCTGTCGCCAGATGCCATACAGCTGACTGAGTATGCGCATCTTCATCTCCTCCGTCGCCTTGTTGGTAAAGGTGACGGCGAGTATCTGTCTGTACGACTGTGGATTGTGTATCAGCAATTTAATGTATTCTACAGCCAGTCGGAAGGTCTTTCCGCTGCCTGCGCTGGCTTTGTACACGGTCAGCGACGGTAGGTCGCTCTCTCTCGTTTGTATCATAGCATCATGTTTCTTCTTGGTTGCAAAATTACGAAAAATATTCCGTCTTCTGACAAAAAAGCGTAAAAATCTTTTGTGCTGTGCACGACTTTTAGTATCTTTGCACGCAGAAACTGAACAATCAAAAACATTTAGCGTATGAAATTGACAGGTAGACGAGAGAGCTCGAACGTCGAAGACCGACGTGGCATGAGCTCAGGTGCAAAAGCAGGTATTGGCGGTGGCATCGGTGCCATCATCATCGGTATCATCATGTCGTTCCTTGGTGGCGGCGGCAACGGCGGCGGCATCAATGTGGGCGAGATACTGGGACAGCTCACACAGGGCGCACAGCAGACGGAGAGCGTTGATCCCGCCAGCTTCTCTGAGGAAGAGCAGCAACTGGCCAAGGAGTGCCGCCAGATACTGGCCAGCACCGAGGAGGTGTGGACCAAGGTGTTCAAGGACAATGGCTACGGTGCCTACAAGGCTCCCACGCTGGTGCTCTTCACCAACAGCGTGCAGTCGGCATGCGGCAATGCCACGGCTGCCGTAGGACCCTTCTACTGCTCGGGCGACCAGAAGCTCTACATCGACCTCTCGTTCTTCACCGAGATGAAGCGTCAGCTGGGCGTCGAGGGCAACACCTTTGCCTATGCCTACGTCATAGCCCACGAGATAGGCCACCATGTTGAGAACATGCTGGGATCGCTCTCTAAGGCACATCAGGACATGAGCCGCACTAACAAGACCAAGGCCAACCAGATCAGCGTGCGCCTGGAGCTGCTGGCCGACTACTATGCCGGCGTGTGGGCCCACTACGAGAACGAGATGTACCACTCGCTGGAGTACGGCGACATGGAGAAGGGTCTCGAACTGGCACAGGCCATCGGCGACGACTGGCTGCAGAAGCAGGCCCAGGGCTACACCACGCCCGAGGCTTTCACCCACGGCACCTCCGCCCAGCGCAAGCGCTGGCTCAAGAAGGGTTTCGAGTTGGGTGACATGCGTACCTCCACCTTCAATGTCAGCAATTATAACGACTTGTAGCCCACACTGAAACGCATACACCCGTCTCTACCACAATGTATAGGCCATTGCCGATTATCCTCGCCCTTTGGCTGCTCACGGCCACCGGTGCTGCCGCCCAGTGCCTGCAGCAACCGATGCGGGTGGAGCACTTGCCCCACTTGAACATACCCCGTTCGGGCCACACCGTCTTCTGCACCGCCGATGGCGAGGTGGTAGCAGCTGGCGGACACACCTCGGGCTTTGTGCTCACGCCCACTGCCGAGCGCTTTGACGGCCACCAGTGGCACCTCATGGACATGGCCTACTACCACGGCTTCGGCTTCTCTGCCACGCTGGCCTCGGGAAAGGTCATCGTGGCCGGCGGTGCCGAGAAAGACCTTGGCATCGGCCAGACCTTCGGCATAGAGTTCTACGATCCCGCCACCCATCACTTTGAGGGCTACGGCTGCTTGGACTCTAAGCGCTGCTACGCTGCTGGCCTGGTCATGGACAGCGACCGCGTCGTTGTCAGCGGCAACTGGTACCACGACGATGCCATCGAGTGCTTCGACGGCCAGCGGCTCTCCACGCCCGTGAAAGGCGTGACGGCCCATCGCTCCGTGCCCTACATCCTGCGCACCGCCCGCGACAATGCCATCATCTTCAGCACGCACGACAACTACGGAAATCCCCTTGACAGCATCGTTGCCGACCGCCTCCACGGCGACCCCTTCACCGTGCCGCTCTTCCGCGAGTGGCGACCCCTATGGTTTCTCGTCGACCAACGGAGCGCCCAGAGCTTCATAGGCAACGAGACCCGTGGCGACTACAGCTACCTGGTGCCCGTCGCCGATGCCAAGGGACAGGTGGCCATCGCCCGCACCGAGGGCGAAGCGTTCAGCCTGCTGGAGACCGACCACCCCGTGCCCATGCAGAGCCGATGGGGGCCTGTCTGCTACTACTCCTACATCGTGGCCGACACCCTGCGCCACCGCGCCTACCTCACCGGCTACGGAGAAAAGGGTAACAGGCGCTTCTATGTGCTCAGCATCGCCTACGACGAGACACCCGCCACACTGACTCTGTACTACAGCGAGCCGCTGGACAGCGTTGGTTTCTGGCAGCCCGTGCTCATGCCCGACGGCAACCTGCTCATAGCCGGCGGATTGGCCGACAGCAACTTCAATCCTGCTGCCACGACGGTATTACTTTGCGTGTGCTGCCCGCCCGACACGGAGACAGCCGCCGACGGCCATGCCACGCGCTCGCCATGGGTACTCGGCGGTGCTGCCGTCCTGCTGCTCGTCACCCTGCTGACAGCCAGGGCCTGGCAGAAGCGCCACCGGCAGCCCGAGGTTCTGCAAGAGGCTGCCACCGACGGCAACGACAGTCTGATGCAGCGCATCGTCCGTCTCATGGAAGAAGAAAAGTCGTACCTGAACACCGACATCAAGCTGCAGCACGTGGCCGACGCCCTCGCCACCAACCGTACCTACGTCTCCGACAGCATCAAAGCCAGCGGCTACAGCTCGTTCAACCAGTTTGTGAACAGCTACCGCATCCGCCACGCCATGCAGCTGCTCCGGCAGCAGCCCGACATCAAGCTCGCTCATCTCAGCCTCAGCGCAGGCTTCGACAACGAGACTACCTTCTTCCGGGCCTTCAAGGCCACCACCGGCACCACTCCCAAGAAGTGGCTGGTGCAGCAGCAAAACAGCCAGGAAGAGCAGTAACACCCGTAAATCGACTTGCAAAATCACAAATGCAAGTCGATTTTGTAATTTCGACAGCCCGTTTCCGCCCCTTTCATGTATTTTTGCAACTGTATAACGTTTAAACAATATCACATGAAACGACAGAAACTTCTTCTGATTGCCGTTTTGACACTATCATCTATGGTGCAAGGGACGGCGCAAGTAGTGGACGAGGCCGAGGCACGGCAGATTGCCATGCGCTTTCTGTCCACACCCTCGGCCGACGGCATGCGGCGGCTTCCGGCTGCTGATGCCCAAAGGCTGAAGTTAGCCTGGACTTCGTCCGTAGGTGGCGAAGCCCCCGAACTCTATGTGTATGACCTGCCCACAAGCGGCTTCGTCGTCGTGGCCGGCGACAAGAGTGCTGAGCGCGAAGTCCTTGGCTGGAGCGATACGGGCGCGTATGCCGGCGACCATCAGCCCGACGCGCTGAAATGGCTTCTCGGGGCATATGCCCGCGAGATTGCGGCCTATCGCAACAGTGCCGAGTATGGCACCGCAGAACCACCGGCAAACGCCCGCCGTCGTCAGGCACCCCCCGCCGCTGGCTACGACACGGTCGAACCGCTGCTTAGGACAACCTGGGATCAGGGCATTGACCGCTACGGGCACCAGAATGCAGGCTGTGTGGCTACGGCGTTAGCGGGAATCATGAACTACCACCGCTGGCCGAAAACAGGATACGGCAGCCACACCAATGCCTGGGATGCAAACCATAGCATCGACTTCACGCAGTCAACCTACGGGTGGGGTAATATGGAGGATGATGACATTAACGCCAGTGAAAGGCGAATAAATGCGCGCCAAAAACTGCTCTACGACATCGGCTGTGCCGTCAACATGCACTACGACCAGACATTCGGTAGCGAGGCATACTCCCAAAATGCCTACAAGGCACTTGTCACGAATTTCGGCTACGACGAGAGCCGCGTGCAATACGGACATGCGTCAGACGCCACGCTGCGCGAAGAACTGCGCGCCGGTCGTCCCGTCTACTATTCGGGCTACGACACCATCTATACCGACATTTGGACATACGACCACTACACACGGGTGCCGAAAGCGACCACCGGCCACGCCATGGTCATCGACGGATTCAACGACGAGGGTCTCTTCCACATCGATTTCGGATGGGGTGGTTCGTGCAATGGCTACTTTACAATGCAAGTCATTCGCCCATACGGTGACGAGTGGAACAAGGCGCACTCCTACGCCCCCTTCGGCGAGATGATATATGGTATAGCGCGCATGAAGCGCGAGAAGGTTCAGGTGGACGGTGTCTGGTACGACCTCGACGACGAGACTTTGAGCGCCACCGTGGCGAGCAGCCTGACGGAGAGCTATTGCGGCGATGTGGCCATTCCCCCAAGTATTGACTACGACGGAAATACTTATGCCGTCAACGCCATTCACGGCGGGGCATTCACCGGCTACGTAGAGGACACTACCGCCATCAAGAACCTTGACCTCAACGCGCAAATGGCCGAACTGCCGCGTAACATCTTCGGCAAGAGACTTGAAGGCATCGTCATTCGTGGCAGTATCACCGGCATCCCCGACTTTGCTTTTTCTACCTGCGACAGCCTGCGCCGTGTAGTCCTTGGCGACAACGTAAAGAGCATTGGGCAGTATGCGTTCTCCTACTGCGACCTCCACGAACTTTCTCTGGGCAACGGACTTGAGACCATAGGCGATCACGCTTTCAGCCAAGGTCCTTACGGGCGCACACCCAAGAACCTCACCGCCTTGGAACTGCCCGCCAGCCTCAAGGAGGTAGGCGAGGAAGCCTTCTGGGACAACGGCATCAAGAAACTCACGCTGCCTGCAGGCTTGAAGTGCGGCCGCGGAGCTTTCGGATATTGTAGCAACCTGACCTCGCTGACCATCAGCGACGGCGTCACCGAGATTGCTGACAGTTGCTTCCTCTGCAGCAAGCTGACTTCGCTCGAAGTGCCCGCCTCTGTAACGCGCATCGGTCGGTGGGCCATCAGCAGCTATAACTGGTTCAAAATTAAGTTCAACTCGCCCTCATTCGTCATCGATGAAAATGGTGTTAACAGCGGAAACCTTACCGTGGAAGGCCTGGACGGCTGCACCAGCATCGGCTATAAGGGACTTCAGGGGCTCAAGGGGACCTTCACCGTCAACCCCAATACCACATACGCAGAGAAAGCCGTCGTAGGCGACTTTGACAAGATTATCATCCCGGCCGCGGCAGCCGGCTACAACCCGTTGGCTGTGGGCATCGCTAAATACTATGAGGTGGAGAAGGGACATCCCACACTTGCCAGCGCCGGCGGATTCCTCTACGACAATACATACTCATACCTCTACTATGTGCCAAACTTCGATGAAAACAAGTTGGACCTCTATATTCCCCGCAACGTGAAGGCCATTTCGGGACAGCCTTTCGAGACCAAGTGGCTGCGCGTGTGGCTTCCAGAAGGTCTGGAGAGCATCGATGCCCGCTATATCGACGGCAACGACCTGCGCGATGTGTATTGCCCCGCGCCGACACCTCCCGTGTTCTTACAGCAGAACGAGGAATCGCCTCTTCATTCTAATAACATGAACTACCATGCCAAGCTGCACGTGCTTCCTGGCTGCGGAGACGCCTACAAAGCCGCCCCAGGCTGGAGCGAGATACCCACCGTGCTCGAAGACCTCATCCTTGACGACGGCTTCATCTACAAAATCTATGAAACGTACTCTCAGTGGGAAAAGAAAACCTATCGCTACGCGCAAGTCTTCAGTCACCGTCCGGGTGCACATCAGAGCGGCAACGTCGTAGTGCCTTCCTCTGTGAAAGTTGGAGACCAGCGGGTCATCGTGACCGAAGTACTTCCCTCTGTGTTCCAAGGGGACCCCACAGTGAAGGATGTCACGCTGGGCAGTTTCGCCAGCTCTTTGCCGAGCCATGCCTTCCGCGGCTGCGAAAACTTGCGGCGCGTTTCCCTCGGAGAGGAAATTAACTACGTTTCGAACAGCACCTTTGAAGGCTGCACCTCGTTGGAGGAAGTGGAGTTCAGGTCACCGAAGATAACCGAAATCTGTGATCGCGCCTTTGCCGGCTGCTCCTCGCTCCGCCACCTCAACCTGAAGACAGGCTTGAACACACTGGGTAGTTCAGCCTTCGAGGGCTGCACATCGCTCAAGTCCGTGAGCGGCGTCCAGGACATCCGCACCCTGCCGGCACGCCTCTTTGCCAATAGCGGCATTGAAAGTTATACGCTCGGTGCTAACACAAATATGGATCTCTACGGTAGCAGCAACGATAAGGTGTTCGCGGACTGTCCCTACCTCCACACGCTTGCAGCTCATCCCGATAATACGCAATTCGTGGGCATCGACGGCATACTCTACATTAAGTACTACGATGGCACATACAGACTGTACCAATGTCCGTCGCGCGTAAGGCTGCCGGGCGGCATGATCGCCGACCGCGAGGTTGTGAATTTCTCGGAGAAGCTTAGCACACTGAACCAGGGCGACCTGCCTGCCGTGGCTCGCGAAGTCATCCTGCCCGCATCGCTCAGGCAAACGTATTGGAAGACCTTCGCCCTGGCCGACAAACTCGAGAAAGTGACGTGCCTCTTCGACCCCGAGGCCGGCTCCTACTCAGGCGAGTCCTTCAACGAGGCCGTCTATGAGACTGCAGTGCTGCAAGTGCCGCGCGGTCTGAAGGAGAAATTCCAACAGCACTTTGAGTTCAAGAAGTTCACCCACATCGTGGAGATAGACCCCGCCGACTACCCCTCGCCCGAACAGCTGCTGAGCGAGGGCAGCACGGAGCCAGAGGACGACCCCACCGTGGGTACGGCACTGACGCTGCTGCTGAAGGACGGCACCACGCACACCGTGCGCCTCGCTGCGCAGCCCGCCATCACTATCGAGGATTCCGACCTGAAAATTGTAGGCCAGTGGCTCGACCTCTCGCTGCCCCTTGCCGACGTGGTGCGCTACACCTTCGGCACCTACGATGCCACGGGCATTGACAACGTTCTGGACGACAGCCACATCGACATCAACGTGGGCGACGAAGGGCTCAGCCTGGATGGCCTCCGTGCTGGCGATGCCGTCGATGTGTTTGACACGGGCGGCAGACGCTTGCGCCATGCCACCGCATCCCCGAACGGCTGCATCCACCTGCCGCTCGGCGGGCTGCCAGCCGGCGTGTACATGGTGAAAGTGAACGGCAAGAGCTATAAGGTCATGAAGAAGTAGCCTTGCCCTCACGTACAACATTTGTCCACCATGATCATAAATATCTGTCCACCATATCATAAAAAAGAATAGAAGTTATGAAAGTCAAGAAACATCATATCCTGCACCGGGCGAGGCTCATCCTCCTCGCAATGACAGGTGCAACATGTGCGGCACCCGGCAGTCTCTACGCACAGAGCGACGCCCCCGTACAAGACGCCATGTACGTATATCGCAACGACGGCAAGTTCCACGGCTTCTACAACGCCGAGGTGGTGCGCATCGGGTTCAGCCGTGTTGACACGCTGGGCCGCGAGCACATCGACTACGTGGTACAGGAGATAGAGACGCTCGACTCCCTCTATCGCATACCCGTCTCGGCCATCGACAGCGTGTCGTTCGTCACGCCGCGCACCATCTATGCCGACGGCATGAAGGCCACCACCACGAGCCAGCTGTGGGACTACGTCGTGGCGAGCGACAGCATGACCTGCATCACGCTCTCATCTTCAACGCCTGCAAGCCTCGTGCCCGTCGTGGGCGACAAACTCTGTACGACGAAGAGCCGCCCATTCCTGCCAGGCGGTTTCTACGGCACGGTGCAGAACGTGACCACTACATCGGCAGGCACACGCGTAGAGTGTAAGAACGAGGGCTTCGCACACTACCTGAAGCGCCACATCTTCAAGGGCGGTGCTCGCGTCAACGAAGATGAGGCATCTGCCGCACGCCGACGTGCTATGGCGCGTCGCATAGGCCATGATAGTGAATCGGCATACCTCAACGTGCAGCTCGACACCCTCAAGAAGGAGTGGGACTGGAGCGGCGAACATGAAATCAACGACAATTGGAAGGTCAGTGGCGAAGCCAAGGCAGGCATTGCCGTCGCCCCGGAGATTTTCGTTTCGGCCTTCGGACACTTCGATCTCGAGACGGGACTCAACATGGACTGTGCCTTGCGCGTGAAAGGCAACCTGCAGTTCGACATTAACGCCAAGGCAACCATCGAGGGCACGTTCGAGGACAGCTTCAAGGGAACCATTATCTGGATACCTGAAACGCCCTTCTTCATCACCACGGGGCCGGGCTTCCTGACCACATTCACCGGTGAGCTGGAAATGAACTACCACTATGAGCACGACATCGCGGTTGAGATGCAGGCGCAAGTCAACCAGAGTGCCTACACGGACAACATCATGATGAACGCCAATACCCGCGATCTGGGCCATAAGGAGAAACTCGAAGTGACGGGTACGGCCACCATCACCGCAGGTCCGTTCTACAAGGTGTCGTTCATCCTCGGCACGGAGGACATCGGCAAGATTGAGGCTCGCATCGATGCCGGTGGCAAGACGAGCATGCAGATCACCGTCAGCAGCGACAACTTCTACGAGCACACCGACACCATCAACACTTCCTTCTATGACGCCCTGAACCAGGACGGCTCGCTCAAGATCGGTGCGTATGCCAAGGCGAAAATTTCCGCAAAGCTCCTCAAATGGGAGAAGGAGTGGCCCGCATGGGAATATGAACCAGGATGGACGATGGACGGTGGCGTGGTGCCTAAGTTCAGCGAGCCATCCGTCATGAGCTACGATGCAAGCACGCAGCGGCTCACCGTAGGAACAAGCCTGAGCCGCAGCGTGCTCATCTTCACCGCTGGCCCGGTGGGTTTTGAACTCTTCGACGACGACGGCAAGCCCCTGGGCATGCGCGTATGGACGGAGAAGGAATACATCGCCACCGACTGGTTCGGCGACAGCTACAACCTCACGTTCACCGGCGTGGAGCCCGAGAAGTGGTACATCGTTCATCCGATCTGCCACTTCGGAAAGAAGGAGCTCGTGGCGGGTCCTGGCAAGCGCTTCTATGCCGGACTGCAGGACCTCCAGGTAGACCGCGACACCGTGGCGTTCGACTACGGCGGCGGTGCCGACTTCATCGGCGTGCGCAACACGGTCTCAAAGGAGACCACTACGAGCATCACGTATGACGACTGGAAGAACAACGGCTGGCTCACCCTGGAGGCCACCAAGGACGGCTACAACATCACCTGCCAGCCCAACACCGGCACGAAGCGCCGCTCGGCGAAGATAGAGTTCGCCACACGCGACCCGAACGACACCTTCGGCTTCAACTCGCGCCGCAAGTATGTCGTCGTCACGCAGGATGTAGACCCCGCATACCTCGGACTGCTGTTCCAGCAGATAGGCAACGGCAACACGTTCTCACCCTTTAGTGGAGATGATGATATTTGGGTACACGGCGACCCTCACCCCGAGGCAGAAGATTTTACCGAGCTCTTCGGAAGAGCCCTTATCATCGGCTCTGACGACATCGACGATGCCTTCAGCCGCAACCCCGTCATCAAGAAGAACGACGACGGCACCTTCACCCTGCAGGGCGAGGGGCTCACCATCACAGGTCAGTTCGACCCCGTAGAGCCCGGACAGCCCTACCGCAGCGGTGCCGGCAAGTTCAGGCTGAACACCGACATGGATCATCACCGCAAGACTGCCGCCGAGGTGGAGGCTGTCCTTCGCTACAACGGCATGCCGAATTCTGCCTTCGGCCTGACACGCTCAGGGGATGTGTTCGTAGAACTTGTCAACCTGGCTCTTGACGAGCACTACAAGCGCGACATCGAAGGCGACGTCACCGTGACGTGGAACGAGAGCAAGCAGCAGTACCAGTTCCAGTTCGTAGGAACAGGCACGCTCACATACGGCGCTACATGCTACACCCACTTGAGTGGCATACGTGCCGACGGGGAGTTCAACTGGTACAAGTGCTATCCCAATGCCACCGTCACGGGAACTGAGTATCACACCTACACCTCCGACAGCGACATGGACTACACCGTGTTCTACGAGCTGAACGAGTGAATATTGTACTTGTGAGCAAGGCTGAAAACAGCTAAAAGCGAACATGCGAACAATTGAACAATCGCGCGCTTCCGCAATAAACACTGCGTAAGCGCGCGATTTTCAGTAAAAGTGCACCTATATCAGACCCTGAAGCAGCCTAACTTAGACCCTGACGGAGGCTATATTAGAACCTGACGGAGGCTATATTAGACCCTGTAGTAGGCTGGATTGGGTTCTCAAATAGGCTGGATCAGGTTCTCAAATAGGCTGGGTCGGGGTCTGAAACAGGCTGGATCATTATTGATTATTTCATGTAAACTGACGGAACAGAGGAACAGAGGAACAGATAGAAATTGAAAAATGTGTTGCGCGTACATATATGCGCATGTACGCGATAGAAGTCTTAGAAAACATCTGTTCCATCTGTTCCTCTGTTCCTATCTTTTAGCAAAAGCCAGGCACACCCACTCACCGTCGTGGCGCTCACGCTCCAGAAACAGGCCGTTGTCACGCGCTGCCGACTCCAGCAGTGAGACGTCGGCGGCATAGAAACCGCTGAGCAGCAGACAGCCACCTTCTGTCAGCTTCTGACAGAACAGGGGAAGGTCGTGCAGGAGGATGTTGCGATTGATGTTGGCCATGACCAACTGGAAGGTGCCTGGTATGTCTTCGTGGAGTAGGGCAGAGTCGCCCAGCAACGAGGTGAAACGGTCGTCTACATGATTGAGGACGGCATTGTGGCGGGCATTGTCGACGCTCCACTCGTCGATGTCGTAGCCCACGGACTGGCTGGCACCATGCTTCAGCGCAGCGATGGCCAGAATGCCGGTACCCGTGCCGCAGTCGAGCACACGGCAGCCCGAGAGGTCGTGCTCGAGTATGGATGCCACCATCATGCGCGTGGTCTCGTGGGTGCCGGTGCCAAAAGCCAGGTGGGCATCAATCTCTATAGAGAGCGGAAAAACGCGGTCGGGCAGATGGCGCCCGTCGTGAATCACACAGAGGTCGGCCACCTGTATGGGCGCGAATCCCTCTTGTTCCCAGGCTGCATTCCAGTCACAATCCTCGGCCTCGGCCACCGTGTACGTCATCTGGCAGTCGGGTAGGGGAAAGTCGAGCAGCAACTGGTCGAGCAGGGGGCGGTCAAACAGCGACTGCTGCACGTAGCCCGTCAGGCCGAAGTCGGTTTCCTCAAAGGTCTCGAACCCCGCTTCACCTGCCAGAGCCGACAGGATGTCGCGGCTCTCCTGCATCAGCCCATTGGGCGACGAAATGGAGAAATCTACTTTATAATACTTCATATCTGTGTTAAATTTTACCGCAAAATTATAAAAAATAGGGAAAAACCTACCATGTTTTAGGGTTTTTCCGTATATTTGCAGAGAAATTTAGCGTATTTTTGCACCGTGAAACTACAAAAAAGAAAAAAGATATGAAAAAGTGGATGTTACTTTCAATC
Organism: Prevotella sp.; assembly: GCA_017467565.1. Lineage (GTDB taxonomy): Bacteria > Bacteroidota > Bacteroidia > Bacteroidales > Bacteroidaceae > Prevotella. Next base: position 22,085 of record JAFUSV010000154.1, read on the forward strand.
ATGCTGGGAGCCATGCCGCTCTCCATGATGGCTCAGGACGACATGTATTTCGTTCCGAAAAAAAGCAATGCCTCGGCCAAGCAAAGCACTGCGTCGGTATATGACAGACCGTCGACGGTCAGCGAGGTGACGCACTCGGGCTCGTGGCGCAGTGTCGATGAATACAACCGCCGTGGCGTTTCGAGCTACGAAGAGCTGCCGGTAGATACGGGCGACGTCGTCACCTTCTCGGAGGTAGAGGGCGTCTATCCCGACAGTGTAGGCGACTTCAGCGTGACCAAGCGTATGTCGCGCTTTGACGACTATACTCCTTCGGCTGAATACTGGGATGGCTACGTACAGGGCCGTAATGACGCCTGGGGATGGCATTCGCCCTGGTACTATTCGGCTTACTACCCCTGGTACGATCCCTGGTACTATGACCCCTGGTACTACGATCCCTGGTACTATAGCTCATGGCACAACCCGTGGTACTGGAACCACGGCTGGGGATGGGGCTGGTATGGGTCCTATTATCATCCCTGGCACTATGGCTACGGCGGCTATTGGGGTGGGGGATATGTCTATCATCATCCCAGCCACAGGTACGACGGTGGCCGCTCGATAGCCGGTGGCACGCGTGACCGCTACGGACGTACCAACGGCATAGCCTACGACGGACGCTCGGGACGGTCGACCTACGGTTCTAACAGCGCTCGCAGCAACGTCAGCGGCCGCAGCTACGGTTCACGTGGCGGTTCGGCTGCATCAGGCTCTCGCTCTGCAGGTTCGTACTCTCGTTCTAACAGCGGGTACTCTCGTTCCAACAGCGGTTCGTACTCTCGTTCTAACAGCGGTTCGTACTCTCGTTCCAACAGCGGGTCGTACTCACGTTCGAGCAGCGGCAGCTACGGTTCTTCATCTTCGCGCAGCTATGGCGGCAGCTCAGGTGGATCTTTCTCGCGTAGCAGCGGCGGATTCGGCGGCGGTAGCTTTGGCGGCGGTTCGTCTCACAGCTCATCCTCGCGTGGCGGTGGCGGTGGACGCCGATAGTTTTGGGATTGTTTGACTATTATTGTATATATAAATAAGGTGAGAAATATGAAGAAATATATCATAATGGCAGCTCTTTCAATGGCTGTAGTGCCCATGGCTGCCCAGGATGTCTATGACAATGCCCGCATGCTGGGCAACGACCTGAACGGTACGGCACGCTACGTAGGTATGGGCGGTGCGCTCGAAGCTCTCGGAGCCGATCTCTCCACCATAAGCACTAATCCTGCCGGTATAGGCATGTTCCGCCACTCTACGGCAAGCCTGTCGTTCGGTCTGGTCAGTCAGCAGGGCGTGAAGAAGTTCGACAATCTGGGCAAGACGAACATGAGCTTCGACCAGATAGGCTTCGTCTACTCGAATCGTACGGGGGAGTCGTCGTACATCAACTTTGCCTTCAACTACCATAAGAGCAAGAACTTTGACCAGATACTGTCGGCTACAAATAGGCTGGGGCAGTCATCTGCCAACAATATGGTGTATATCAAGGATGCCATCGGCACTTCGGTGAACGGCGGCTACTATCTGGACCTCAACAAGCAAGGTAGCTGGATGGGATGGCGCAACAACAACAGCGACCAGATAGCTAACAGCTTCACGCAGTTCGACGAGATGTATGCCAATGCCTATACCATGGACACAAAGACCGATCCCAACAGCGCCTTTGCTGTCGCGGAAGTGGCTGACGACTTCTACTTCGACCGCTCGCACCGCGGATGGATAGCTGACTATGACTTCAACCTGAGCGGAAATGTCAACAACCGCTTCTTCTGGGGACTGACCATAGGTCTGCACAACATGAAGTATCATGGCTACAGCTTCTATGACGAGGGCTACTACTTCGTCAACAACCAGACGGGCGAGGAGCAGACGGTGTCGCTGTCACTGGAAGACGAGCGATGGATTGACGCTACGGGTGCCGACATCAAGGCGGGCGTCATCTTCCTGCCCATTGACGACTCTCCATTCCGCGTAGGTCTGTCGGTAGCTACGCCGACATGGTACTCCGTGAAGAGCGAAAATGTCAGCAAGCTACACAACGATCTCTATGCCGGCGGATATAACAACTGGGGACTGACCAGCTACACAATGCCCAGCACTATCTATGAGTTTAAGTACTACACACCGTGGAAGTTCGGACTCAGCCTCGGACATACCATCGAAGACTATCTGGCTCTCGGTGCTTCGTACGAGTACACATCCATGGGATCGGCCAGCACACGTGCCTATAACGGACGCTACAACTACTACGACCAGGAAGAGACTGACCCTGACTACGCCATGAACAGCCTGAACGAACACAACCTGAAGGGCGTGTCGCTGCTGAAGGTGGGTGCTGAATTCAAGCCCGATCCGGCCATGTCTGTACGCCTCGGCTACAACTTCCAGTCGGCCATGTACAACGATAATGCCGTCAAGGACACCAGCATCGATTCACCCAGCAATGCGTATGTGTCGACTGCTGACTATACCAACTGGAAATCTACCAACCGCATCACCTGCGGTTTGGGCTACAAGATTGACCATCTGAGCCTTGACCTGGCTTACCAGTACAGCGTGACCAACGGCACGTTCTATCCATTCCAGTCAAATCTGTCGTTTGTACAGGACGATGGTACTAAGTTTACGAACGTAGCCACTGCAACTGATGTGAACTTCAAGCGCCACCAGGTGCTGTTCACCATCGGATATACATTCTAATCTGTACGCATCCGACAGTTCTCACATGAGGCGGTAGATACCTTCCTGCAGGGTGTTTACCGCCTCAATCAATTTAACCACAATCGCTGAATATCATCGCTAAGCATTCCACTTAACACAACTTGATGGGAATCGGCATTATGATAAATAGTTGAAAATAGTATTCATTCTCCAACTACTCTTTATGACACGTTAGCACCTATATCATATAAGATGTTGTCAAATAGGATTGACATAAATCAAATTATTGTGCACATTGTCACAAAAAGAGGTAAAAAAGAAATAAAATGTTTTGTAGATTTGAGATTTTGATGTAATTTTGCAATCGAAATCAGTGATAACACCTACAAAAAGTGTTCAGTGATAACAACACAAATACATCAACATAGTAACGTTTCATTAAAATTTATTGAGTTATGAATGCTGCACAAGTAGTAGAGAACCTCAAGAAGAGATTTCCAAATGAGCCTGAGTACATTCAGGCAGTAAGTCAAGTTCTTCCCACCATCGAGGAAGAGTACAACAAGCATCCTGAGTTTGAGAAGTACAACCTCATCGAGCGTCTGTGTATTCCTGATCGTGTTCTCGAGTTCCGTGTGACCTGGGTTGATGACAAGGGCAATGTTCAGACTAACATGGGTTACCGTATTCAGCACAACAACGCTATCGGTCCGTACAAGGGTGGTTTGCGCTATCACCTCAGTGTGAATCTCGGTATTCTGAAATTCCTTGCTTTTGAGCAGACATTCAAGAACTCGCTCACTACCCTACCGATGGGCGGTGCCAAGGGCGGCAGCGACTTCTCGCCACGTGGCAAGAGCGATGCAGAAGTGATGCGTTTCTGCCAGGCCTTCATGAATGAGCTTTACCGTGTGATAGGTCCCGACGAGGATGTTCCTGCCGGAGACATCGGTGTAGGTGGTCGCGAAGTGGGCTATCTGTTTGGACAGTACAAGAAGCTGACCCATCAGTTCCAGGGCGTTCTGACTGGTAAGGGCATCCCCTTCGGTGGTTCGCTCATCAGTACTGAGGCTACTGGTTATGGTACGGTATATTTCCTCACTTCAATGCTGGCTACCCGCGGCATAGAACTGAAAGGTAAGAACGTGCTGATTTCTGGTGCAGGCAATGTGGCTCAGTATGCTGCGGAGAAGTGCATCCAGATGGGTGCCAAGGTGCTGACGATGAGTGACTCGGACGGTTACATCTATGATCCCGACGGCATCGATCGCGAGAAGCTCGACTATATCATGGAGCTGAAGAACGTGGAGCGCGGACGTATTCGTGAGTATGCTGAGGAATATCCTACGGCCGTCTATCATGAAGGACAGCGCCCCTGGAAAGAGAAGGCCGACATCGCCCTACCCTGCGCTACACAGAACGAAATAAACGGTGAGGAAGCCCAGGCATTGGTCAACAATGGCGTGATAGCTGTAGCTGAAGGTGCCAACATGCCTTCTACGCCTGAGGCTATCAAGGCATTCCAGGATGCCAAGATACTCTACTCTCCCGGTAAGGCCAGCAACGCAGGTGGCGTGTCAGTATCAGGTCTTGAGATGACACAGAACTCTGAGCGTATCAGCTGGACGGCCAAGGAAGTGGACGACTACCTGAAGCGTATCATGAACGACATTCATGAGAACTGCGTGAAATACGGTACGGAGCCCGATGGTTACATCAACTATGTAAAGGGTGCCAACGTTGCTGGATTCATGAAGGTTGCCAAGGCCATGATGGCTCAGGGCATTGTGTAAGCTCGGCGAAGCCAATTACACAAAAAGGCCATGATGGCTCAGGGCATTGTGTAAGTAACAAACAAATTCAATTATATTATTAACCAATAAGGTTTTACAAAGAGTCAAATTTGTCTGGTCAGGTGATGAAGTGATTCATCACCTGATTATTTTTACGATACCGCCAGCCGACAGCTTGATGATGCTCGAGGGCTGATGCGGCTTGTGCTCCTGTCGACGTGACCAGCAGACGTAGTCCACCTGCTTGATAATCTCCGGGTCGATGTCGAGGAAATTCTGTGCAGCAGGTTGTCCGCTAATGTTGACGGATGTGGAGACAATAGCCTTCTGGAACCGGTAGCATAGTTCCTTGGAGAATGGTTCCTGCGTAATACGTATGCCGATGCTGCCATCCTCGGCTATGAGGTTGGGTGCCAAGTTGACAGCGCCATCGAGGATGAGCGTCGTTGGTTTGTCAACGCAGTCTATGAGCTGCCAGGCCACGTCGGGTACATTTCTCACATAACGCTGCAGACGTGCATCGGAATCTACCAGACAAATCAAAGCCTTAGAGTCGTCACGCTGCTTGATGTCATAGACACGTCGTACGGCAGCCTCGTTGGTGGCATCGCATCCGATACCCCAAATGGTGTCAGTCGGATAGAGTATCACCCCACCCTGCCTGAGCACATCAACTGCCTGCTTGATATCTTCTTGTTGAGTCATAGGTATATGAATTTTAAGAGGTGGCAAAGGTACTCTTTTTTTCTCAATCTACCAAATTTGCATGACACAAACATGAGAAAAAATGCTTGGCACGCTTTTTGCATGATTACGGAAAAACATGACAACTATGGAAGAAAAGAATATCAACATTGAAAGTGAAGACATCAAGACTGACGAAATGGCAGTAGAAAAAGAAACTGACGAAGTGGCAGAGCAAGATGTCGCTGAGACCGAAACGGAAGAGATGGACGAGGCTGAGGTGACCAATCCACTGGAAGCCGCTGAAGCCGAGATAGCCGACCTGAAGGATAAGTACCTGCGACAGGTGGCTGAGTTTGATAATTACCGCAAGCGCACGCTGAAAGAGAGGGCCGAACTGATACTCAACGGCGGTGAGAAGACCATCACGGCCTTGTTGCCTGTACTTGATGACATGGAACGCGCCATACAGAATGGTGCCAAGACCGATGATCCTGAAGTGCTGCGTGAAGGTATGAACCTCATCTACCAGAAGCTGATGAAGGTGCTTGAATCGCAGGGTGTCACTAAGATAGATACTGCCGACGCTGATTTCGACACCAATCTCCATGAGGCCGTAGCCTTGGTTCCCGGCATGGGCGACGACAAGAAAGGTAAGGTCATCGACTGCATGGCTACCGGCTATAAGCTTAATGACAAGGTGATACGCTACGCCAAGGTCGCCGTGGGGCAATAATATAATAATGTTTAAGCACAAAAGACAGAAATCATAAATGGCACAGAAGCGCGACTACTATGAGGTGTTGGGCGTCAGCAAGACGGCATCAGAGGAAGAAATCAAGAAGGCATACCGCAAGATAGCCATCAAGTACCATCCAGACCGCAATCCCGGTGACAAAGAGGCAGAAGAGAAATTCAAGGAGGCTGCCGAGGCATACAACGTGCTGCACGACCCACAGAAGCGCCAGCAATACGACCAGTTCGGATTTGACGGTCCGATGGGAGGTGGCTTTGGAGGCTTCGGCGGAGCCTCGATGGATCTCAACGATATATTCTCCATGTTTGGCGACGTTTTCGGCGGACATGGATTTGGTGGTTTCGGCGGCTTTGGCGGCGGTGGCCGCAGTGGCGGGCGTGCCCAGCACAGAGGCAATGACCTGCGACTGAAGGTGAGACTGACACTACAGGAAATCAACGAAGGTGTCACCAAAAAGTTCAAGGTACGCAAAGACGTGACCTGCGAGCACTGTCATGGATCAGGCGCCGAGGCAGGCAGCACTTCAGAGACCTGCGCCACCTGTCACGGCAGTGGCTATGTGGTACGTACCACGCAGAGCCTCTTCGGAATGATGCAGACCCAGAATGTATGTCCCACCTGTGGCGGTGAAGGTCAGGTCATCAAGAATAAATGTAGCGTTTGTGGCGGTACCGGTGTCACCAAGGGCGAGGAAGTCGTAGAGATCAAGATACCCGCCGGCGTGGCTGAAGGTATGGTTGTCAACGTGCCCGGCAAGGGTAACATGGGTCAGCGCAACGGTATTGCCGGTGACATCCAGGTATTTATTGAGGAAGAGCCTAACGACACCTTTGTAAGAGATGGTAACGACTTGATATACAACTTATTGTTAGACTTCCCTACAGCAGTGCTTGGAGGCGAGGTAGACATCCCCACCATCGACGGAAAGACACTCAAGGTGAAGATAGACAGCGGCACACAGCCGGGCAAGACCATGCGTCTGAGAGCCAAGGGCCTGCCTGCCGTACAGGGCTATGGAAGCGGACGTGGCGACATGGTGGTCAACATCAGCGTCTATGTGCCCAAGACGCTGTCGCATGACGAGCGAAAGATGATGGAGGAGCTGAAGAAAAGCGACAACTTCAAGGGCGACCAGTCAACGAAAGAGACCATCTTCCAGAGATTCAAAAACTATTTTGCATGAACTATCAAGAGACTTGCGACTATTTGTTCAATCAGACGCCGAGCTTCGAGAAATCGGGCAAGACGGGATTCAAAGAAGGGTTAGCCACGACGCTAACCCTTGATGCTCACTACAGACATCCTCACCGCGAGTTCAAGTCTGTACACGTGGCAGGCACCAACGGCAAGGGCTCCGTGTCGCACACCCTGGCTGCCCATCTGCAGGCGGCTGGCTATCGTGTGGGACTCTACACCTCGCCACACTTAGTAGATTTCCGTGAGCGCATCCGTGTCAACGGAGAGATGATACCCGAGGACTATGTGGTGCGTTTTGTGAGGGATTTTCTGCAGTGGAACAATGCTTCCGACGCTCCCCTGGCACCGTCATTCTTTGAACTCACCACTGCCATGGCATTCCGCTATTTTGCCGACAAGCAGATAGATATTGCCGTGGTAGAGGTAGGTCTGGGCGGACGCCTCGACTGTACAAACGTCATCACCCCTACCCTCTCTGTCATCACCAACATCTCGCTCGACCATACCGACATGCTGGGTGACACGCTGGCCAAGATAGCCGGCGAGAAGGCAGGCATCATCAAGCGCGGGGTACCGGTGGTCATCGGTGAGAACCAGGTCGAGACACGTCCCGTATTCACCGTCAAGGCACTCCTGGAGCAGGCCCCCATCACATTTGCCGAGGACGAACCCCTGGTGACGATGCAGGACGGACACTATGTGACAAACGACGGCAGAATCTTTGAAGGCGACCTGAAGGGCACCTATCAACTGAAAAATACGAATACCGTGCTGCATGCCCTGAAGTGGCTGCAGGCGCTACATATTATAAAAGAGGTAGACTATGAAGCCTTTGCCCATGTGGCAGAGACGACAGGACTGATGGCCCGCTGGCAGACCATCCAGAAGAATCCCCTCGTGATATGCGACACAGGCCACAACGTGGGCGGATGGCAGTACCTGAGCCGCCAGATAGCAGCCGTCCCCTGCCGTCAGCGCCGCATCGTATTCGGTATGGTCAGTGACAAAGATGTGCCTTCAGTCATGAAAATGCTACCTCAAGATGCCATTTATTATTTCACGAAGG
>JAFUSV010000155.1 GCA_017467565.1 Prevotella sp.
AAAAGTAAAAAATGAAAAGTGAGTTTTGCAAAATTGGCCGTCTGTAACGTCTGATTGCAAATAAAACAAAAAAATCGGCATCGCGGCAGCTAATTCTTCACTTTTCACTTTTCACTTTTCACTTCTTTTTTGTACCTTTGCGGTCAGAATTTTTCTAATTAGTATAAAATAACTATTAAGCATTATGGTAAATTACAAGGATTTAGGTCTCGTCAATACACGCGAGATGTTCAAGAGAGCAGTTGCCGGTGGTTATGCTATCCCCGCATTCAACTTTAACACGATGGAGCAGATGCAGGCTATCGTGATGGCAGCTGTCGAGACAAAGTCACCCGTCATCATGCAGGTGTCAAAGGGTGCCCGCAACTACGCTAACGCTACTATCCTGCGTTACATGGCCGAGGGTGCTGTGGCTTACGCTAAGGAGCTGGGTTGCGCTCATCCCGAGATTGTGCTGCACCTCGACCACGGTGACAGCTTCGAGCTCTGCAAGGACTGTATCGACATGGGCTTCTCTTCAGTGATGTACGACGGCAGCGCACTGCCCTACGAGGAGAACATCAAGATTTCGCGTCAGGTGGTAGAGTATGCTCACCAGCACGACGTAACCGTTGAGTGTGAGCTCGGTGTGCTCGCAGGCGTTGAGGACGAGGTAGCCTCAGAGGTAAGCCACTACACCAAGCCCGAGGAAGTCATCGACTTCGCTACACGTACCGGTTGCGACTCACTGGCCATCTCTATCGGTACCAGCCACGGTGCTTACAAGTTCAAGCCCGAGCAGTGCACCCGCGACCCGAAGACCGGCAAGCTCGTTCCTCCCCCACTCGCTTTCGACGTGCTGGCTGAGATCGAGAAGAAGCTTCCCGGATTCCCCATCGTGCTCCACGGCTCATCGAGCGTTCCTCAGGACGAGGTAGACACCATCAACAAGTATGGCGGCAACCTGCCCGACGCCGTAGGCATACCCGAGGAGCAGCTGCGCAAGGCTTCTAAGAGTGCTGTCTGCAAGATCAACATCGACTCTGACTCCCGTCTGGCCATGACCGCCGCCATCCGCAAGTACATGGCTGAGCATCCCGATCACTTCGATCCTCGCCAGTACCTGAAGCCCGCCCGTGAGAACATGAAGAAGATGTACATCCACAAGATTGTGAATGTCCTTGGTTCTGACGGCAAGCTCGCTCAGTAATTGAAGATTGAAGATTAAAAATTAAAGATTAAAGATGGAGTCACGGTTCATTCCTTGAATCGTGACTCCTTCTTTATATACATCCCCCGCAGCACACCAGCAACCCCTTTTTACATCTCGAACTACAAAAAACCCACACCATTTTTATAGTTTGAAATACAAAAAACCGCCCAAATATCTGCATTTGTGAATATAAGACACTATCTGTACAGATATCCCCCGACAGCTTCCTTGCCGTGAACTTAAGAGAGCCAGTCACTACACAAGGAAATGCAAAAGGACTCAGCCAGAGCTGCTGTCGGTGTGACAGGGACGCTCTGGCTGAGGAATACTTAGAAACTATAAAAAAAAGTTTATTGCTTAGCAGGATGGATCATCTTCCATACACCTGCGGCACAAGCTGCACCAACGAAGGGACCTACGATGAAGACCCAGAGCTGCTCGAGAGCCAGACCTCCTTCGAAGAGGGCGGGACCAATAGAGCGGGCGGGGTTGACGCTGGTACCAGTGAAGTGGATACCTACGAGGTGGATGAGGATGAGTGACAGACCGATGGCCAGACCTGCAAAGTTGTTGGTAGCACCGTTGGTCTTCGAGGTAGCACCGAGTACAACGAGCACGAAGATGCAGGTAAGTACAGCCTCAACAATGAGTCCGTTGAGCACTCCGTAAGAGCAAGCGTTGGCACCCGTCTTAGTTGTCAGCACGGGGTCGGGGTCGGCAGTGCATACTACGAGTGACAGGACGGCGGCAGCCAGGATGGCGCCGATGATCTGGAAGAGCATGTACATGCCACAATCCTTAGAGTTCATGCGACCGGTGAGGAAGCAACCGAGTGTGATAGCGGGGTTGATGTGGCAACCGCTGATACCACCGATGGTGTAAGCCATAGCTACGACAGCCAGACCGAAGGCAATGGCTGTGCCTACAATAGAAGCGGTGTCACCACCACAACCCAGGGCTACGGCAGCACCGCATCCCAAGAACGTCAGTACAAACGTACCTACCATTTCTGCTAAATACTTTTTCATAAACGTTTAATTATTAAGTTAAGTAAAACAAAATAGTATGGCAAAAGTACGAATTTATTCCGAAATGTGCAAACTTTTTCGATACTTTTTTAGGGAAAATGTTAACTTTTCGGCAAAAAATAAGGGTCACCGCTGTGACCCAACCTTTGTTAACCTTAAATCTAATACTATGAAAAACACGATGCAAAGGTACGGCTTTTTCTGTCAAATCGCAACTTTTGGAGTATGATTTGCAACAAAATCGGGCGTTTTATTGACATAAATCAAAGGATTGGAATATTTCTTTCGCTATTTGAAGAAAAAGTAGTACCTTTGCATACTCGTTTTGAAGAGACGTATAATTAGATACAGGGGAGGGGCAGGGGTCACTAACTTTAGTTATATAGAAGAATAAAAAAAATGAATGATGAAAATGAAAAGATGGATTATACTGACAAGCCTGTTCATGGCCATGCTGATGATGACAGGCTGCAACAAGGGCAAACAGGTGGGCACGGCCGAAGGTAGCGACATCGTGCTGAAATATGCCAAGGGGTTCAGCGTTTCCGTCAGGGACGACGGCGTGATGCTGCTGACCATCAGCGACCCACAACAGGAGGGCGACCAACTGCAGGACAGCCACTTTGCACTGGTGCCCCGCGGCCAGGCTGCCAGCGACCTACCCGAAGGCTACACGAAGGTCAGCGTACCCATAGAACGCTGCATCGTGATGACACTGCCCCAGTTGTCGGGATTCGTTGAGTTGGGTGCGCTGGACTGCATCTCGGGTATGAACAGTGCTCGTACCTTATATAATAAAGAGGTGAAAGAGCGTATCCGCGACGGCCGCATCATGCAGATAGGCCAAGAGGGCAACTTCGACCGCGAACTGGTCATCGCTGCTCAGCCCGACATCATCTTCGTGTCGCCCTCGAAGCGCGGCGGCTACGACGTGCTGGGTGATGCCAACGTGCCCATGGTGCCCTACTTAGGCTACAAGGAACCCACGGCGCTGGGACAGGCCGAGTGGATCAAGTTCGTGGCGCTGTTCACAGGGCAGACGAAGGAAGCCAACGACTACTTCGAGGCCCTGACAGCCAGATATGAAGCCCTGAAGCAAAAGGCCGACTCAGTAACGAGCCGGCCGATGGTGATGAACGGTCGCATGTTGGAGGGCATATGGTGTGCCGAGGGCGGTCAGAGCGTGCTGGCGCAGATGTTCCGCGATGCCGGAGCCCGCTACGTGCTGGACGACAATCAAGCCACGAGCGACATCAAGATGGAGTTCGAGGAATACTATGCCAAGGCTGCGACAGCCGATTACTGGACGACGCTCAATGCTCAGGATGGTTTCGACTATGCCGCCATGCTGGCCGACGATGCCCGCTATGGTGACTTCCAGTCCTTCCGCGATCGCCACGTCATCTACTGTAATCTGAAGCAGACGGCCTTCCGCGAGCTCTCACCCATGCACCCCGACTGGTTGCTGAGCGACCTCATCTACGCCTTCCATCCCGAGCTGATGCCCACTGGCTACAAGCCCAGGTTCTATAGGACAATGTAATAATGTAATAATTAAATAATGTAAAAAATAAAAAGACGGTCATCACTTGAACTTAATGGACTCGAACACATGCTTGGCCACGTCGCCACCCAGTTTGTCCTTGAATCCAGGCTCGTAGCAGACGGTAACGGTCACGTAGCGGTTACCGCTGAAGAAATAGTAATCAATCTCATCACAATACTCGCCGCCCAGGATAGAGTACGTGTAGTAGTTGTCACCACATTCGCTGGAGGTCAGCTCCTTGCCGGCAATGTCATCCTCATAGCGGGCCTTGATACGCTCCGGAGTGTACTCCTCGTCGAACATATCCTTGCCGCCAGTGATGTCAATGCGGTTGAAGGTAGCGCCCTCCTTGCCGTCGTACGAGAAGATGGTACCATTATCCTCGGTCTTCGTCTCACGCTTTGTCATGTCGCCAGGCACCTCTATGGAGTAGCCGTAGTTGTCGTTCGTGTACGTCTGCCAGGTGTCACCTCCCTGTGCTTGTTCGGTCTGCTCGCCCTCGGCGGCTCCGTCTTTCTGTGACTTGTTACCACTGCATGCTGTGGTCATCATGGCCATGACGGCCAATGCTGCGAATAATACTTTCTTCATGTTACTCTTGATTCTTAGTGATTAATACTATAGACTCGTATAAAGGATATTGTCTTAACGGTTTCTTTTCCTGAAGAGGATGGTGGCAACAACGGGTGCTCCGATAAGGGCAGTGACGGAATTGACAGGCAGCGCCCCCTCGTAACCCGGAAGTCGGGCAACGAGATTGCAGAAGAGTGCCAAGAGGGCACCAACGAGGAGGGTGGCAGGCATGAGGATGCGATGGTCGTTGGTGTGCCAGAGGCCCCGACAGAGATGGGGGACGGCGAGTCCGATAAACATGATGGGGCCGCAATAGGCCGTGACGATAGCGACGAGCATGCCTGAAGAACAGATGATGAGGAGTCGCGAGCACTGGATGTTGACACCGAGGTTGCGGGCATAACGGTCACCGAGGAGCAGGATGTTCATCTGCTTGACAAGGAGCATGGACAGGGGCAGGAGCACGGCCATGATGGCAGCGAAGAGCCACACCTGACCGGCGGAGACGCGGGCAAAGGAGCCAAGTCCCCAGATGACATAGGCATGGACATCCTCCTCGACGGAGAAGAACTTGAGCACGCTGATAACAGCGGTAGCGAGGTAGCCTATCATGACACCGATGATGAGCAGCGTCACGGAGTTCTGCACACGTCCCGACACCCAGGCTATGAGTCCCATGACTGCAAGGGCACCGGCGATGGCTGCCACGTTGAGGGCAGCATCGCCCATAAAGCCAAGCTGGCTGAGGGCCACGCCACCTATCTGCCCACTGAGAAGTACGACAAAGGCGACACCGAGGGCGGCACCATTGGAGATGCCAAGCACGGAGGGACCAGCCAGAGGATTGCGGAAGACGGTCTGCATCTGCAGTCCGCTGACGGACAGTCCTGCCCCGGCCATGATGGCGGTTACGGTCTGGGGCAGTCGCGACTTCCAGATGATATTATAATGTACAATGTCGGTACGGTCGCCACCGAGGATGCGAAATATCTCGCCCGACGAGATGTCGACGGTGCCCAGGAGCAGGTTGGCCATAGCCAAGGCCGCTATGAGGAGGAGGATGAGCAGTAACTTTATCTTCATAATTGGGGCTCGGAGGGGCGCTGCGGCAGAACCGCAGCGCACTGTTTTTTATTTTTTCCACGTGACGACACCGAGTTGGCGCTTGCCGTCCATCATAATCTTCAACGGATGGTCGAAGCGCACATGGCGCACATATTCAGTTTCCTCGACGGCAGGCATACTATCGAGCAAATCCTTGCGGTAGATGCCGTCGCCCTGATGGGGATTGATGGTGAAGTAGCCCACGCCGAAGGACGTGAGGTTCTGGAAGAAATGCGTGCCCTGAGAGGGGTCGACATGATAGCCCTTCAGGCTGGCCTCGACGATGACACGCGATGCCGAGATGTGCGGCCACTTCACAGGGATGCCCAGCCAGGGGTCGCTTGATCCCCAACGGCCCGGTCCTATGAGCACGTAGTTTTTGCCCTCGTCGAGGAAACGGCGGTTGATGCGCTCTATATGCTCGGCTATGGTAGGATTGTTGGATGCCGTGAAGTGCTCGTCGGTCTTCACATAGACCACGTCGCAGACATCGTCGGAGATGCCATGACCCAGCGAATTGGCCGACCGCAGGAGACACTGCTCGTCGGGAATGAGCGTCAGGTCCTCGTCGAGCACCTGTTTCGAGTCGACGATGGGACGTATCTGCAGCAGATAGAACTTGGCGCGGCGCTGAGCAGCATCCAGCTTGCAGGCAAACTCTATCTCTACAGGACGACGCATCTCGTCGGCTCCCAACCGCTGCACCATCTGCAACACCTCGGGCAGGGGTATCACTCCCTGCTGCAGGACACCCACGAAGGAGATAACCTTACGGCCGCCCTCGTAGAGTCCGGGACGGATAATCTGGTCTACGGGGTCGTAGGTGGAGGCGAGATACTGCAGTGAACCGTCCTGATCGGCCTGCTTGACACGCAACTTGAGGATATTGAAGCCGTCGTCCACCTTGATGTCGTTGCTGACATTGGTCATATCGAGGGCATAGAAACGTGTCTGAGTGTCGCGCAGGGCTATCTCCATCTCGCTCATCTGCAGAATCTGGTTGGGGTGATAGGGCGACACACGCAGCGTCTGACCGCCGTCAACGATATACTTACCCAGTCCGAGAGCCAGCGAGACGATGCCCTCCTCAGCCTTCTCATCACCGATAGGATAATAGTTGAGCGAGCGTAGCACGCCCGAGAAGTTGGGGTAATAGAGGTCACCGTACTGACGACCCACGACCTCCTGCAGGATGACCGCCATCTTTTCCTGGTCTATCAGGTTGGACGTGGCCGTCATGTAGGCCTTGGAGTCGCGGTAATAGACCGATGCATAGACGCTCTTGATGGCAGCTGCCAGCATGTGGAGCATGGCGCGGCGGTCACTGAGGCACGGCACCATATAGGTAGAGTAGATACCGGCAAAGGGCTGGTAGTGACTATCCTCGAGCAGTGAACTGGAGCGCACGGCTATGGGGCTCTCGATGGCATCGAAGAAGGTGAGGAAGTCAGCTATCAGCGAGTCGGGCAACTGAGCCCGCAGGAAGTGCTGCAGTATCTCGTCGTCGGGTGCATCGCTGAGGGCTATGCCCCACAGGTTGTTCTTGTCCATGAACTCATCGAAGAAGTCGGTACAGAGCACCACGGTCTTGGGGATGGACACCTGCACGTTGTCGTACTGGTTGAGCTCGGCATGACGCTTGATGATATTGTCGAGGAAAGCCAGTCCGCGGCCCTTGCCTCCCAACGAGCCGTCGCCGATACGGGCGAAGTGGGCAAAGCGGTCGTACTTATGACGGTCGAAGACGGCCACCACACCGATATTCTTCATGCGGCGATACTGCACAATGGCATCGAAGATAATCTGGCGATGGGCTTCGACATCCTGCAGACGGTCCCACGTGATGTGCTTCAGGAACTGACTGACGGGGAAGATGGCACGGGCACAGAGCCAGCGGCTCATGTGGTTGCGGCGTATATGCCAGGTGAACGAGTCCTCGGGTATGGTGAAGATATTGTCCTGCAACTCTTTTAAAGAATGTACGCGCAAGACCTCCTTCTTGGTTTGAGGGTCACGGAAAATAAAGTCGCCGAAGCCCATGTGCTCCTCCAGCAGATGACGCAGATCGACATTCATCTTGGTAGAGTTCTTGTCGATGAAATGGAAGTCCTCGTTCGCGGCCTTCTCACGGTTCACCGTCTCGCTGCTGGTCAGTATCAGGGGAACGAAGGGGTCGCGGCGCCGAATCTCGCGCAGCAGTTTCAGACCTGCCTCGGGGTCGCTCTCGGACGTCTGCTGGCGCACCTCCACCGAATTGGACGATGTACTGCCGCCACGCATGGGGAAGCGGGTGTCGCAGATGACGCCCTGCACATTCTCATGATACTTGTCGTAGATGTCCATGGCCTCCTCATAGCTGCGGGCCAGCACCACCTTGGGGCGTCCACGCTTACGCTGGGCAGCGGCATGGGGGTTGAGCGCCTCGGTAGAGAAACGCTTGCTCTGCTGCAAGATATAATTATAGAGGTTGGGCAGTATGGAGGAATAGAAACGGATGCTATCCTCCACCAGCAGGATGACCTGCACGCCAGCCTCCTGGATGTCGTGCTCCAGGTTCATCTTGTCCTCTATCAACTTGATGATAGAGAGTATCAGGTTGGTATTGCCCAGCCAGCAGAAGATGGCATCGAAGATGGAGAGGTCCTCGTTCTCCATGCGGCGCGTGATGCCATGAGAGAAAGGTGTCAGCACCACACAAGGGATGTCAGGGTTGATATTTTTCACCTCGCGGGCCACGGCAAAGGCATCATTGTCGGCCGTACCGGGCATACAGATGACCAGGTCGATGTCGGTTGTCTGCATCACGCGGTAGGCTTCCTCGGTCGTTGACACCTGGGTGAAGGTGGGCGGATAGCGCATGCCCAGCTCAGTGTATTCATCGAAAATCTTCTCGTCGACGCGACCATCATCCTCGAGCATAAAGGCATCGTACGGATTGGCCACTATGAGCACATTGAAAATACGATGCGTCATCAGGTTAACAAACGACACATCCTTCAAATAAAACTGATTCCACTGCTGAGGTGTATTTGTCATCGTTTTTTCCGTTTTGTTCGTTTTACGCTGCAAAGTTAGTACAAAATGAGCAAAATACAAAACGTTTGCCCACGTTTTTATTCCGAAAAAGACTTCTTCGACACCAAAATGCCAACAACATCGCGACAGGAGAGAAAGAAGGCAAAAACAAAAATAATGTCAAAATGACAGGGTGAAGAGAAAATTTTCTTGATTTTTCTTGGCTGATTACATTTTTTTTCCTACTTTTGCGAAGAATTTATTAACTATCTGATAAAACTTAAACCTTTAAATTTGTAACTATGTAAGTTGAGAAAATCATGCAAAGCCTGGAGAAGAAGCATCCTGGCGAGTTAGAGTTCCTGCAGGCAGTACGCGAAGTGCTGGAGTCTATCAAGGACGTCTACAACGAGCACCCCGAATTTGAGAAAGCTAAGATTGTTGAGCGTATCGTGGAGCCTGAGCGCATCACCACATTCCGTGTGCCCTGGGTTGACGACAAGGGCGAGGTTCAGGTGAACATCGGTTATCGCGTGCAGTTCAACAGCGCCATTGGCCCGTACAAAGGCGGTCTGCGTTTCCACCCCTCAGTGAACCTGTCAATTCTGAAATTCCTCGGCTTTGA
Organism: Prevotella sp.; assembly: GCA_017467565.1. Lineage (GTDB taxonomy): Bacteria > Bacteroidota > Bacteroidia > Bacteroidales > Bacteroidaceae > Prevotella. The sequence goes on from JAFUSV010000155.1 coordinate 9,084, forward strand.
GCAGACATTCAAGAACGCTCTGACCACGCTGCCTATGGGCGGTGGCAAGGGTGGCTCGGACTTCGCTCCCCGTGGTAAGAGCGATGCTGAGATCATGCGTTTCTGCCAGGCCTTTATGACCGAGCTCTATAAAGTAATCGGTCCTGATATGGACGTTCCTGCCGGTGACATCGGCGTCGGTGGCCGCGAGATAGGCTATCTCTTCGGCATGTACAAGAAACTGACCAGCCAGTTCCACGGTGCTACCCTGACCGGTAAGGGCCTGGAGTGGGGCGGCTCTATCCTCCGTCCCGAGGCTACCGGTTTCGGTGCTCTCTACTTCGTTGACCACATGATGAAGACCCACGGTCTGGACATCAAGGGCAAGACAGTGGCTCTCTCTGGCTTCGGCAACGTGGCTTGGGGTGCTGCCAAGAAGGCTACCGAACTGGGCGCTAAGGTCATCACCATCTCTGGTCCTGACGGCTACATCTACGATCCCGCCGGTCTAAACGAGGAGAAGATTGCTTATATGCTGGAGCTCCGTGCCAGCGGCAACGACATCTGCTCACCCTATGCCGACGAGTTCCCCGGTGCTACCTTCTATGCAGGCAAGAAGCCTTGGGAAGCTAAGGCCGACATCTATCTGCCTTGCGCCACTCAGAACGAGCTCAACGGTGCCGATGCCGACGCTATCCTGGCCAACAAGCCGCTGTGCGTAGCTGAGGTGTCGAACATGGGTTGCACAGCCGAGGCTGTCAACAAGTTCATCGCTGCCCAGCAGCTCTTCGCTCCCGGCAAGGCTGTCAACGCAGGTGGCGTGGCTACCTCTGGCCTGGAGATGACCCAGAACTCCATGCGTATGTCATGGACTGCCGAGGAGGTTGACCAGAAGCTGCATCAGATTATGGCAGGCATCCACGAGCAGTGCGTGAAGTACGGCAAGGAAGGAAAGTACATCAACTACGTGAAGGGTGCCAACGTGGCTGGCTTCATGAAGGTTGCACATGCCATGATGGCCCAGGGCATCGTGTAAGAGTGAAAAGTGAAGAGTGAAAAGTGAAGAATGAAAAATTTGCTGCCGCCAAAGAAATAGTGAAAGAAAGACAGTCACATAGCGCCAACTGGGGGCGACGCGTAGCAGTGATATGCGTTGCCTTATGGGGTGCGGTAGCAAATTTTTCACTTTTCACTTTTACCTCTACCCTTACATTCGCACAGAAGGTGCAGAAGGGAAAGGCCTCATACTACTCCAAGAAGTGGACAGGACGCAAGACCGCCAATGGCGACCGACTGCATCACGACAGTATGACTTGCGCCCACAAGACTCATCCTTTCGGTACGTTACTGAAAGTCACAAACCCTGACAATGGCAAAGTCGTCATTGTCAGGGTTAATGATAGGGGGCCTTACAGCCGTGGTCGCATCATCGACCTGTCGTGGGGCGCTGCCCGTGAACTTGGCATCTTGGCTAAAGGCGTGGCCAAGGTAGAGATTGAGAAGTTCACCGGCCATCTGTCACCTCCTGCGCCTGAGGTTCCGCTGATTCCCGTCAAGTGGGGAGCCGATTCGTTTCTTATCTCCTTGCCGTTTTTGAGGTAGGCACCGTGAACTCGCGGGTCTGCGAAGTCACCTCGTTGTTGCCTTCGGCCACACCGACGCGGATGACAATCTCACCGTCCTTCAGTCGTGAGTCGGCCAGGATAGATGCCGTATAGCGTATTCCTTTATGGGGAGCTATGCTCTCAATGCGCAGATTGGGCGAGACGTTGACGTGCTTATTGGCAGTCACATCCTCTACCAACGGACATACGTCGTAGATGGTCTGGTCGGTGGTATTGTAAATCTCAAAAACCACCGTGCATTCCTCACCGCGGCAGAGCACGCCATCCTTCTCCTTCTCATAGACACCGGCATTGCGAATCTCCAAAGCCGAGCGCATCGACGAAGGCTCGTCACCGAAAGTGATGCGGTCGTCGCCCCTACCCTCTGGATCATAGCCACTCTCATCATAGCTATAGTCCTGCTGGCGCTGCTGACGTTGCTGCTGTCTGACAGGTCGGTTGGCCTGTACAGCCTCGTGGCGCTTCTCCATCTTCTTCTGATTGGCATTGTCTATGGCAGCACCTACGGCAGCACCTGCTGCCATGCCGCCCACGGTTCCTATCAGCGTGCCCCAGTCGTGACCACGCCATCCACCGGTGATACCGCCGATGGCCGAACCAATCACACGGCCAAACTGGGCACCTGCAAAGGCTCCCGTGGTCGTATTATAGCTGCTGCAGCTACTCATCATCACTGCTGCGCCCAATGCTATTAACAATACTTTCTTCATATCCTTTTATGTTTTTTGGTCGTTTTCTGGTTGCAAAGTTAATGAATTATCTCGAAATAACCATAGGGGAAACCCCTAAACTTTCATAGGGAATATCCTAAGTCAGCGCACCAGCACTTTTTTCCCATTGCAGATGTAGAGTCCTGAGTGGCCTGTTTCGTTCACCCGCCGGCCCTGCAGGTCATAGATGCCTGCAGGCTGCTGTCCTTCGACACTTCCGATGCCCTGTGTACCACCGACAAGACGAAACAGCTGCACGTGGTCAATGTACATCATCGTGTTATTGGCAGCTCCGGCACTGGCAGAGGCCTGATAGCCCATTGAGAGCGTGATGGTCTGTTCGTCCGAGAGTTCAAAGTCGTAGCATAACTGCTGCCATGAATTGCGCTCCGAGGGATAGCGATAGTCGGTCTTCGAACCAATTTTGATGCCTGTAAGCGATGTGCAGGTATTGTTACCACTGGTAGTAATGACCTTGCCGTTGTTGGTCGTCTGGTTGTTACATTCATAGCGGGCATCCAACAGCAACCGGTAGGTGCCGGCAGGCAGTGTCACCTGCTGCGTGATGGCATTGCTACCTTTATCCCAAGAGTTGAGCACCTGCAGCACGCGGTCACCGCAACTGCTGTCGAACAATGGACGCGAGCAACGAGCAGCCGAGTTGCCTACGTCAGAAGGACTGACGCAGAACATCGTAGTGCTGTAGGGCATGGAGTGCAAGTGACAGAATTTACTGCCGCCCGTCATGGTGTTGCCTGCCTTCCAGCCTTTTACCGGCAACACGTTGGGCCATTTAGAATTGACGGCTCCCACCGTGTTTACATAGCAGGGGTTGTAGTTCACACCGTTCACGGTGAGGTTGCCCGTAGGATCGCCATAGGTTTCGTCTTCTTCGAACGAAGCGTTGGTCAGATACATATCGGTCACATCCTGATAGCCGTCGGTCAGACTTTCCTCCTCAGTGCGTGGAAACCCGGCAGCTTCCTCGATCAGAAGCTCGCCTCCCACGATTGACACCCTGAGCACCTGAGTACCGAGGGTAACCTGTTGCTGTCGTCCCGCCGCATGAATAGTCACTTGGTTGTTGCCCTTCACCTGGTTGAGCAGGTAGATAGCATCGGGTGTATCCTTATCCTGTATGGCCTCCACGCCCGTTCCTTCGATGAAAAAGCGCAGCACATCAGCAACGGAGTGATTCTCCTCTGCAATGAACGTAGCCGACGAACCCTTGTCACTGATTGTGGTGCTCACGCTAAAGACAGGACTACCCAACTCAGTGCGCACATCGGCAACAGAGCAGGGGCGGTCACTGCAGAAGTTTGACACCAGCAGATAGGCTGTCTGGTCGGGGTCGAAGGCAATGGCTGCATTCCATCCCTCAGACGTTGAGAGTTGCGAGATGAGAGATGAGAGTCGAGAGGTTTCCTCAGCCGACACATTCGAATAGTAGGTCAGCACTCGTTGACCGACCACCTCATTGGCTTTCACCGTGCGACTGCTACCGTTGTAGAGGGCATAGAGCTTGGCGGTCATCACCGAGTTGTTATTGGCTTTCTCGCCAAAGGCAAACTGACGGTCGGCAGTAGTGACGATACCCAGTGCATTGTCAACGTTAACCCATCGGCCGCTGAGCGTCGTGAGTGTTGAACCGTCAAGTTCCTTTTCGCTTCCTTCCGTAAACAGCGTCCGCTTCGTCTTGGTCAGCTCGTCTACGCTGACAGCCATCAGTCCGCCTTTCTCTTTGGTAATGGTGGCATTGACGTTTGCGCGTACATTATCTATATATATAACGGCATTGCCTGGTGTGGAATAGACGGCAAAACGATGATTCAGGGCAGCATCGTTGGTGTTCAGTTCGCCGTTCATCACATAGCCGTTGTCTTTCAGTTCATAGATGCCGCTGACCACGGGCGTGGCATTGGTCTTTTTGCCCTGCACCTCGTACCATCCCAGGAAATTGCCTGTGTTATTGGCACGGAAGGGCACGATGAGATTAGACTGCTCTGGCTGGAGCGGCGACAGGTGGGGTGCGATATAGCCTGTATAGCTGTTGAGTCCTGTGCTCCATGAGAAACAGGTGAAACGGTCCTTCGAGGAGGCACGGACGATGTTTTGCGAAGAGAAAACCTTGGCACGCTCATACTCGGTATTGAAATCGGCCCAGCGGGTGGGCGTCATGTCGGCAGTGGTCAGCATCTCGTGCATCAGCCACGTCATCATCACGCGATGAGCCTCAACACCCATGCGGCGGGCACCCACGTCGGCCCTGAGCAACCATGAGCCGTCGGTAGTAGTCTGCTGACGCGCCTTGATCATGCGGTATGCCATATTCTCAAGCATCAGTGCATGCGGGTCACGCAGGAAACAGGCATTCGTTGAGTAGCTCGTTATCTGGTCATAGAGAAACAGGCTCCAGTCGTTACCATTAGGCATAGCCAGTTCGCCGTCGCTCAGTGCCAGCCAGTAGAGCACGTCCTTCATCACGCGGTCATTGTTGTGCATCAGCGCGTTGGTCTTCCATTTCTCCTCGCCATAGAGGCCCTGCTGGAACAGTTTCAGTGCCAAGGCAGCCTCACCCAGTTCCTGGACGACGACGTTCTGATAGGAGGTATGGAAATAGTTGTGGTTCTGCAGCGTATAGTCGTCATACAGATTCTGCCCCTTATAAAGGCTCTTCACAGTGGCCTGATCATAGTCGGGGTCGATGACGGTGGCATCCTGTGCATCGTCTTTCTGCGAATAGCTGTTGATGGCAAACTCACGCAGACGGGCAAACCACTTCGGAGCCAGCAGGTCGTCAGGAAACAGTCCCAGCGTGGCGGCCAGCACATCAGCCTCCCATCCGTTTTCCTCGGCCTTCGTGTCGCCGGCATAGCCTGTGGGTATGTTGCGGTAGAGTTCGTAGTTGCACTCTGCCTTCAGCAGCTGGTACACATAGTTGCGCTGCGACTCTGACAGTCGGTCCCACTGAAAGAAGGCACTGTAGGCCACAGACATAGCCCAAAGCGAGCTCTCCCACACATTGTCGCTGGTAGACGCCGAGCCCCAGTAGCCGTTGCCCGAGCATACCTTCAGTTTGTTGGCCTTGTGCGTGCTATATGCAAAAACCAGCGATTTCATCGCCATCTGCTCCAGGTCGGTCCAAGTGACACCGGTGGGCAGTGTCACCTTGTCACGTCCGTACTTCACCAGGAAGGCACATATCATAGACAGGTCAGCATTGGGTCTGACGCCCCTTTCGTCGTTGCCCATGGTATTCTCTCCCTTGAAGCATCCGCACACCTCACCGATGCTGTTGGGAGCCACGCAGTCCTGAAAGTCGTTTTTCAGATAGGTGGAGAAGTTGGCCAACATCTGCAGCAGGTCGGTCTTCATCGTCGCCTCGTCAACGAAGTCATCATCCTGAGCTGTGACGGCAGCATGGGCAGGAAGCATGGCGACAGTCATCGCAAACATCCATACGGAGATAGTTGTCAGTAGTCGTTTCATTTTGTTTTCTTTGAATTGGTTTTCGTGTGCAAAGATACGAAATAATTATGAAATAAGACATAAAACAACAAGACAACTTATTCCGCAGGGCAGAAAAAGTTGTCTTGCTGACATCATGTCAAAAGAAACATCATAGTTCTTGGTAGTCGAGATCGGCCTCTATGACATAGTAGACCTCATCGGGATTGAGAGGGGGCTGTTCTTCCTTAGCCGCCTGACTGCATACATGCTCAGCCACCAGGTCGATGTTGATGTCCACCTCCTCGTCATTGGTGTCAAAGATGCCGCTCTCCACATAGTATTCCACGATGGTGTCGAGTATCCACCGCAACTGCTCATCGCTGTACAGCTGCTTCAGTTCTGCGGGCAACTGTTTGCGGATAAACGCAATCTCGCGCAGGGTGTCCTGCTCGTCCATCAGGAGTTCGTCTTCAAAACTTGCCATAAATCCTCCATTCTCAATCATCCATCCCTAAAGCAGTGCCTGGAACTTCTCGTCAATGGCTGCCTTCGAGGCTGCACCTACCATCTTGTCGACCACCTCTCCGTTCTTGAAGAACAGGATAGTGGGGATGTTACGGATGCCAAACTCGGCTGCCAATTCGTCATTCTCCTCCACGTCACACTTACCTACGACAATCTGTCCGTCGTACTTCTCTGCCAATTCGGCAATGACGGGGGCTATCATACGGCAGGGACCGCACCAGGTAGCCCAGAAATCAACTACTAACGGCTGCTGGCCATTCTTCAGACTCTCAAAATTCTCACTTGTGATTTGTACTTCCATAATTCTTTTTTAAATTTACGATTTAACGATTTATTTTCGATTTCACGATTTTTCGATTATTCGATTATCCGATTATCCGATTTAACGATTAATTATTTCCTTGCAAACTTCGTGCCATTTCCCCCTCCCTTTTGAGGGGGAGGCCTCAATTAATCTTGTAGTCCAGCGCCTCCTGCTGCTCCAAGTAGTCGATGAGCGTGTGGCGCACGTCAACCGAGTTCTTGCCGGAACGCAGCAGCACATGCCTTTTACCCGAGGTGTCACGCAACTGGAAGAACAGTTTCGTCTTGCCCGGACACTCATTGATGAGTTCGCTAAGTTCCGTCACTATCTGGGTGTTCAGCAGGTCGCTGTTCATGGAGATGGTGATGCGGTCTATGGCCTTATCCTTGACCGTCTGCAGGTATTCGACGTTGGACACTTTGAAATCCAGCAGGTTACTGTTCATGAAACGAGGTTTCAGCTTGCCCGTGATGTAGACAGATGCACCCTCAGTGAACATGCCGTTCCACCGTCCCCAGTCTTCGCCGAACAAAGCCAGCTCGCCTGAGCCGTTGAAGTCCTCTATCGTGACAAAGCCACAGGGGTTGCCACGCTTGTCGAAGCGCGAACGCACGGCTGTGACGATGCCCGCCAGGATAATATCCTCACGGTCCTTCATGCTGTTGACATCGGCCAGCTCCTCGCATCGGGCATTGCAGAGGTTGTCAAGTATGATCTTGTATTCGTCCAGCGGATGCGCCGACAGGTAGATACCTACGAGGTCACGCTCCTTGTTCAGACGCTCTATGTCGCTCCACCGCTCATCAGTCTTCGGTATGGGGGGCGTCGCTATCTCCACGTCATCGAAACCGCCGAAGAGGGAGTTCTGGGATTCTGACTTGGCCGTCTGGTAGTTCTGACCGTAGCGCACCAGCGTATCGAGGAACACTTCGCCCTTGGCATTCTCGGCGAAGAAGGCTTCACGCCGGATGCCGAAGCTATCGAAACCACCGCTGAGGGCCAGTGATTCAAAGGCTTTGCGGTTGACGTTACTGAAATTGACACGCTGTGCAAAGTCGAAGATGCTCTTATAGGGGCCGTTCTGTTCGCGCTCGTTGATGATAGCCATGGCGGCAGCATCGCCCATACCCTTGATGGCAGCCAGTCCGAAGCGTATCTCGCCATGGTGGTTGACACCAAACTTCTGGTACGACTCGTTCACGTCGGGTCCCAGCGTGGCTATACCCATCTGCTTACACTCATCCATCAGCTTGGTGATTTCGGTTATCTGGTCGCGCCGGCGGCTCATGATGGCTGCCATGAACTCTGCCGGATAGTTGGCTTTCAGATAGGCCGTCTGGAAGGCTACCCACGAATAGCAGGCAGCATGCGACTTATTGAACGCATAACTGGCAAACTTCTCCCAGTCAGCCCAAATCTTTTCCAGCACCTTGGGATCATGACCGTTCTTCTTACCGCCCTCGATGAACTTAGGCTTCATCGCGTCTACGATATCCTTTTTCTTCTTACCCATAGCCTTACGCAGGGCGTCACTCTCACCTCGGGTGAAGTCGGCCAACTGTCGTGAGAGCAACATCACCTGCTCCTGATAGACGGTGATGCCATAGGTATCCTTCAGGTATTTCTCCATGCAGGGTATGTCGTAGGTGATAGGCTCCTTGCCGTTCTTACGGGCAATGAACGAGGGGATGTAGTCCATAGGTCCCGGACGGTAGAGGGCATTCATAGCGATGAGGTCCTCGAACACCGTGGGATGCAACTCGCGCAGATATTTCTGCATGCCGCTCGACTCAAACTGGAAGGTACCGATGGTGCGTCCCTGCTGGTACAGCTCGTAGGTCTTGGGGTCGTCAATGGGTATATGGTCCAGGTCGACGTCAATGCCGCGCGTTATCTTGATGTTGGCACAGGCCTCCTTCAACTCCGACAGGGTCTTCAGTCCCAGGAAGTCCATCTTGATGAGTCCTGTAGACTCAATGACGTGACCGTCATACTGCGTACAGTTGGTCTTGGTATCCTTGAAATCGGGGTCGTCGGCCGTAGACACCGGCACCCAGTCACTGATGGGGTCGCGGCAGATGATGAAGCCGCAGGCATGAATACCCGTGCCACGCACCGTGCCCTCGAGCATCTTGGCATACTTGATGGTATTAGACAGAGCCGGGTCTACCGAAGCCTCGGCATCGCGCAGTTCGGGGGTACACTTGATGGCATTGCCCAGATTCATCTTCATACCGTCGGGCAGACGGTCGGGAATGGCCTTGCACAGCGCATTCGAGATAGCCAACGGCACCTTCTCTACACGCGCGACATCCTTAATACTGTTCTTCGTGGCCATCGAGGCGTATGTGATGATATGGGCACAGTTCTCGTGTCCGTACTTATCCTCCACCCACTTCAGTACGCGGCCACGTCCGTCGTCATCGAAGTCGGTATCGATATCGGGCAAGGAGATACGGTCGGGGTTCAGGAAACGCTCGAACAGCAGGTCGTATTTCAGCGGGTCTATCTTCGTGATGCCCAGGCAATAGGCCACCACGCTGCCTGCCGCCGATCCACGTCCGGGACCTACCATGACGCCCAGCTCGTCACGTGCCGAGTTGATGAAGTCCTGCACAATGAGGAAGTAGCCCGGAAAACCCATCGTCTTCATGATGTGGAGCTCGAAGCGCACACGCTCTTCCACCTCCTGCGGCAGAGGTTCGCCATAGCGGTCCTTGGCTCCCTTATAGGCCAGTTCTGCCAGATAGTCAGCCTCGAACTTGATGCGGTACAGCTTGTCATAGCCACCGAGCTTCTTGATTTTCTTCAGTCCCTCCTCTTCGGGCAAGGGGTTCTGTCCGTTTTCGTCGCGGGTAAACTCCTCGTACAGGTCTTTCTCACTATACTTCTTTCTCCACTCATCCTCTGTTCCGAAGGATTCGGGGATGGGGAAGAACGGCATGATGGGGTCGTGGTCCAGACTGTATATCTCGACTTTGTCGAGTATCTCCAACGTATTGCTCAGGGCCTCGGGCACATCGCTGAAGATGGCATTCATCTCGGCCTTCGTCTTAAACCACTCCTGCTTGGAGTAGAGCATACGGGTGGGGTCATCGAGGTCTTTGTTGGTAGAGAGGCACAACAGGTGGTCGTGGGCTTCGGCATTCTCCTTCTCCACAAAATGCACGTCGTTCGAGCAGATGAGCTTGATGCCATACTCGCGTGCCAGTTCGATGAGCACCTTGTTAGCCTGCTGCTGCAAGGGGAAGGTCTCGCGGTTGGCACGTATGGTGGGATCGGTGACCTCATGGCGCTGCAACTCCAGATAGTAGTCGTCGCCAAACACGCGGTGGTACCACTCCACCGCTTCCCTGGCACCGGCCATGTCACCGTTCAGTATCTTCTTGGGCACCTCGCCGGCTATGCAGGCCGAACAGACGATGAGTCCCTCATGATAGCGTTCCAGATCCTCACGGTCGGTTCGCGGTCGCATGTAGTAACCGTCGACCCACGCATTGCTCACCAGCTTGATGAGGTTCTTATAGCCCTGATAGTTCTTAGCCAGCACAATGAGGTGGTAGCCGCTCTGGTCTTCCTTGCCGCGACGCAACGTCTTACTGCCATGACGCGACACGTACATCTCGCATCCGAAGATAGGCTTGAAGGGATCCAGCCCCTCTTTTTTGCGTTTTTTGTTGACATCATTCACGATGTCGTGAAATTCTTTGATGCCGAACATGTCGCCATGGTCCGTGATGGCCATGCCCTTCATGCCGTCGCCGATAGCCTTGTCTACCAGATTCTTAATCTTCGACTGTCCGTCGAGTATGGAATAGTATGTATGGACGTGTAAATGTATAAAATCTTCCATTATTTTTGTTTTTTGGTGTCCAAAGTTACATTTTAAAGTTGATATAACCAAAAGAAATGCACAAAAAGTTTGTTAATTGACAAAAAAGCATTACCTTTGCATACGATTTAAGAACCAAAAACCAATCATGGGACAAAGAATAAAGAAGCTCAAGAAAATAAGAATCCACCGCGAAGGCACAGACGAACTACTTTACAGCCTATTTGCTATAGTCGCTATAGGGGTCATCCTGTGGCGCAGTTTCAGTACGCCCATACCCTTCATAGTGTTCATCGCCATCTTTGGCACAGCATGGCTGCTCATGCTCAATTTCTACCGATGCCCTATCCGCTATTACAACGGAGACACCGACAAGACCGTGGTAGCACCCGCCGACGGCAAAGTTGTCGTCATCGAGGAGACCGAGGAGCATGAATACTTCCACGACAACCGCCTGCTCATCAGTATCTTCATGAGTCCCCTCAACGTACATGCCAACTGGTTCCCCGTTGACGGACAGGTGAAGTTCGTCAAGCATTTTGACGGTAATTACCACAAGGCATGGCTGCCGAAGGCCAGCGAGGAAAACGAGCATGCCGACATCATGATTGAGACACCCGACGGACACGAGGTACTGGTACGCCAGATAGCAGGTGCCATGGCCCGTCGCATCGTCACCTATGCCAAGGACAACGAGGACTGCTACATCGACGAGCACCTGGGATTCATCAAACTGGGTTCACGTGTAGACGTCTATCTGCCTCTCGGCTCTCAGGCCTGCGTCAAGATGAAGCAGCCTACCACCGGCGACCTCACCGTGATTGCAAAACTGCCCTAAGTGGTCCATTAGTCCCATTAGTCCCATAAGCCCCATAAGCCCCATCATATGAAGAAGCATATCCCCAACACCCTCACCTGCTGCAACCTGATATCAGGCTGTATCGCTACCTTCTATGCCTTCAGCGGTGACTATCGTTTGGCACTGCTTTTCATCATCATTGGTGCCGTCTTCGACTTCTTCGACGGCATGGTAGCCCGCCTGCTGCATGTTTCTTCGCCTATAGGCAAGGAGCTGGACTCGCTGGCTGACGACATCACCTTCGGCTTTGCACCTTCGGCCATGATATTCAACTGGCTGTGCCAGTCCATCATGCCATCGGCTCCCCTTGCGACGCTGCTTCCCTTCGGCGCTTTCGTCATGGCAGCCTTCTCAGCCCTCCGACTGGCTAAGTTCAATCTCGACGAGCGCCAGTCGTTAGGATTCATCGGACTTCCCACGCCTGCCAACGCCCTGTTCTGGGGGGCGCTCATCGCTGGCAGTCACGAGTGGCTGCAGACCATCGACTATGCACCCTACGTCATATTGCTGCTGTCATTCCTCAGCAGTTACCTGCTGGTGAGCGAGATACCTATGTTTGCACTGAAGTTCAAGCAGTGGGGATGGAAGGGCAATGAGATTAAGTACATCTTCCTGCTGTCGTGCCTGCCCCTGCTCATCATCTTCCGTGTCAGCGGCATCGCCATCATCATCCTGTGGTATGTGCTCCTCTCGGTAGTCAACAGCCGGTGCTGCAAGTAATCCCTATATATAATATATTATTGTTCGCGCGCGTATGGGTTTCATTCTTGGCATATTCAAGTTCTTCTTTATCATGTTCCTGATAGGCATGATAGCGCTGGCCGTCATGCTGTTCAAGGGTGTGCGCATGTTCAAGAAGATGACCAAGCAGGGCAATAACAGACAGCAGCAACAGCAGCGCCGTACCTCCAACTACCGCACCACGCAAACCAGCGACGGCGTCACCGTAGAGGATCGCCGTTCCCCCGATGAGGCACAACAAAAAATATTCACCCCCGACGAGGGCGAATACGTAGACTTTAAGGAAGAGTGAAAGGCTACAGCCAATTTTTCACTTTTCACTCTTCACTTTTCACTCTTCACTTTTCACTCTTCACTCTTCACTTTTCACTCTTCACT
>JAFUSV010000156.1 GCA_017467565.1 Prevotella sp.
CCCACCCATCGCTCCTCCCTCCTCCCTCGAATATAGTTAAAAAAGTATAGCGGTAGCAAATTTTTCACTCTTCACTCTTCACTTTTCACTTAAAATGACTACCTTTGCACCGATGAAAACTAAGACCAGACGTCGCATAGCCTCATGGGTGCTCTTGGCAGTATTCCTGCCGATGCTGGTCTTGTCGGCTTTCCATATCCACGATTATCAAGCGGCAGCTGATGATGAATGTGAGGCCTGTGTGCAACATGTGCCCCACGAAGGCCACCTCTATAGCCATGCCTTTGTCATCCATGCCTGCGTGCTCTGTCAACTGACGACCCTCAGCTACCTGCCGCCGGTAGTCGTTGCTCTGGGCGTTATGTTGATGGGCTGCCGTCGTCGCCAGTGGCAGTACCTCGTTCAGGTGCCTGTAGTCGCGATGACGCTCCCTTCACCCCGTGGTCCCCCGTTTTTATTGTGTCGGTAGTTTTGCTATGATTCACAATAAAAACAAGTATTCAGAATGAAAAAAATATTTTTCCTTCTGTCATTGCTGTGCATGAGCATGGCAGTGCCAGCGTCACCGTTGGCAGGCACCGCTGTGCTGCGCGGACTGGTGACCGATGCTGTCGACGGACAACCCGTCATTGGTGCCAGCATCTATTTCCCCTTGCTGAAGCAGGGGACAGTGACTAATGCTGAAGGCCGTTACGAGCTCACTCGGCTGCCTCGCGTGAAGACGACGGTCCAGGTGAGCTTCGTAGGCCACCAGACCATCATCGAGACCATCGACCTGCGTCAGGTCTCCACACGTGACTTCGTGCTCCACGAGAAGAACGCCATGTTGGGCGAGGTCGTGGTCACGGGACTCACGGGCTCCTCGCTGGCCGACAAGTCGCCATCGCCCGTGTCGGTCGTCTCCTCACGCCAACTGTTGGAGGTCCCCTCGTCCAACATCATCGATGCTGTAGCCCGTCAGCCGGGCGTCAGCCAGATTACCACGGGTAGCGGCATCTCCAAGCCTGTCATACGTGGACTGGGCTACAACCGTATCGTCGTCGTCAACGATGGCATCCGCCAGGAGGGACAGCAGTGGGGCGATGAGCATGGTATAGAGATAGACCCGCAGACCGTCCATTCCGTCGAGATACTCAAGGGGCCTGCCTCGCTGATGTACGGCTCCGACGCCCTGGCCGGTGTGCTGGTCATGCACGAGCACCCCGTGATGCCGCAGGGCACGATGAGGGCTACTGTGGGCGGCGAGTACCAGACCAATCAGCGCCTCTTTGACTACACCCTCAACTTTGCAGGCAATCAGCAGGGCTTCGTGTGGAACTGGCGATGGAGCCAGAAGAATGCGGGCGACTATGAGAATAAGCGCGACGGACGGGTGTCGGGCTCACAGTTCCATGAACGGGCGCTGACGGGTATGCTCGGTCTCAACCGCTCGTGGGGCTACAGTCACCTTAAGCTGTCGGGCTACTATATCAAGCCGGGGCTCGTCATGGGGCATCGTGATGCCAATGGCAGCCTGCTGCCATCCGAGGCCTATCAGAAAATATACCACTACAAAGCCGCCCTCGACAACTCGTTCATCATCGGCGACGGCTCGCTGAAGGTGCTCCTGGGCTATCAGCAGAACCGCCGCCAGGAGTTCGGTCACGTTCATGGCCACGAGGCCGATGAGCATGACCATGATGCCGAGGACCATGATCACGATGCTGATGACCACGACCACGATGCCGAAGACCACGAACACCATCATGAGGCTGGCGAGGCAGCCCTCGACTTCCGTCTCCATACGGTCAACTACGACGTGCACTATCAGTCGGCTCCCAACGGTGAGTGGCAGTATGCCGCAGGCATCACCGGCATGTGGCAGCACTCCGAGAATCTGGGCGACGAGTTCCTCATCCCCAGCTACCGCCTGTTTGACATCGGTGCCTTCGCGTCGGTGACCCGCAGCTTCCGCCGCCTGACGCTCAGTGGCGGACTGCGCTATGACCGTCGCCATCTGCACAGCTATGCTTTGCAGCACGACGGTGAGGAGCATTTTGCTGACTTCACCCGCCATTTCGGAGGGCTGACGGGCAGCGTGGGGGCTATCCTCAACCTCACCAGTCAGATGAACCTACGTCTGAACTTGTCGCGTGGCTTCCGTGCACCCAACCTCAGCGAGCTGGGATCCAACGGTCAACACGAGGGCACCTTCCGCTACGAGATAGGCAACACCCGGCTGTCGCCCGAATACTCATGGCAGGCCGACCTGGGCTTCGACTATTCGTCTGAGGTCGTCTCGGCCCAGCTGTCGCTCTTTGCCAACCATATCGATAACTTCGTCTACCTGCGTCGTCTGTCGGCCGATGCCGACAAGTACAGCTATGCCTCTGGCGATGCCCGGCTGTGGGGTGGGGAAGTGATGGTCGACGTGCACCCCGTAGAGCCTCTCCACTTCGAGAATACCTTCTCGCTGGTTCATGCCGTCCAGCTCCATCAGCCCGACGATGCCCGCTATCTGCCCTTCACACCGGCACCACGCTGGACCAGCGACCTGCGCTACGACATCATACGCGACGGACAGGGCACGCTCAACAATACCTTTGCCTCGCTCGGTTTTGAGTGCTATCTCGCCCAGAACCATGTCCACCTGGCCAACGCCACCGAGACACGTACCCCGTCCTACACGCTGTTCAACGTGACCCTGGGCTCCGATGTACGGCTCCTCGGTCAGCAGCTCACCGTCCTGCTCTCAGGCACCAACCTGTTCAACCGTGCCTATCAGTCGCACCTCAGCCGTCTGAAGTATGCCGAAGGTCCGGGCATCTGCAACATGGGACGCAATGTCAGCATAAAAATTTTGCTCCCAATAGATATCTAATTGAAAAATTATTCGTACCTTTGCAGATGAAAGTGAAGAGTGAAGAGTGAAGAGTGAAAAATTTGCTACCGCAACTCCAAGTCCAATCGGTGCCAAACAGGTCTGACCTCACTTCACACTCCACACTCCACACTCGTTGGAAGTGAAGAGTGAAAAGTGAAGAGTGAAGAATTTCCTGCCGGGCACCAACAGGTCTGACCTCACTTCACACTCCACACTCCACACTCGTTGGAAGTGAAGAGTGAA
>JAFUSV010000157.1 GCA_017467565.1 Prevotella sp.
ACCACGGCTTTTGCTCAAGGTCGCAATATGCGACCTTGAACCATCAGAATACGGAACAATACGGTCAATCTCATTTTTGTTTGAGGTCGCAATATGCGACCTCAAACTATTAGCGTCCATATTTAATAGTTAATTCGCATAGTAGCAAGCTTATTTGCTTTACGGTGGTTTTATGATTAGACTTGTGATTTTGTTGGCAAAGGTACAGATTTTTTTTGAAATCTTGCAGAAAATGTGTACTTTTGCACGCTGTATGGAAAAGAATTATTCAGGAAACAACCGTGAACCCCTGCTGGCACACCTGTCGATGTTTGCTGCCTGTGCCATCTGGGGACTGATGGCACCGCTGGGCAAGGACGCTATGACCCACGGACTGGACGGACCCTCGATGGTGATGCTGAGGGTGTCGGGCGGTGCACTGCTCTTTTGGATAGCGTCGCTGTTTGTCAGTCGCGAGCACGTGCCCTGGAGGCATGTGCTGACGTTTGCCGGTGCTGCCGTCTTCGGCATCGTGTGCAATCAGTGTGGCTACACCATCGGGCTGTCGCTGACGTCGCCCATCAATGCGAGCATCGTCACCACGTCGATGCCTATCTTCGCCATGTTGCTGGCGGCGCTCATCCTCAAGGAGCCCATCACGAGCAAGAAGGTGCTGGGCGTGATGCTGGGATGCAGCGGGGCGCTGATGCTCATACTCACCTCCATGTCGCATGCCAGCGACAAGGTGGGCGACATCCGTGGCGACCTCTGCTGCCTGGGAGCGCAGTTCTCCTACGCCCTCTATCTGTCGCTGTTCAATAAGTTCATCCGTCAGTACAGCATCTTTACGGTCAACAAGTGGATGTTCCTCTGGGCCACCATCATCCTCTTTCCCTTGGCCGGCCCCCACACCTTGTCCAAGATTACCTCTCCCTTGTCGGTGAAGACTCTGCTGGAGACGGCCTACGTCGTCATCTTCGGCACGTTCATCGGCTATATTCTCATAGTCAAGGCTCAGAAGGTGCTGCGGCCTACGGTGGTGGCGGCCTACAACTACGTGCAGCCAGTGGTAGCCGTCATCGTCAGTGTGATGACGGGACTGGGCGTGCTGAGGTGGACTCACGGCCTGGCTATCATCCTGGTGTTCGCCGGTGTGTCACTGGTGACGAAGTCAAAGAGCAGGAGGGATATGGAGAAAGGTTGAATGGTCATCCTTTGTCTTTCAGGTAGTTGGCAAAGATACGGGCGGCACTCTCTACCTTGGCGGCACAGGGCCGCTGGCGGTAGTACTCGGCAGTGCGGGCTGAGGCTACGTAGTTGGAGTGGGCCTTTTCGTGACCCTTGATGCCCAGTATCTCGGCACATATCAGGCTGCCGTTCTCAGCCTCCGACTGTGCCAGCAGTTGCTGCACCACTTTGTAGCATGCCGACTTGCCCTCGCGGTCGCTGCCCTCGATCTGTCCGCAGTCCAGTCCTACGAGCATGACGATGGCCGACACGGCACCGCACATCATGCGCAGTCGGCCTACGCCTCCGCCAAATCCTGCTGCTATCTTCTTGGCCTGCGTGTCGTCGAGGCCGTATAGGTCGGCAAAGGCAGCCACCACACTCTGGCAGCAGCCATAGCCAGCCATGAAGTTGTCTACGGCGCGTGCCACTCTCTCATCTAATTCCTGTTCACTCATAGTCCTTACTGTTTTACCTTAATATAGACGCCGTCGAAGGAAGCTCCCATGCCGAAGCACTCCAATGAGTTGTTGTCGGTGATGGTCTCCAGGAAGGTGAAGCGGGGGAAGAAGGTGGCGCGGAAGCCGTAGCCGCACTCGTTGACATTGAGGTATTCGAACTTGTTGCCCATGAGCACAGCAGGGCGATCATCGTCGCTGCTGCCCTCGGCAATGTTGCGGCGCACGTTGCCACACTCGAAGTGAACCTTGTTCTTGCCTGCCGCACGGAAACTGATGTGTCCGCCCATCATCGACTCGTACACAGGTTCCCACTGCTGGAACGAATATTCCTTGCCAATGTTGCCCGGGTCCTCGGGCGTCAGCGGCGACTGCGTGAACCATTTCGGTGCCCTGTGGCTGTAGAACAGGTTTGTCATCGTCATCTCTTTCTCTGTCTTCGGGTTGGTCCAGCTACCCTCCAGTATCTCTGGGTAGCTGCCCGTCTGCATTTTCAGTCGGATGATGCCCGTGATGATGCCGTCGTCCTGGTACTCCCTGAGAAAGTAGAAGTCGGCGCCGTCGTACTCCATGACGCTGCCGGCAATGAAGATGGGAGCCGGATGCTTGGCTTTGGGATAGTAGATGAAGCCCGCCACGATGTTGTCCTGGCGTTGGAACACGATGTTGACAGGAATGCGCCCGTCGAGATTGCCGTCCAGGCGGTGTGTGGGCAGGTTGAGCACGCCGCGGAAGTCGATGACCTCGTCGTCGTCCATGGCCCAGACATCAGACAGGTAGTGCACCAGTCTGTTGCCCTCCCAGCGGTAGAAGCAGCTCTCGCGTTGGTCGGGTCCTGCACTCATCACCGTGCGTATGCACCTGATGTCCTTGTCGACCGTCGGCTCACCTATCTCGCCGTAGCCCTCAGCCTTGACGAAGCGGTGCTGCTGCTGGTCCCACAGCAGTCCTTCGTGGTAGGTGTTGCTGGCGAAGCCGCCCATGTAGCCCAGGTAGATGTCGGCATCGGCGATACCGTCGAAGTTCAGGTCCTCCTCACTGACCGTGCCGATGGTCTCGGCCAGCTCCTTCGGTATGGCGGGCTCCAGCTCGAAGGGGAACGTGTCGATACATTTCTTGCCAGCATAGATGCCCACGTTCACCTGCGTCACCTCGCCGTCCTTGTTTTTCACCTGCTGACTTTTCACTGTCAGTTCGTTGCGTTGGTACTGCATGCCCTGTGCCAGCGCCGCCACGACTCCGCAGAGGAGCAGGACTATCACTGTTGTTTTTCTCATAATACTATAGGTTTGTCGCTGCAAAAATACAAATAAAAATCTACATGACCATCAATAGTATCCATAAAAATTTGCAGGGATGAAAAACTTTTCTTACTTTTGTCGAAATTTATAAAAATATGAATACAGACAACAGATTGCAGCGCTTCAAGATACTGAGCGGCAGTGGATTGAAAATAGTGGCGGTGGTGACGATGCTCATTGACCATCTGGCCCTGTACCTCTGGCGCGTAGACCCCGACATGTGGGAGCCCCTGTTCACCATAGGCCACCACACGCTGACACCCTACCTGCTGCTGCGTGGCATCGGCAGGCTGGCATTCCCCATCTTTGCCTTCCTCATCGTGGAGGGCTATCAGCACACCCGTGACCGCTGGCGCTATGGGCGCAACCTCCTGGTGTTTGCCCTGCTGAGCGAGCTGCCATGGAACCTGGTGCATACCGGCACCTGGCACTACAGCCACCAGAACGTGTTCTTCACGCTGTTCCTGGGCTACCTGGGCATCTGCGTCATAGAGCACTATCGCACGTACTGGAGTCGGTATGTGCTCAGCTTCTGGCATTGCTGGCTGCGAGTGTCCTGCTGCGTGCCGACTATGGAGCCTCGGGGTTCGGCTTCATCCTGCTGGTCTACTTGCTGCGCGACAGTCGGCTGCTGCAGGCCATCATAGGCAGCTGTACACTGCCCAATGGCCTGGTGGCAGGTCTGGCCTTCATTCCCATCAATATGTACAACGGGCGTCGGGGCTTCATCCAGGGACCCGTCCTCAAGTATGCCTTCTACGCATTCTATCCCCTCCACCTACTCATCATCTACCTTATACAGCTCAGCATGGTATAGGTAGCCTGCATGCTGCTACTTCCCCTTACGGTACTCGGTAGGCGTGACGCCGAAGAGGCTGCGGAAGGCTTGGCTGAAGTAGCGGGGCGTGAGGAAACCTACCTCGAGAGCTATCTGGTTGACAGGCATCTTGTCTTCAGCCAGTAGCTCAGCAGCCCGCTTCAGCCGTACGTTGCGCATATAGTCGCTTGGTGTGATGCCCAGCATGTCCTGCATCTTCTTGTAGAGGTTGGCACGGCTCATGCCCACGTCGCGTGCCAGCATGTCGACGGTGTAGTCCGTGTTGCCCATGTTGTCGTTGATCGCCTTCATGATACGTTCTACGAGCCTTTGTTCCTCGCTGTTGGCTGTGATGTGGCTGGGGTCTACGCTGACGGACTGGGCAAACTGATGGTGAGCCTCCTGGCGCAGTTCGAAGAGTTGGTTGATGCGCAGCTCGTTGTCCCGTTGCAGTTTCCGCTGTCTGTCGCGCAGGTACCACTGCAGCAGTATGAAGACGAGGGCTGCGACGACGAACACATAGAGCAGCTTGGCCCACCATGAGAGCCACAGTGGCGGTGCGATGACGAAACTCTTCCTGAGTGACTGTCCCCAGATGTTGTCGCCCGTAGACGCTTCTATCTCGAAGGTGTAGCTGCCAGGCGGCAGTGCTCCGAGTTGCACGGAAGCCAGTCGGCCGTCGCCGTTGTCGACGGTGTGCCACCCGTCGTTGTCGCTGCCCGTAAGGCGGTAGCGGTAGCGTGTCTGCCGTGAGTGAGCATAGTTAAGTGTCGACACCTCGATGTTGATGTAGTTCTGTTGGTAGTCCAGTTGCAGCGGCAGGGTGTCGAGGGGCATGGCCTGTCCGGCTACGGTCAGTCCCACGAGTACCAGGGGCAGTGGCTGTGACGAATGCTGCTCGTGTTGAGTGGCAATGGCGACGAGTCCTGTCCGTGAGGCGAGATAGAGCGTGCTGTCGGCCATGATACAGATGCCTCGTTCCGTCATTTCAGCGTCGGGCAGTCCCTCATCGGCACCCAGTGTACGTATTTGTATGTCGCCGTCATGCTGTGCTGCCTTGATGCGGTTGACGCCGCTGGCTGTGGCCACCCAGATGCTGCCGCAGGGATCCTCGGCCATGCTCTCTATGCAGTTGTTTGACAGTCCGTCGGCAGTGGTGATGCGCCGCAGTCCCTTGTCAGTGACCCGCAGCAGTCCGTTCTGGGTGCCCACCCACAGGCATCCTGTACGGTCGAGGAGGATGCAGTTGAACTTCTGACTGTAGTGTGAGGCCTGTTGTATGAGGTTGTGTTGCATGATGGTGTCGCGCTGGGTGTCGAGCACGAACAGTCCGTTCTGGGTACATACGGCCACCTGGTTGCGGTTGTTCAGTGTGGCCCCGACTATCATGGTGCGATACTTTTCCAGTTGTGGCAGTCGGGTGTTGAGCGGTTGCCATCGGTGTTCCTCGGGGTAGAGGTAGCCCAGGTAGTGCATGTGGTTGCATACCAGCAGTCGCCGTTCGTCGACGGGCAGTGCGAAGCGCATGAAGTCGTGTGCCAGCCCCGCCACGTTGCTGCTGTTGTAGAGCGAGAGCTGTCCCTGGTTGTAGCAGTAGAGTCCGCGGTCGGTGGATATCCAGATGCGTCCGCGGCTGTCGGCCTGCATCTCGTTGGTGAGCAGGCGTTCGCTGAGCAACGTCTTGGTCACCTGTTGCAGGCTGGTGTCAAACAGGTAGAAGCCCTGTTCGCCGACGACGAACATCTGTCTTGTGTCGAGTGCTGCCATCCTGCGCGGCACGTCATTATATAATTTAATAAGGTGTACGCTCTCACTGACGGGAGGTTGGTAGACGATGCCGCTGCTTTGCAGACCGAACCACCAGCCCCCCTGGCTGTCGCGCCAGCAGGCCGTCAGTTTGTCGCTGGGCAGAGAGGTGCCTTGCCGGAGCGTGTCGAACAGCGGAACGTAGGGGGTGATGGCGTCGTGCCTGCGCTTTATCCATGTCTCAGTGTCTTCGCCAGCGAATTGTCTCAGCTCCTTCGACGTCATGCGTCCCCCGTAGTCGTAGCGGAACTGTCGGGTGCGGGCGTCGAAGAGGTAGAGCGAGTAGAAGTCCTTGAGCCATAACAGGCTGTCGCCCTGCCACAGGTAGTCCTCGCCACCGAACTGCGGCAGCGGTTGTACGCGGTCGAGGTTGCATTCAAGTGTACTGAAGTTTCTGCCGTTATAGAGGCAGAAGGCACCCTCGGTGGCCACGAGAATCTGTCGGTTGGGCAGTTCGACGATCTGTCGTACTTGTCTGTTAGGCAGTCCGTCGGCCACGGTCAGATGGCGGTAGCTGCCTTCGGCTGCCGATGTCGCCATGTGGCACAGGATGAGGCCGGTGATGATGGTTAGTCGTCTCATAATAGTCTTAGTTTTGGCAGCAAAGATAGTGAAAAATATCCAAACAGACATACAAATCGTCTAAAAATAGTATCAAAATCGTCTTTTTGGGTGTTTATACGTCTTTTGAGGCTATTTTTAGAAAAGAGGTGTATACCTGTTTCCATTTATAATAGTACTTTTGTCTCCGAAAGACAATTGCTAACTAAATTATCGTATTGCTACTATGCTGAAAAAGTTTTTCTTCATTTTTGCATCTTGGTTGCTCACAGTAACCGCGGTTGGTCAGAATGAGCATCTGCTGATGCAGTTCAATTTTGACAAGGTTGATGGTAAGGAAGTGACAGACAATGTCAGTGGCATCAAAGCCACGTTGAAGAATCAGGCCACTGTTGTCAAGGCAGGTCGTTACAATGTACTCGACTTAGGCAATCTTACGGGGCATCTAGACATGGGTAAGGCTGCCGGCGAACTGGTGCGTCAGCTGACCGATTTCACCGTTTCTGTTTATTACCATGTCGACAATAATGCTTCGTTGACAGGCGCGGGCTTTTTCCTTTGGAGTTTTGCGCAGTCGCCTGCCAACACTGAGACAGAAGCTCCCTACATGGCCTACCGTCTGAATGTGCAGCGTATAGCCATATCCAAGGGCGGTTGGGCCTCGGAGACAGGTTTCGAGGTAGGCAGCGAGTCGGCTAAGGGCCGCTGGATTCATGTGCTTTATCGCCAGGCAGGCTCCAAGGGTGAGCTGTTCCTCGATGGTAAGCTGGCCGCACAGGCTTCAAATATGCCCACGATGAAGAGTTCGTTTACCGCAGTGCCAAACTACAACTGGATAGGTCGTCCACCTTTCAGTGGTGACAACTACCTCAGGCAGACCCTCGTGTCCGATTTCCGTCTATATGACGCTGCCATCAGCGATGCCGAGGTGGCACAGCTCTGCGCTGCCATGCAGGATTTGGACTACGAATATAAATATGGTACACCGGGCGACTTCACCGAGTTAAAAGCCCTGATGCAGGAGTGTCAGTCGTTCCTTGCGTCAGCCTCTGAGGGCTATGCCCCCAATGCTGTGGCAGAGTTGCAGGACCAGATGCTTGTGATAGGCAAGGAAGTAGAGCGTGCACGCGCCTCTCAGCCGTTGGTTGATGAATATGTGGCCTCGCTGCGCTCAGTGCTGACGCAGGCCAAAAATAGTAAAGGCTACAAGCCCAAGCAGTTGTTCACTGCAGGCACAGAACACGGCTTTGTACATCCAGGTGCACTTGTGACCCAGGCCGATATAGACCGAGCCAAGAAACTGATATTTGAAGACAAGAATGAATATATGGTTCGTGCGTGGGATATCCTGTGTGCCAACCAGTATGCCCAAGCCAATTCTGCCTCGTGGCCCACAGTCAACGTGCAACGCGGACTTGCCGGCGACAACTATATGAATGCTGCCCGTGGTGCAGCCATTGCTTACCAGAACGCCCTGCGCTGGAAGATCAGCGGCGACCGTGCCTTTGCCGACCATGCCGTGGAGACACTCATGAACTGGTGCAACATTACTGAGGCCGTCACGGGCAATACCAATATCTCGTTGGCTGCAGGCCTCTATGGCTACGGCTGTGCTAATGCTGCCGAGCTAATGCGCGACTATGACGGATGGGCCCGTGAGGACTTCGAGCGTTTCAAGCAGTGGATGATCAAGGTGTGGTACAATCCTGCCATCGACTTCCTGCGTCGCCGTCACGACACGTGGATGAACTTCCGCCACCCCGAATGTGGTGAGCGTCCAGGCCACTACTGGTCCAACTGGGGACTGTGCAATGTGCTTTGCGTCATGTCTATAGGCATCCTCTGTGACGACGTGCACATGTACAACCAGGGCGTCTCTTTCTATAAGTACGACCATCAGGGCACGTTTGTGGAAGACCGCACCAAGACACCTATGATTTATAACGACGGCTGCAACGAGTTCATCGGCAACCTCGTGCCCATCACCATGCCCGACGAGCGTGGTCCCTTCGGCTACCTCGGACAGATGCAGGAGAGCGGCCGCGACCAAGGACACACCGTCATGGCACTCTGTTGTGCACTCGATATTTGCCAGATAGGCTTTAACCAGGGCGACGACCTCTATGCTTATATGAACGACCGTATAGCTGCCGGTTGTGAGTATGTCTGTGCCCTTAACTTTGCGGGTATTGCCGGTTCCAATCTGCCTTGGTATCCGTACGAATATGCCGACTGTGCCGGTAAGCGTGGCGCCAGCTGGCAGATGTTTGGTCCCAATGAGGGTGGCAAGGGTGAACGTCGTCCCAACTGGGACCGTATCCGCGGTTACTACGAAGGGCTGCGTGGCGTGAAACTGCAGTATGCCGACAAGGCAGCTGAGTTGCTCTGCCCCGACGGCGGTGGCGGCAACTACAATATGAACTCAGGCGGTTTCGACCACCTCGGATTCTCGTCTCTGACCAACTACCGTCCGCTCATCGACAAGGCCGACGCCATTACACCCCTGGGAGGTAACATCATCTATAAGGGAGAGACACTGAAGAACCAGACCAACCTTGGCGGACTGAAATACAAATACTGGCGCGGACCTTCCTTCGCCATTCCTGCCGACGGTGCCGACATCGTGCTGCAACCCGTGTTGCCCGAAGGTACCACCGACACCGGACAGTGGCAGTGGGAGACAGGCGAGACCACCCGTGAGATCACCGTGAAGGCCGACCGCAGCTATATCTACCGCGTCACCTACACGGCAGCCAACGGACAGCAGAGCCACCAGTCGTTTGCCATTGCCGTCAGCGGCGATGCCGACCCCGACGTGATGACCAATGAGATCACTGTCGACGGCAACATCGAGCGCATCACCGAGAAGACTGTGCTCAGCGGCACCAGCGTCATCCTCTATGCCGGTGCCACAACCGGATGGACCGACGACTACCTGTGGGATAACGGCGTGAAGAACAGCATCGTCGTCATCCCAGCCATCACCAGCTCACGTAGCTATACCTGCCAGTATGCCAACCAGAGCGGTGCCGTCAGCGAGAGCCGTTTCCAGCTGAACGTCGTGCCCGCCATGCAGTTCATCAACGGCACACAGACGGCTGAAGCCCAGATACTTGCCGGCAGCAAGGCCACGCTCACTCTAACTGTGCCCAGCTATGCCTCCGCTTCCGACATCACTTGGCAGGACGGCTCCCATGGTGACACCTTCATCGTAGAGAACCTGCAGGAAGACACCGACGTGACAGCCAGCTACGAGGGCGAGACCTACACCTACCACATCGCCATCAAGACGGGTAGCTACAGCTACTACGACCTGCTCAGTGCCGATAAGGGCTACCAGCTGGTGACCTCTGCCGACGAGCTGACCACCCTCGCTGCCGACCACTATTTCGTGCTGGCCAGCGACGATGCCGACCTGCTGATAGGTCTCAAGGATGCACCCCACAACGGCAACAAGGCCCTCTTCTTCGAGACACCCGCAGAACCCCTGGAGAACGCTGACAAGGTGTTCAGCGTCGAACCCTTCGACGGAGGCTTCTGCCTGCGCAATATCGACTATGACGGACTGCTGCTGCAGACCGAGATGGACCGTCCCGACCAGCTGCGCACCCACGACCAGCCCCTGGCCTGCATGTGGGCCCGCTTCCTGCTGCAGTACGACGGCAGCGCATGGACCATGGAGAACGGCACCTATACTGGCAACTGGCTCGGACTGTGGACACCAGCCAACGGCCACCGCGACGGCGAGGAGATAGCCTGCAACAAGAAGGGCGATGAGATAGCCCACCTGCAGCTCTTTGCCATCGACAAACAGCGCTTCCATACCGACTACCTGCAGGGTGCTACCGTCGAGCATCCCAAGGATGCCACCGTGCTCATGGCTAACCCCGACTTCGTAGGCAACGGTGCCGGCTGGACGATGGCCGGCACGTGGGGCAACCAGCGTTACAATGGCTCTGTGGAGGTGTGGCACTCCACCAATTTCGACTTCTCGCAGTCACTCAGCGGACTGCCCGACGGCTGGTACAACCTGACCTGCCAGATGGTTAACGGCGAGGGCAAGAATACGGGCTACGTCTATGCCACGTCAGGTGCCAACACCGCCCAGGCTGTGGTGAAGCAGAGCTGTGCCGGTTCTACCTTCGATGCTGAGCGCGACAAGATGTCAGCCAATGCCCAGTATGCCCAGCTGTCCGTAGACATTCAGGTAGAGGGCGGCACGCTCACCTACGGCATCAAGGAGCCCAGTAGCGACACCACGTGGCTGGTGTGGGACAACTTCCGCCTCACCTATGCCAACAACGGTTCGCTGGGCATCGGTACCCTCGTCGATGACGCTGCGAAGAAGGCTGTGCGCGGCACCTACGACCTGCAGGGCCGTCGTCTGACAGTAGACCAACCCACCCGCAAGGGCATCTACATCATCAATGGCAAGAAAATCATAGTAAAATAAGACTGTTCGCACATCGCTATCTGATGGCTGTGCTCATGTCCGCCTGTTTGCAGGCGACATGGGCTCAGTTGTTTGTGCCACAGCTGCCCGCAGACAAGGGCAACCGTCCGTTCGACGCAAAGCGCGACGTGTTGGAAGATATGGTAGTCAAGTGACGCTATTGCAGCACCACTGATAGAAAAAAAAGTCGATAATGAGTTTGTATTTGTGAAATTATTCGTATCTTTGCAGCAAATAAATCAAATCAAGGCAAACTATTTAAAAATGAAACAAACATTTTTGATGGTGTTGTACCTGTTCGTCATGGTGATTGTTGTGTGCGCTCATGATGACATAGTACTCACCGATGGTTGGACCATTCGCCCCATCAGTGACCCTACGCCTACGGCGAAGAGCGTGGCCGTCATGCTGCCGCACACATGGAATGCCACTTACACCAAGGGAACACATTATAACCGCGAGACGATGGTGTATAGTCGGACACTGGCTGTGACACCTCAGATGGCCGAAGGACGGCTGTTCCTATATTTCGAGGGTGTGAACTCTGTGGCTGATGTCTTTGTAAACCGTAAGACCATCGGCCGGCACAAGGGTGGCTATACCGCCTTCTGCCTGGAGATAACAGACCATGTACACATAGGCGACAACACCATTGATGTGTGGGCCGGCAATGCTTTCCGTACAGACGTGCTGCCAATCTCGGGCGACTTCAACGTCTATGGCGGCATTCATCGGCCCGTTCACCTGATTGTTACGGGCAAAGATTGCATCTCGCCATTGTTTTACAGTTCACCAGGCGTGCTGGTTCATCAGAATAAGGTCAACCAGGCGCAGGCCGCAATAACCGTTGAGACCATCCTTTCCCTGAAAAGTGGGAAGCAAGGATTACGTCTATACGCCCAAGTGGCAGACATGCAGGGGAGGTTAGTGGCATCGGGAGAGGCCGCGGCAAACAGTGACCGCGTCAGCCTACCAATGACAATCACCAAGCCGATACATTGGCACGGTCGACAGAATCCGTATCTATACAACGTCAAGGTAGAACTCAAGGACGGCGAGTACGTCTTGGACAGCCAGACCGTGCAAACTGGATTGCGCTATTTCAGCGTAGATAGCGAAAAGGGGTTTTTCCTGAACGGGCAGTGCTATCCATTACGTGGCTTCAACCGCCATGAGGATGTCGACGGCAAGGGCAGTGCACTGACAGCTGAGGATCACAAGCGCGACATGCAACTCATCAGCGAAACAGGTGCTACGTTCATCCGTCTGTCGCACTATCCGCAGAGCCGCTGTTTCTACGACCTTGCCGACCGTCAGGGCATGGTTCTCTGGAGCGAAATACCGCTCGTAGGTCCAGGCGGATATGACTTCACGGGATATGTGAAGAATGTGGAGGAGAATGCCCGGCAGGTAGCACTCGAAATGATCTATCAGAACTACAATCACCCTTCGGTATGCTTCTGGGGGCTTTTCAACGAACTACTCGTTGACGAAGGCCGTTTCCGAGAGTGGGATCATCCCGTAGACTTCATTCGTTCATTGAATACATTGGTGAAAGAGGCCGACCCTTCGCGGCTCACCACCTTTGCCACCTGCGTGTCCCATGCCCATTACCTTGGCTGCAGCGACTTGATGGCTTGGAACAAATACTTCCGCAAACCAGGTAATTATTCAAAAGTACGGCAGTTTTATGAAGAAGCACGACAGACTACTGCGGGACAGCCCCTTGGAATTTCTGAGTATGGAGATGCCGGCAGCATCAACATCCACTATGATCCGCGCTATGACCGTGTGCGAGATCATGCTGAGAACTACCAGCTGCTCACTCACGAAGGCTATTGGAAAGCCATCAAGGACATGGACTGGCTCTGGTGTAAAACGATTTGGCAGTTCAGCGACATGCAGTCCAGCATACGCCACGAAGGAGATCGGGATGGTGTGAACGATAAGGGAATGGTGACCTACGACCGCAAGACTCGAAAAGATATCTATTATTTCTACAAGGCACAATGGAACCCCGAACCGATGGTCTACATCACGGACCGACGATTCGTGAATCGCAAACACGAAGTGACGGATGTGAAAGTATATAGCAACCAGAAGGATGCTACACTTTACGTAAACGGAAATATAATCGCCAAGCAGCAGTCTGACGACATAAACCGCATTGTGTTCAAGGGTGTTCACCTCAGCAAGGGTAAAAACACTATAAGAGTTAAGGCAGGAAAGCTCAGCGATGAATGTATATGGAGATTCGAACCTGCTGAGGAAAAGTAATCATTTCATTAACCGTAATAACTCTTTGAATGATTAAAAGATAGGATATGTGGCAAAACTGTTTTAAGAAAATTGTTTCACTTCTTTTTGCTATTATGTGGATTGCAGCCATAGACGCGCAGACAGAACAACGTTACCTCTCCGGGCGCGGTTGCGACGACAAGGTGCAGTGGGATTTCTTCTGCACCGGCGGACGGCAGTCGGGCTATTGGACTACAATCGGCGTGCCCTCATGTTGGGAAACAGAGGGATTCGGCACGTTGCAGTATGGATACCTTTTCGACCCTTGGTATGGAGGTATTTGGAAAGACACCCAGAAACAAGGCAATGCTGGCCGTCAGGCCATGCAGGCCACCCTGCCGCCCAAAGCCACGGAACACGGACTCTACAGGAAGACGTTCTTCATCGAGAAGGAACTGAGGGGTAAGTGCATACTGCTCACTTTTGAGGGGGTAATGACCGATGCCACCGTGCGTGTGAATGGCAAAACAGCTGGCCCGGTGCATCAAGGGGCTTTCTATTGCTTCCAGTATGACATAAGCCGTCTGTTGCGCTATGGAGCAGAAAATCTGTTAGAGGTCGATGTGGCCAAGGAGAGCGAGCGCCCCAGCGTGAACGATGCCGAGCGGCATGGCGACTATTGGAACTTCGGAGGCATCTTCCGCCCTGTGCATCTCGACATTCTGCCCAAGGCCCATCTCTATGACATTGCCATTGACGCGCGTGCGGACTTTTCACTGAAAGTTGATTACAAGATTGCCAATGCGCCAAAGGGTTGTAAGGTGCTGCAGGAGGTGATAGGTGAGAAAAAACTATGGACAGCCGAGACACCCTATCTGTGTGTGCTCCGTATGAAGCTCATCGACAGACGCGGGCGGCTGCTGCATCAGGTAGAAACTCCTTTTGGCTACCGCACCTTTGAAGTGAAACGTGGCGACGGTTTCTATCTCAACGGACAGAAAATACAGGTGAGAGGCGTCAACCGTCATTCTTTCAGGGCTAAGAGCGGACGCACGCTTTCGTCACAGCTGAACATCGACGATGTGAGGCTCATCAAGTCGATGAATATGAATGCTGTGAGGCTCGCGCATTATCCTGCCGACAAGGCATTCCTGGATGCATGCGACTCGCTGGGACTCTATGTGATGGACGAACTGTGCTCTTGGCAAAAACCACTCGACACCGAGGTGGGAACAAAACTGGCTACGGAGATGGTCGCCTACGACCGCAACCACCCCAGCATCCTTTGGTGGAGCAATGGCAACGAGGGCGGATGGAACGCCGATTTAGACACGGTGTTTCACCAGCTGGACCCGCAGAGACGGCCTGTCATCCACCCCTGGGGCATCAACGAAGGTATTGATGCCAAGCACTACCGCAACTATGACGAGGCGAAACAATGGATAAAGAAGCCCAACATATACATGCCAACTGAGTTTCAGCATGGACTTTACGACGGTGGCTTAGGCGCAGGTCTTTCAGCAATCTGGAATGTCATGCTCAGTGGCAAGCGTACGGCTGGCGGATTCTTGTGGGTTCTGGGCGATGAGGGTGTATTGCAAGGCGATACCATCGACTGTGCCGGCAACCTTGGTCCCGACGGCATTGTCGGCCCTAATCATGAGTTGGGCAGCAGTTATTATACCATCCGCCAGGTGTGGTCGCCCATTCAGATTGCCGATTGTGGCATCGACGGCAAAGGGCGGCGTGTGCTAACCATCCGAAACCATTATGACTTCACCGATTTCAGCCAGTGCCAGCTCACTTACGAATATCGCAACTACGACGCTCAAGGTATGCACACATCAATTCTGGGGCCTATAACAATGACGGATGTGGCTGTTCCGCCACACGACAGTCTCTCAATCGCTATCCCTGACGCAGCGGCTGACGCTTTGCTGCTCAGTGTCAGGGGGCCACGGAGCGAAGAACTCTTTACATGGGTGTCAAGGCTTGCACCGCAAGGCTCACAGGTTTCTGGCACTCAGCTTGATCACTGCCCTCTCAGTGTGACGCCGCGTTTCGTAGCTGTCACCGACCGCGATTCAGTATTGCAACTGCAAGGCAATTGCAATTGGAAGAAACTCGGCCCTAACCGCTATCTGCTGGAATACGACTACGAATACACTGGCAGCGTAAAGCTGATGGGCATAGCCTTCGATTATCCCGAAACGGCGTGTACAGGCAAGCGATGGTTGGGCCGCGGTCCTTCGCGGGTATGGCAAAACCGCATGGAGGGACCGCAGTATGGATTGTGGAGTTGTTCGTACAACAACACCCGGCCAGGACAAACATTTGACATGCCGGAATTCAAGGGCTACTTTGCCGACGTGACGTGGATGGAGGTGTTCTTCCGCCGCAAGACTGTCAGGATAGAACCACAGCGAGACGATGTCTTCATTGGCGTCTATGCGCCACAAGACGGTCTGGACAATTATCTTTTCTCCTTGCCCGAAACAGGCATTGCCCTGCTCGACGTAATACCTGCCATTGGCAATAAGATCAATGGTGCCGAAAAGACCGGTCCAAGCGGGCAGCCACGCCGGGTAGTGGGCGTGCATAAGGGGAGCGTCATCATAACCGAACAATAAATAGAAACAACTACTAAGACATGAAACAACTATTTGCTATAATGTTACTGGCATGCAGTGCCATAAACAACTACGCCGAGGATTCGCAGGCGGCTTTTGACCGGAATTTCTTGACTGGCCCTGAGTATATGCCCGAAGTGATGGACCCCGTCACGGCACCGTTCGACGTGAACGGTATCAGCCGCCCTGTGTTTGCCGAGCGCACAACGACGGTGAAGATGAACCGCAAGGGACTCTCCACAAAAGCTATCCAGACGGCCATTGACAGAATGAGTGCCAAGGGTGGCGGAACGGTAGTAGTTCCTAATGGCGAATGGACCAGCGGGCGCATCGAACTGAAGTCGGGTGTCTGCCTGCACCTGAGCGACGGGGCGGTGCTGCACTTCAGCGGCTACATCAAAGACTATCAGCCTGCCGTGCCCACACGCAACGAGGGCTACGACGTGATGTCGCTCGGAGCCATGATTTATGCCAATGGGGCTGAGAACATCGGACTGACGGGGCGCGGCCATATCGTAGGTCCTACGACCGACTGCGAGATGTACGTCAAGAACCGCGACTTTCTTGTTGTTGAGCAGTGTGTCGACATCACGAAGCCCGTCAGCGAGCGGCTGTGCGACGGACAAGAGGGGCGACCAGTATTGCTTCCTATGACGGTGGCTCCCGTCAACTGCAAGAACATCCTGATTGAGGGCATCACCATCGATCAGGGCCTTTTTTGGAACATCGTGCCGCAATACTGCGACAACGTCATCATTCGTGGCGTGACGGTCAACAGTGTCGGACACGGGCGTACCGACGGCATCGACATCGAGTCTACTACGAATGCGCTGATAGAATACTGCACGCTGGACTGCGGCGACGACTGCTACACCATCAAGTCGGGGCGCGGTGAGGACGGTGTGAAGACAGCCCGCCCGTCGGCCAATATCGTCATACGTCACTCCGTAGCCCTGCGCGGCGGTGGCGGACTGGTGCTGGGCAGCGAGACAGCCGCCAATATGTACAACATCTACATGCACGACTGCCGCTTTGAGGGTACGGAACAGGGCATCCGCATCAAAAGCCGTCGGCCCCGTGGCGGCGGTGCCCATGACGTGTGGGTGGAGCGTGTCTATGCAAAGGACATCAAGTGGAGTGGCCTGACTGTTGACATGCTCGGCTCAAAGAAATGGGTGGGCGAACTGGCCAACCGCTTCCCCGCCCGTCAGGTGAACGAGCTGACGCCCGAGTTCAAGAACATCTATATCAAGGACTTCACCGTTGACGGCTGTCAGCGGCTCATTGATGTCAAGGCCCTCCCTGAACGTCCACTCACCAACGTGCTCATTGAGAACTTCGAGGGACGTGGCAAAGACTTCCTGCGGCTACAGGACGTGAGCGGCTTCGTTATGAGGGGCGGAAAGATCCACACACCTGAGCCTACGGCAGTACTCGACGGCTGCAGCAGCGTGGCTCTTGTGGGCATGGACTACGACGGCAAGCCGCTGAAACAGCACCTGAAGAACGCCACCATTTATCAGCCGGAACAGCGTGACCAACTGTGGCAGGCATTTCTCACACCGCCCGACAGCATTCGCGTGGGTTGCTACTACTACTGGGTGAACGAGAAAGTGGACCCCGAGGGAGTGAAGAAAGACCTGCAGTGGATGAAGCAGAACGGCATCACGCTGGCCTTTCTGGCTACGGACATCCGCAACCGCACCCGATGGGAACACCCCTGGGAGGGCGAGACCTTCGGAAAGAACAAGTTCCAGAGCCGCCTGTGGTGGACGAACCTGCGCATGGCACTGAAAACCGCCGGCGAGCTCGGCATAGAGATGGGACTCTTCAACTGTCCGGGCTGGAGCCAGTCGGGCGGGCCTTGGGTGAGGCCCGATGAAGCTATGCGCAACTGGACACCAAACGGCATAGAAATATGTAAAACGAAACAGGGAACCGACGTGACGTGCGGACCTTGTAGCGACAAGGCTGAGGGACTGGAAGTGGACAAACTGTCGAAGCAGCATGTGCAGAAGCACTTCGAGGCGTTTATTGGTGATATTCTGCGCCGCATACCTGCTGAGGAGCGGCCAACGCTGACCACCGTCGTCGTTGACAGCTGGGAGCGAGGCAAGCAGAACTATACCGACTCCATCTACTCGCTCTTTCATCAACGCTTCGGCTATCAGCTTAACTACGAAGATGAGAAGTGCAGCAAGGACCTGGAGCGGCTCATCTCCGACCTAGTGGCCACTGAGTATATGGGTACTCTGACCGAGAAAGCTCACCAGTACGGACTGCGTACCTGGTGCGAGCCATACGCCCACAGCCCCTTTCCGGGAAACAGCATCACCTATGGCAGCCAGGCCGACGAGGTGGCAGCTGAGTTCTGGGTCAACGACCGCAAGTTCCGAAAGAAAGAGGTTGACGCAGCACTGGGCGCCGCA
>JAFUSV010000158.1 GCA_017467565.1 Prevotella sp.
AACGGAGAGACCGAAGAAGATATCGGTGTTCTTACCCTCCATGTCGGTGTTGGCCGAGCAGTGCATAGAGGCGATACCCTGCAGGGGCAGGTAGTAGTTCTGCATAGAGAACATACCCTTCTTCATCTCACCGCCGTACCAGGTGTTGATGATGCACTGTTCGCGGGTGGTGGTGTTGAAGGCGACGCAGGTCTCAGAGTTCAGACCCAGCTCCTTGTAGTTCTCTACCTTGGCCTTCGATGCGTTATAGATGACGAAGTTGGGCTCGAAGTTAGCGAGTTCCTCCTCCGTGGGCTGAATGAACATGTTCTTCACGAAGTGAGCCTGCCAGGCTACCTCAACGATGAAGCGTACGGCCAGGCGTGTAGCCTCGTTGGCACCGCAGAAGGCGTCGACCACGTACAGCTCCTTGTTGCAGAGCTCCTTGATGGCTATCTCCTTCACCTGCTTCCATACCTCCTCGCTCATGGGGTGGTTGTCGTTCTTGTACTCCTCAGAGGTCCACCATACCTTGTCGTGGCTCTGGGCGTCGTCGACGATGTACTTGTCCTTAGGCGAACGGCCGGTGTAGATACCAGTCATCACGTTCACAGCGTTCAGCTCGGTGTTCACACCTTTGTCAAAGCCGGTCAGGCCTGCCTTGGTCTCCTCCTCGAAGAGGTACTCATACGACGGATTGTGGGCAATCACAGTGCTGCCTGTGATGCCGTACTTTGTCAAATCTAACTTTGCCATATTACTCAATATTTGTTTTAATTTGTTGTTACTAATCTTTTTACGGCTGCAAAATTACTAATTATTTTTGAAATAGTATGCAGTTTGCGCGCACAAATTGAATTTTATAAGCGCTTTTTAGGTTAAAGTTTCAAAAATCATAGTTCGGGCTGATTATTTTGCAACCCGAAGTTGGCAAAATCTTTGTCTCTCAGCAGGTGCTTGTCAAGCCTGCGCTTGCAGAATCTGTGCATCCACAGGCAGAAGACGATGAGGATGATGGCGGCAGGGCCGCTCCACTCGGGCGACAGGCTGCTGCTGAAGGCTATGGTGTCATAGACACCGTGGGCCAGGATGGGAGCCGCAAGTATCATGATGCGGTTGCGCGTCGAGCGCTCCACGAAGTAGTACATCGAGTAGAAGTAGCCCATCAGGATGCCAAAGGCATAGTGGCCGGGCACGGCCAGCAGGCCGCGGGCGACGGCTACGCTGACCCACTCCTCGTATTCGCCGAAGACGTAGAGTACGTTCTCTACCGACGCAAAGCCCAGGCTGACGAAGACGGCATAGACGATGCCGTCGAAATGCTCGTCGAAATAGGGATTGTTCATTGTCACCTTGCGCAGGCCTACCAGCTTGAAGAGCTCCTCGGGCAGGGCGGCTGTGACGAAGGCCGTCAGGACGGTGCTGCCTATGCTGTTGGTCACGATGTCGCTGGTGCCAAAGAGCAGGTATGAGATGCCCAGCTCCAGGAAAATGATGGGAATGGTCACCAGCACGCCCAGGAAGAAGGCTTTCATGAGCAGCTTGGCCGGTTCGGGCTTGCTGTCCTTGTGATAGATAAAGAGGAGTAGCAGCACGGCAGGCAGCAGTGCACTGCCCAGTATCAACAATATGTTCATTTCTCAGTAGTTTTTATTGATTTGCTGCAAAATTACAAAAAAATATCCTATTACGTGTCCACAATTCATAATTATTTTGTATTTTTGCCGAAAAATATCAGACTGACAAACTATGGAAGTAATCAATTTTGCAGAACAGAACTCGGTCATCAATCATTTCATGGCTGAGTTGCGCGACAAGAACTATCAGAAGAACCGACTCACCTTTCGCCACAACGTAGAGCGTATCGGCGAGATGATGGCCTACGAACTGTCAAAGACCTTGGAGTATAAACCTAAGACCGTCAAGACGCCACTGGGCACCCTCGACATACCCCTCGCCAAGCAGGAGGACATGGTCATTGCCACCGTGCTGCGTGCCGGCCTGCCGTTCCATCAGGGGTTCCTCAATGTCTTCGACAAGGCCGACAATGCCTTTGTGTCGGCCTACCGCATGTATATCAACCGCGAGCATACCGAGGTGGGCGTCCATGCCGAGTATATAGCCACGCCCAGCGTGAAGGGCAAGACGCTGATCATCGTCGACCCGATGCTGGCAACGGGCGGCAGTCTGGCTGCTGCCATCGAGGCACTGCTCATGTCGGGCAAGCCGAAGAAGATTCATGTGTGCTGCGTCATTGCCGCCCCCGAGGGTGTCGAGGTGGTGAAGCAGGCTCTGCCCGAGGACTCCACCATCTGGTGTGCCGCCATCGACCAAGGCATGAACGAGCACAAGTACATCGTGCCCGGCTTTGGCGACTGCGGCGACCTGTGCTACGGCGAGAAGCTGCAGAGCTTCAGGAAGATAGCCGACAAGTAGCAACCGCTACTCTTCTTCTACGAAATACTGGTTGCAGGTGTCGTACAGCAGGCGGTGTATCCTGCTGAGGCCATTACCGTCGGGCGAAGCGTTGTGGCCGCTCGACACGATATGCTCGTTGCCCTCGAACGTTGCCGAGAAGTCCCAGCTGTAGCCGTCCAGTATCCGGTATTCCATCATGACCGAGTAGTGGGTGCCGTACTCGTACATCTTCTCCTCCTCGATGATGGTGCGGGCCTGGTCGAAGAGCGAGTCGCTGACTTCATACTCACGCTCACCGTAAGGGCCCTCGAACCTGATGACGGGCTTGCCGCCCTTACGGGTCAGTTCCATGTTGCGGAACAGCTCCCTTCTCATGCCCTGATAGTTGTAGCTGACGCTGAGCAGTCGTCCCTGTGGCATTTCTTTCTTCATTGTCGTTTCCGTTTGGTTTCCGTTACCTTGGCCTTCCGTCGGCTGCTGCTGCGATTTGCATCCACATAGCAGGCATGCCATGACTACGGCCGTCAAAAAAATCTTTCCCATCATTTCTCGTTTTTGTTTTGTCACTATCACTCCATATTTCGAGTGCAAATATAGGAAAAAATCTGCAATGCGCCATGAAAAAAGGCTATGAATTTGTTTTGAAGATGAATTTCGCGATGGCCTGAAGGCTGGAGAGCGTTGTGCTTTCGAAGACCACGTTGCCGCCCGAAACGCTCTTCACGTTGGTGGAACCCTCGGCATAGTCATACTTCAGGGCGCTGGTGGCCAGCTTGCCGTCCTCGGTCCAGATGCGCATCTCGGTAATTCTGAGTGGCATGCCAGCGTCGCCAGTGCGGCAAGCAGCAGCCAGTCGTCAATTTTTCGTCTTATCATACGCATACACATTTTTATTTAGTAACCGTTAAAAAATAACTTGGTATGATTAAAATACTGACCCCACCCCTGCCCCATTCCCGAGCTGCGCTCGCCTACCCGTAGCCTTTCCCCTACAAGGGAGGGGAGTGGCTACCGCCTTGCCCGCCGCAGGGACTCCGTGAGGCACTCCCCTCCCTTCAAGGGGAGGGGCAGGGGTGGGGTCTGTAACTTTATTCATTTGTACCAAGTTATTTTTTATCATTACTTA
>JAFUSV010000159.1 GCA_017467565.1 Prevotella sp.
ATTAACAATGCTTTTGGTGGGGCTGTTTCTTTCCTTGGGAATAGCCTTCGCTCAGAACAAGATCACCGGTACGGTCTTGGAGGACACCGGTGAGCCTTGCATTGGAGCCACTGTCATGGTGCAGGGCACGAAGCAGGGCACAAAAACTGACCTTGATGGTCATTTTACCATCGACGTGCCCGCAGGCAAGAAACTGGTGATCAGTTACGTGGGCATGAACACACAGACCGTCGCAGCCAAGAACGGCATGAAGGTGACGTTGACGGCCGACACCCACACGGTGGGAGAAGTCGTGGTGACGGGTATCCAGAAAATGGATAAGCGCCTGTTCACTGGCGCTACAACAAAAATTGATGCAGAGCAGACGAAGCTCGACGGTGTGGCCGACGTGACACGCGCGCTGGAAGGCCGCGCAGCCGGTGTCAGCGTGCAGAACGTGTCGAGCACGTTCGGTACGGCGCCTAAAATCCGTGTGCGCGGTGCCACCTCCATCTACGGTTCGTCAAGTCCTCTGTGGGTGGTCGACGGTGTGATTATGGAGGATGCCGTCAATGTGGATGCCGACGACTTGTCGTCAGGAGATGCCACAACGCTGATTTCTAATGCTATTGCCGGTCTGAACGCTGACGACATTGAGTCGTTTCAGGTGCTGAAGGACGGTAGCGCCACCTCTATATATGGTGCGCGCGCGATGAGTGGTGTGGTGGTTATTACTACGAAGAAAGGCCGTCAGGGACACAGCTCCCTTAATTATACAGGCGAGTTCACGTATCGCCTGAAACCCTCGTACAGCAATTATAATATTTCGAACTCTCAGGAGCAGATGGGTATCTACAAGGAAATGGCTGCCAAAGGCTGGCTGGAGTTCTCGCAGGTGGCCAATGCCTCGTCGGCAGGCCTCTATGGCAAGATGTATGGCCTGATGAATACGTGGGTGGATGCCACGGAGACTGTCCCCGGACACTTTGCCCTGCCTTTTACGGAGAAGGCTATGAACGATTATCTGCGCGAAGCAGAGTTCCGCAACACCGACTGGTTCGACTTGCTTTTCAATAATAATCTCATGCAGACCCATTCCGTGAGCGTTTCGAGTGGCACCGACCGCGCTTCGCTCTACGCTTCGATGTCGGCTATGATTGATCCGGGATGGACGAAGGACTCGAAAGTGCAGCGCTACACGGCCAACATCAACGCCTCTTACAAGCTGTCGAGAAACTTCACTGCCACGCTGCGCACAAACACCAGCTATCGTGATCAGAAAGCACCGGGCACCTTGAACCAGTCGACCGACGTCGTCTCGGGTGCCGTCAGCCGCTCGTTCGATATCAACCCCTTCAGCTATGCACTGAACACCAGCCGCACGCTGGATCCTAACCAGGTTTACACGCGTAATTACGCTCCCTTCAGCATCTTCTCCGAGTTGGACAATAACTATATCGATATCGACGTGATGGATACCAAGTTCCAAGGCGAGTTGGAGTGGAAGCCGATTCTCGGCCTCTCATTCAACGCTCTCGGCAGCTATCGTATCAACCGTTCAAACCGCGAGCACATCATCCTCGACAATTCGAATATGGCTGAAGCATACCGTGCCGGCGTGAACAACCCGAACATCATGTACTCCAACCCCTACCTCTATAGCGATCCCGACAAACCTGGCGAATGGCCTATCTCGGTGATGCCTCTCGGCGGTATTAACATCCTGAATCGCAACGAGGTGAAGCAGCTCGACTTCCGCTTCACGGCTAATTATAACCATGTATGGAGTGTGAAGGGTATAGAAACCCACATCTTCAGCGCGCTTGCCGGTATGGAGGCCAACCGTGCTGACTACGATGCCTCTGAGTTCCAAAACTATGGTGTGCAGTACCAAAAAGCCCGTCTGGTGACCATCACCCCCGAGTTCTACAAGCAGGCCAAGGAGGAGGGCACCGAGCTGACCAGCATGTCGCGCTCGTACAACCGTCGCCTGGCTTATTTCGCCAATGCTAACTACAGCTATAAGGGCCGTTATTCTGCCAACCTTACAGCCCGTTACGATGGCTCCAACCAGCTTGGCAAGAGCCGCCAGAGCCGCTGGTTGCCCACATGGAACGTGTCGGCATCGTGGAACGCCCACGAGGAGCAGTTCTTCCGCCAGATGATGGAGCGCACCAACGGTGCCTTCTCGCATGCAACCCTGCGCCTGAGCTACTCGCTGGTGGGTGAGCAGACCGCCGCCTCCAACGCCAAGGCTATCTTCCGCTCGGGCAACGTGTGGCGCCCTCAGGGCGACCAGCAGGAGACCGGTCTCTACCAGTCGAGCTACGCCAACGAGGACCTGACCTATGAGAAGAAGCATGAGTTTAACGTCGGTTTCGATCTTGGCTTCCTGAACAATCGCATCAACGTCGTAACCGATGCTTATTGGCGCGACAACTTCGACCTCATGGGCTACTACTACTCGCAGCTGGCCGGCCGCCAGTATGCCAACGTGGCTTCGATGAAGTCTCATGGTGTGGAGGCCACCATCTCGTCGCAGAACATCATGCGGAAGAACTTCCAGTGGACTACCGACTTCACCTTTGCCTACAACTATACCGAGATTACCGACCTGATGTCGGTGTCGCGCGTCATCGACCTGGTGTCGGGCAGCGGCTATGCACGCGAGGGCTATCCTCACCGCTCGCTCTTCTCGCTGCAGTTCATGGGGCTGAATGACGAGGGTATTCCTCAGGTTATTAATGAGGCAGGACAAGTGACTACCAGCGACGTCTATTTCCAGGAGTATGAGCGTCTGGGCCATCTGAAGTATGAAGGCCCGTCGGAGCCTACCTACACTGGTGGTCTGAACAACATGCTGCGTTGGAAGAACTGGCGCTTGAACATCTTCGTGACCTATTCGTTCGGTAACAAGCTGCGTCTCGACCCTGTCTTTGCC
Source organism: Prevotella sp. (assembly GCA_017467565.1). Classification (GTDB taxonomy): domain Bacteria; phylum Bacteroidota; class Bacteroidia; order Bacteroidales; family Bacteroidaceae; genus Prevotella. The sequence goes on from JAFUSV010000159.1 coordinate 2,921, forward strand.
GCTTCTTACAGCGATCTGGCTGCCATGCCGAAGGAGTTCAAGAACCGCTGGGTGATGCCTGGCGACGAGAAGAAAACCGACATTCCTGCTATTGCTTCGGTTCGCCAGAACTATAATGACCGCTACTTGGGCTATGCCTACAATGCTTATAACTACTCGACGGCCCGCGTGGCCAACGGAGGTTTCATTCGCCTGAAGGACGTCTCGCTGACCTATGACTTCAATCCGCAGCTTGTTAAAAAGATTGGACTCGGCTCCGCTTCTATGAAGCTTGATGCCACCAACTTGATGCTGCTCTATGCTGATAAGAAGCTGAACGGTCAGGATCCTGAGTTCGTCAATTCCGGTGGTGTGGCTACGCCGCTTTCCAAGCAGCTCACCTTTACTTTGCGCTTAGGCATCTGATTATAATAGAAAACTGACAATACAAATAAATATGAAAAAGACTTTAATATTTAATAATGCTTTGGCACTCGCCTTGGGTGTGGTGACCTTGACTGGCTGTACCGACAGTTTCCTCGACAAGGAGCCTGACGATCGTACCGAAATCATGTCGGTCGACGATGTCATCGAGCTGTTCATCACCTCCTATCCTGATGCTAACTATGGCTGGGTGTGCGAACTGTCGAGCGACAATGTGATGGACCTCAACTCTGTACACCTGCCCGCAAGCCCCAATGCAAAGCAGGACCTGACACACTACAACCTTACGTCATCAGGCCGTCAGGACGACGAGATGTTCCGCTTTGAATCAGTGAAGTCGAGTACAAGCAGTGATACGCCGGCAGCTCTGTGGACGGGTCTTTACGGTTCGATTAACTCGGTGAATGAGGGTCTTGAGGCCTTGGAAAGGATTGCTGCGCAGCCTGGCTTCGTAGCCGATCGTAAATACAACGCTGCCAGAGCTGAGGGATTGCTCATCCGCGCATTTGACCATTTTATCCTGGTTAATTGCTTCTCGCAGGCTTACAAGAATGATGAGCTGAGCAAGGCTGATGTGGGTGTTCCATACATCACGAAGCCTATCACCAAAGTGGATGATAAGTACGACCGCAGTAACGTGACTGATACCTACAAGAAGATTCAGGCAGACCTGGAGGAAGGTCTCAGGCTGGTGAGCAACATCAACTATAAGTTGCCTAAATGGCATTTCAATGAAGGCGCAGCACACGCTTTTGCTGCCCGCTTCTACTTGTACACGCGTCAGTGGGACAAGGTGGTTGAGCACGCCAATGCAGTCTTAGGCACTAACAATGAGATTCTGCTGACCCGCATGTTTGACTATGGAGACTTGGAGGATCTGGTGTATCTGAGTGACTATGCAAATGCATGGCAGAGCCCCTATATCTATAGTAACATCATGCTTGTAGATACTTATAGCACCATTCTGCGCAAGTGCCGCTATCGCTACGGACAAGGTTCGCTGGTGGCCAGATCTATCTACTATCATAGCTCACCTCTTTGGTCGGGCTACGTGGTGAACCCCACTGTGCTTGTAATGGGATTGGGCGGCAATGGCTATGGAGCCTACTATCCCGCTTGGATTTCTGAGCAGTTCCAGTACAGCGACAAGGTGGCCGGCACCGGATACGCTCATACCGTGCGTCGTGAGTTTACTTATGCCGAACTGCTGCTTGAGCGTGCCGAGGCAGAAATAATGAAAGGCTCGCTTGATGTTGCAGCAGAAGATCTTATTACCTACTCGAAAAGCATTCAGAAGTTCCGCCCCGCTACCAAGGAGACCTATGAGAGCAATGCACGAATGACTCCGTTGACTGTGGATATGATAACGGGTTCCAACGCATGGTTCGCAAAGGCCACTAAGAATAACTACAACTGTTTTGACGACTGGAACTTCGTCACCAACATGAGTCCTGATTATATCATCTCGGCTGATAAGGTGCCCTATATGAACTGCTTGAACTATTTTCGCCGTTTTGAGACCAACTTCAGCGGACTGCGTTTCTTCGACCTGAAGCGTTGGGGTATGGAGTACACTCACGAGTATGGACTGAACAACGAGAAAATCACCCTGAAATGGAATGACCCGCGCCGCGCCTTAGAGGTGCCCGAAGATGCTATCGCTATGGGCCTCCAGCCCTCGCGTCCGCTGGCCCGCACTGACTCTACGGCTACTGAAGGCAAGGTGCTGCCTGCTAAGCATTTCATGGAAACGTCTGATAATGACTAAGAAAAGGAGGATTAAGGATATGAAAAAACTAAATTATTTGCTCATTGCATTCATCGCCTTTATGTGTGTCACTGTTGCCGTTTCGTGCAGCGATGACGACTTGGGCGCTACCATCTTCCCTAAAGAAGATAAGCCGCTTGACCGCACATTAGGTACTTTTCCGCTTGACAGCTTTATCAAGAAGCACATGCTGGATCGCTACAATATGAAGTTCATCTATCGCATGGAGGACGTCGGTGCCGACATGCAACGTAACTTGGTGCCTGCCGACTACGATAAGAGTGTGCAACTGGCTGTGCTGACAAAGTATCTCTGGCTTGATGTCTACGACAAATTGGCCGGCGAGAAGGATCTCTTCCTGAAGAAATATGCTCCCCGCATCATTCATGTTATCGGTTCTCCTTCATATAACGATGACGGATCGCGAACTGTTGGTGTCGCCGAGGGTGGCGTGAAGATTACGTTGATGGAGGCCAACAAACTCGACGTGAACCAGATTGAGGGTGCTTATGGATTAAACAACCTGTTCTTCCACACCATGCATCATGAGTTTGCTCACATTCTGGACCAGACCTATCAGCGTCCGACGGCCTTCGACCTGCTTTCGTCGAATTTTTATGATTCCAACTGGAATGATAAGCATGACTCTGTGCAGGCTGCTCTTGGCTTCGTCACGCCTTATGGCTCGTCGGCCAACCGTGAGGACTGGGTGGAGGTGCTATCCTGCTACGTGACCTACGACCAGAGCCGTTGGGATCAGCTGCTTAACACTGCTATGAACGACTGGGAGGATGTGGAGTTCACGCTCGATTCGTTTCAGACTCGCTACCCCCGTGCCTATGAGGAGCAGGCCTTGGTGGAGAACGGCATAAAGGAAAGCTACGACCTTTACGACCGTGACTCTGTAGGCTACATTCACCAGCTTTCCAACTCGGAGTATCATGTGGCCCGCAAGGTTGTCAAACGTGATGCTGACGGTTTCGCTCAGACTGACACTCTGGGTAAGTGCATCCTGGATCGTGACCACTGGGATAACATCGACGGGCGCGAGACCATTCTGACCAAACTGCAGATGGTGCGCGAATGGCTGAAGTCCAACTGGGACATTGACCTCGATGCCCTGCGCGACGAAGTGCAGCACCGCCAGTATGCCACTGGCGCTGACGGCAATTTCCTGCGCGATGAAAATGGTGGCTTGGTGAACAGACTCACTCAGCCTTATGAAGGTGATAAAACGAAGACCCTCATTGAGTACCTCAACGAGGAAATCGAGAGTTATAAGAAACTTTACGAAGAAGCAATCAAGAATAAGTAAGTGCATACGATTATGAAAAAGATATTTTTTATTTCCTTGGCTTTTGCCTCTACACTCGGCTTCTATGGCTGCTCAGGCGAGGAGGAAGACATCTTTGACGCCTCAGCTGCTGAGAGACTCAACGCAGCCAGCGACGTCTATTCAGAGCGCCTGACAAGATCGGAGAATGGTTGGGCCATGCAATTCTATCCCACTTACGACAACGAAGCCCCCAATGGAGCAGGTTATCTGCTGCTCTGCCGCTTTAACAAAGACTTCTCGGTCGACGTGTCGGGGTACAACTTCCCCAACTGGCGTGAGGAATGGGATGCAGAGGATCGTCGTAATGTCTGGAAACCCTACTATTTCCAAGAGTACAGAACCAGCACATCGTTCTGGAATATCATCACAGACAACGGCCCCGTGCTAAGTTTCAACGCCTACAACAGCGTGATGCATTATTTCTCTGACCCTGACTACCGTTCGCCAGACTCTGAGCATGGTACGGGATTTGGCGGCGACTATGAGTTCATCATTGTTGATGCACCCATCATAGAGCCTATCGGGGACAGTTATATGATTCTGAAGGGTAAGAAGCGTGGCACCTACAACCTCCTCACACCAGTGGAGAAAGGTGTCGATTATGAGGATTATCTCGCTGATATTAACCGTTTCCAGACCGCTATCTTTGCACCCACCAATCCCACCAGTGCCTTCCTCATTTTGGGTGACAGCACATTCATCATGGAGGATGCAGTGAATGGCTTGCCCAGTATCTACCCTGAAGGTAGCGATAAGATTACCACGGAGAACTTCAACCCGTTCATCATTACGAAGCGTGGCGACGATTATTATCTGCGATTCCGCGATGCTTTCCTGCGTGACGACATGGAAGGGACGCTGCAAGATTTGCGCTATGTGCCTGCAGAGGACCGCTTTGTTTGCACGGAAAATGACCTCTTCACCATAGAGCCTCACAAGGCTAAGGACTTCTTCCGTCAGACTTATGAAGCAGAGCATTTCTATACGCTGAAGTATATTGATATTGATTCGTCTTATATCTCCTTGAAGATGAGTAGTCTGCTTAACGACTGTTTGAATGGCATGAAAGAAATGAATAAGAAGAACATCTTCTCCGAGCCTGTCTTCAGGTATGATGCCGCAAAGAAAGTCGGAATTGTGTCGTTCAAGTATCAGAATCTCGAGTCGGCAAAGGAGATGCAATATGAATACGAGGCCAACTTCAACAATGACCATGTGACATTTACCTACAAGCAGGCAACCGAAAGCTATGCTGAGAATGTGTCTTCCCGTGTGCAGGCTGTGAACAAGCTGCTCAAGGAGGTCCTTTCCCAGGAGTTCGTTGTTAGCGCTTATGACACACAGTTCAATCTTTCTTATATCAAACTGACTTCTACCAGCGATCCTGACCTTTGGTTCTTACTTTATTATTAATTGAAATCCAATATTAAATCTTTAAATTCAACATGATGAAGAATTCTATTTTTTTCGCTCTTGCCCTTATGGCATCTGCAAGCATGTCGGCTCAGCAGCTGACGGCCGACAACACAGTTTTGTCCCCACGGCAGAGTGGGGTGATGGTGATGAACCAGGTGCAGCAATTCACAAAAGCTGCGCGCCCCGTGGCTAAGGCTCCCCTGAAATCCCCTGTGACCGACGGTGTGTATTACGCACGTCCGACCGGTACCTATTGGCTTGGAAACCCAGATAGAGGTACAGTGTATAATGTGGTGCCTCCCTATGCTAAGCTTAGCTATATTAACTTGAGCGACAATGCTGCTAACAGCACGTGGTCTGTCGGCAATAATGACGTCACAGACTTGGCTGTAGGCGACAATCTCGATCTGGAATATGCGTTCGAAAAGGTGCCTTATGGTTATGTGGCTTACACTCCGACGTTGAAGAACGGAAAGCTCGACTATTCTCTCGCAAATTACACTGTGGTCAGCGACTCTGTGCCTATGGTGGTATATCCTTATGAGTATGTCAATGGTCATCGCTACTATGGCTATTCGGATGGAAGCTCGGCTTTCATGAGCGGCAATGATAATTACGACTTCGACGGAGATGGTGAAGCAGAGGAATTCCACATCCATGGCTTCCAAACCTACTTTGAGAAGCCTGCAGCTCCCATGTTGTTCTATGATGTGTATCTCTTAGCCACTACAGCCGACCGCAATACAGACTTCTCGAAAGTCTGCCTGCGCTTCTGCAAGGTGGATGTCAACGAGGAAGGTTACCGTGTTGTTGGCGATACCATTACGAGCTTGTATTGCACGAAGGTCGACGTCGATGCAGAATATATTGATAAAACTGAAGTCTATCCCCTCACGATGTATTTCACCGCTGAGGAGCTCGACGACTTCGGCACACCTACTGCCAAACCGTTCCTTATTGACGAGGATTACTGGATCATCCTTGATGGCATTGACGACATCGATGTACGCTTCTACTTCACCAACCAGGGTGCCCTACCCGTTGAGATGGCTACCTATGCTCGTCCTACCTACATCATGTGTGAGGATATGAACCACGAGGCTCTTGGTAACCTGTATTACTACGACTCGAAAGCAGCGGACCCCTATTGCTATAACCTTGCCTATATGTTTGACGTGATGTTCGATGGCATGCGCATCGAAAACAACACTGCAAAGGTTGGCGTCGAAGGAGGTCAGGCACAGACCGAGGAGGCGCAGACACACGCTGTGTGGCTCTACACCAACATGCCTATCTACGAGGATAATGAGTGGACTGGCAACTACGAGTTCGTGGGCATACCTGAATGGGCCCAGCTTACCATCGATCCTACTTTTTATGAATACACCTATGATGACGGCAGTTCCATTCGTGGCCTTAACCTCCTGTCGTTTGAGGTTCAGGCTTTGCCAGCAGGTATGACCGGACGTAGCGCCACAATCACGGTGGAGAGCCCTGAGTTTAATTATACCTGCGAGACTCCTATCTATCTGCTGCAGGGCGATGCTCAGGTTTCCGAGGGTGTGCAGGCTATTATCTTCGACGAGAAGGGACGCTTCGTTAAGACTTACAACATGAATGGTCAGACCGTGGGCGCCAATGCGAAGGGCATTGTGGTTAAGAATGGTCATAAGTTCATCAGCAAATAGTCCGTTCAAAGCAACTATTGAATACCAGTCCATCCAGGCCACCAGGGCTGGATGGACTGTTCCTTTTCGAGCATTAACACTGATTAGACACAATGAAAAAGTTATTATTCATGCTTGCAGCAGCCCTGCTGCCCGTCATGGGCTCATATGCCGTGCCAGCCAGGCCGGGCGGTGTGCGTGTAGTGCAGCCCGACGGCAGCGTCTTCACGTTGCACCTGCGAGGTGACGAGTATATGCATTTCAACACCACCTCCGACGGCTATTCTGTAGTGAAGGACCAGAGGGGCTATTATGTGTATGCCGCCTTGAAGGATGGCCAGCTCATTCCCACGGCTCATGTGGCTCATGATGTAGAAGAACGTAGTGCCGCGGAACAGAACTATGTGGCTACGCTACAGCGAAACCTGAAGCCAGCCATGACCGATGAAAGCCTGAGTCGCTTCAACACTGAGCGTGCTGCCGAGGCCCGCACCCGCCGGAATATCCAAGCCAGGGCTTACGACTACACGAAGATGCGCGGTCTGGTCATTCTTGTAGAATTCAGCGACAAGTCTTTCTCGCGCAGTGATATCAATGACCTTATGGACAAAATGGTGAACACAGAAAACTACACTGGTTATACTGACACCAAAGGCAACTGGGTGAAGATGACTGGCAGCGTGCACGATTATTATCGCGACAACTCCAATGGGCTGTTCACCCCTCAGTTTGATGTCGTGGGACCTGTGAAAATCAATCGCAGCCAATACGCCATGAGCAATCCATATCAGGCCATCATTGAATCTGTCAATGCGGCCGACAGTCAGGTAGACTTTTCTCTCTACGACGGCGACAACAATGGGGTTGTGGACATGGTGTATTTCATTTTTGCAGGTTGCGGTTCACACATCAGCGGCAACGACAGCCGTTTGCTGTGGCCCCATGCATCTGTAGTCATCGACAATTGGGGGCGTCGCACCTATAAGGATGGCAAGCAACTCGACCGCTATGCATGTTCAACCGAGATGACTGGCAGCGAAAGCAACCCTACACTCGATGGTATCGGCACCATCTGCCACGAGTTTACCCATGTGATGGGCCTGCCCGACTTTTATGATACCGACTACGACGGCAGCGGTGGCGAAGCTGATCATCCTGGCGATTTCGACGTCATGGCCTCTGGCAGCTACTTGAACGACGGCAAAACCCCCTGTGGCTATACACTCTATGAGCGCTATGTCATGGGATTCGCCACCCCCGAACTTATCGACAAAGAGCACAGCTACACCCTGAAAAGCCTCGAGGAAAGCAACTTCGGCTATCGTATCAACTCCCCGAGTGGGAAAGAATTCTTCTTGTTAGAGAATCGTCAGAAGGTGAAGTGGGATAAGTATGTTCCCTGTGAAGGCCTGGCCGTATACCGTGTGGATTCCAGCAATGTCTCTATCTGGGATCGCAACATCGTGAATGCAAATCCCGACCACATGTATTTCCAACTGCTGCGCGCAGGTGGTCATGTCTACAACACCACATTCCCGGGTCGTAACCGCGTGACCGAACTGAGCCACGCCACGAGTCCTGCCAATCTGAAAACTTGGTCGGGCGGCAAGACCCGTATCGGGCTGACCAACATTCAGGAAAACGGTGGCCTTATCAGTTTTGAGTCCTTCGATACCAATATCCTGAAGAGCATCGAACTGCCAGAAAGCTTTGTGGTGGGGCAGGGCGTGGAGCGTGTCCTTGAGCCCAAGCTCACCCCCTCGTTTTCAGTCTATACCCTGGCGTGGAGCAGCGATAATCCAGCAGTAGCTACCGTTGATCAGCTCGGTCGTGTGAAGGGTGTTGCCCCGGGCATGGCTAACATCACCGTCACCAGCGACAATGGTGTGTCGGCCACCTGTTCCGTAACGGTGGAGGTGCAAACCGTTGTTGCCGACATCAAGGCATTCCGCCAGCTGGCCGACAACGAGGAAGCTGCGTTGATGCTTCAGGATGCGCAGGTGCTTTTCGTCAATTCCAACGAGTTCTATCTGCGTGACGCCAGTGGAGCAATCATCCTGAAAGGTGGCAATCTGAAGACTGTGGCTGGCACTATGCTGCAAGGCACAGTCTATGGCAAGCGCTCCAGCGTCAATGGCATGCCACAGCTGATTTTCGTAGACAGCAAGTCGTCGGCTGCCGACGTGCATGACACTGGGGTTCAGCCTGTCCTGCCACGCAAGGTGAAAATGTCGTCTCTCAGCAGCGACGACTATTGTGATCTCGTCTGTGTGGAAGCCGTGCCTCTGATGAAGGATGCAGGCATCTATGCCTACAGTGGCGACAAGAGAGCTCGTCTTTACAATCCGTTTAAGATTGGTGATATTGTAGTGCCTACCGACATCGATGGCAAGTATTTTGACGTGACTGCTATCTATGGCACCAGCACGCTGAAAAACAAAGGAGTCATCGAAGAATTGAAGCTGTTGCTCTCGCCCGTAGAGGTCGAGGCTCCCAATGCTATCATTCTTGTTGAGACGGATGTCGCAACAGACGCGCCCGCCTTCAACCTGCGCGGTCAGCGCGTTGACGACGGCTACCGCGGCATCGTGGTGCGCGGCGGTAAGATATATGTAGAGCGCTGATGCGTAGGCTGCTTGATGCTACGCAAAACACTTGAGGCGGCCTGCCGGACTCCCTCTGTCGGGGGGAGCGGCGGGCCGCCTTTTCGCTTTATGCTGATGGGCTCTTAGGACGTTTTATTGTTTTTTAATGTTAAATAGGTTGTTTTCTGCACTCTTTTTCATATCTTTGCAACCTATTTGCGTAAAAAAAGAAATGAAAAAAACTCTATTGCTTATCGGTATGTGGCTGATGCACCTGACGGTGACCATGGCCATCCCAGCCCATCCGGGCACAGTGCGCTTGCAGCAGCCGGATGGCAGCTACGTCAGTGTGCGCCTCCATGGCGACGAATATCTGAACTTCACGACGACGGCCGACGGCTACACCGTGGTGAAAGACACGCGCGGCTACTACGTTTATGCGCGGGCAGAGGGCGGACTGCTGACGCCGACGGCGCAGGTGGCCCACGATGCCGACCTGCGCACGGCCGACGAGACGGCCTTCCTGCAGACCATCGGCGGCAAATATCAGGCTCCGGCCATGCGCGAGCAGGCTCGTAAGGAGCGCCAGATGGAGCGCAGCCGCCAGGCGCAGGCCCGTGGCATACACCGTGCGCAACAGTATGACTACGCCAACTTCCGCGGGCTGATCATCTTGGTGGAATTCAGCGACCGCAAGTTCTCGCGCAACGACTATGCCGACATCGTCGACGACATGGCCAACGTGGAGAACTACCGCGGCTACGACAACACGCGCTACGGCCGCTTCACGGGCTCCGTGCGCGACTATTTCCACGACAACTCCAACGGCATGTTCACGCCGCAGTTCGATGTGGTGGGCCCCGTGACGGTGAATCGCAGCCAGTATTATGCCAACGGCACTGACCATGCAGCGCAGCTGATGCTCGACGTGATCAACGCTGCCGACTCGCAGGTAGACTTCAGCCAGTACGACCGCGACGGCGACGAGGTGGTGGACATGGTCTACTTCATCTTCGCCGGTCCGGGCGCCAACTATGGCGGCAACGACAGCCGTCTGATATGGCCCCATGCCAGCGTCATCTACGACCCTAACACATGGCAGTATGTCATCAAAGACGATGTCTATCTGGGCCGCTACGCCTGCTCCACCGAGCTGGCTGGCTACACCAGCTACGGCACCCACCTCGACGGCATCGGCACCATCTGCCATGAGTTCGGCCACGTGCTGGGGCTGCCCGACCTCTACGACACCGACTATGAGGGCAGCGGCGGTACGAGCAACCACCCGGCCGAGTGGAGCATCATGGCCAGCGGACCCTATCTGAACGATGCGCGCACGCCGGCCGGCTACACCCTCTACGAGCGTTATTCGCTGGGCTTCTGCGAGCCCGAGACCCTCGGCGCCGTGGGCGCTTACGAGCTGCAGGCCATCGGCGATACTAACCAGGGCTTCTTGCTCGACACGCCTTCGGCAAGGGAGTGGTTTCTGCTGGAAAACCGCCAGCGCACAAGCAAGTGGGACGCCTATCTGCCGGGCCACGGTCTGCTCGTGTTCCGCCTCGACTACAGCAGCGACAGCCCGTGGCAGGACAACTCGGTGAACGACAATCCCAACCACAACTACTTCGAACTGGTGCGCGCTGCAGGTGGGCAGGGTGCCACCGCCAGCGACCCCTTCCCCGGCACGCGCCGTGTGACGACGCTGAGCAACTCCACGTCGCCTGCCAACCTGCTGACGTGGACGGGCAAGGAGTGTCCCTTTGCCTTAGAGAGCATCACCGAGACCGATGGCGTCATCACGTTCGACCTGACCGACGTCAACGTGCTGCGCGGTATCGAGCTGCCCGACTCGTTTGTGGTGGGCGTAGGCATGAGACGCCGGCTCGTAGAGACACGCATACCCGATACGGCTCCCTACGAGCTGACATGGACGAGCCTCAATCCCGATGTGGCCACCGTCGATGCCGATGGATGGCTGACGGGCGTCAGCGAGGGTGAGGCCGTCGTCATGGTCTCGTCGCCCGCTCGCGATGGAGAGGTGTCTGCCAGCTGCCGCGTGGTCGTGGAGCGCCAGGCCGTCATGGCCAATATAGCCGAGTTTAAGCAGCTCGACAACGAAGCCAGCGCCTGGCTGCGGCTCAGCGGTGCACAGGTGGTCTACAAGTATCGCAACGAGTACTTTGTGCGCGACGCCACGGGCTGCATCATCTTCGACTCGCCCGTCGTCAGCATGAACGTCAACGATACGCTCAACGGCACCTATTATGGGCGCAGAGGCGAGCAGAACATGCTGCCCATGCTCTATAGCGACGACGAGCTGAACGAGCCTGGCCTCGTAGACGTCAGCCAGGGCACTGCCCCGCAGCCGCGCGACCTCAGCGTGGCCGAGGCCACGGCCGACTACTATGCCGACTTGCTCCGCTTCAGCAAGGCCCGTCTCGTCAAGGCCGACAACGGGCGCGTCTATGCCGTAGAGGGCGACCGCTCCATCCGCGTCTACAACGCCTTCCAGGTGCGCGGCGTCAAGGTGCCCACGCAGTTCGACGACGTGCGCTATGAGCTGACCGGCATCCTCTACACGAAATATTTCAGCGGCGAGCTCTTCGATGAGTTTGAGTTGCTGCGGAACCCTGTGGTTGCCAACGTGCCCACCTTCAACCTCAGCTACAACATTGGCGAGGGCGGCAGCGTGAGTTTCGAGGAGAAGCAGCTGGCAGGTGAAGGAGAGCAGGTGCTCTTCGAGGGCGAGACGCAGCAGCTGCGCGTGATGGCCGACGAGGGCTACGAGCTCTTTGAGGTTGTCCTCGACGATGTGGCGCTCACCGACTCGGTGCTCACGCTGGCTGACATCGCAGGCGACCACACGCTGCGAGTCATCTTCCGCGCGGCAGAGTGGAGCGGCATCAGTCAGGCAGAGCTGTCGCAGCGCCTGACGCCGCAGACGCCAGTGACCGTCTATGGCGCCGACGGCCGCTTAGTGGCAGCGACCACCTATGGGCAGCTCGACATGCTCCCCTTGCGCCAGGGCGTCTACGTGGTGCGCTCGAAGCACGGCATCCTGAAGCTGACGCGTCGGTAAGCTGTGAGCAGCAGTGCTCCCAAGGGGGCGCAGAAGCGTCATTTGATGTGCCAAAAATAGATAAACTGCAACACGAAACTGCCCGGAATCACGCGCGATTCCGGGCAGTTTCGTGCTTTGTGGGGTGAGAAAGACGTGGTCGGTATGTTGCCGTTGCGAAATGTTTTGGCCAGAATAAGTAGAATAATGGCCGGAATTAAATAAATTTTGGCCAAAATTAATAAAATATGCACTACATTTGTGGTGTACTTTATACCCTAAATCTACTAAATTGCTACGTTTTTGCTACTCTATCGTGCGGATTTGTTAGCAAAAAAGTTTTTTTTATTAACTTTTGCTCAAAAAATTTTGAAGTTGCAAAAACTTTTCTTATATTTGCATTCAGAACGGCCTAAATATAATAATAAGCGGAGATACCAGCAATGATACGTTGGCAATACCTTTAATAAACATATATTAACCAAAACAAAAAACGAGAGAGATTTATGGAAAAAAGACTAACAATGCTTTTGATGGGGCTCTTCCTGATAGTGGGGGGGGTATTTGCCCAAACTAAAGTGAGTGGTACCGTAGTGTCTCAAGAAGACGGCGAGCCAATCATCGGCGCGTCAGTATTCGTTGTGGGTACCAACGTCGGTACAGTGACCAATGCCAGCGGTAAGTTTGAACTTACTTGTCCGCAGGGCAAAAACACGCTGCGCATCAGCTACGTGGGCATGGAGTCCCTCGAGGTGAGTGCGCGTCCCAACATGCGCATCATGCTCACCAGCGACCAGAAAGCGCTCGACGAGGTGATTGTCGTGGCCTACGGTACGTCGAAGAAATCGTCGTTCACGGGTTCGGCACAGAACGTGAGCAGCGAGAAAATCGAGCTCCGCCCCATCACCAACGTGGCCAAGGGCCTCGAAGGTCAGGTGTCGGGCGTGCAGATGACGTCGGCCGACGGTCAGCCTGGCTCGTCGCCCAGCATCCGCATCCGTGGTTTTGGTTCTATCAATGCATCGTCTTCTCCCCTCTATGTGGTCGATGGTATCCCCTACGATGGCTCTCTGTCGTCAATCAACCCCGCTGATGTGGAGTCGATGACGGTCCTGAAGGATGCCTCGGCAGGTGCCCTCTATGGTGCCCGCGGTGCCAACGGTGTGGTGATGATTACCACCAAGAAGGGTAAGGAAGGTAAGGCCTCTGTCACATGGCGCTCCACCTTCGGTGTGTCCAGCCGCGCACAGAAGCGTTATGACCTGGTCGACCAGAAGGAGTTCGTGCAGCTCACCTATGAGGGACTGCGCAACAGCGCCTTCTTCGACAATGGTTATAGCTGGGCCGACGCTGAGGACTATGGCCGTCGCCAGCTGACCAACAGCCTGGGTGGCGAGCTATACAACCCGTTCAAGAACTACACATGGGACAACATCATCGACCCCGCCACCGGTCAGGTGCAAAGCGATGCAAGATCGGTGTGGAATGAGAACTGGATGGACGCCATCGAAGACAACAGCGCCCTGCGCCACGAGCATCAGTTCTCGGTGAGCGGTGGCACGGACAAGACCCGCTACATGATGTCGCTGGGCTACGTCAACGAGGATGGTATCCTGACCACCACCAACTTCCAGCGCTACAACGCACGTGCCAACGTGGACACCGAGGTGACCAAGTGGTTCCACACCAACATCAACGCCACGCTGGCTCACTCGATGTCGAACTTCAACGACTACGACGGCACATCGACCTCCAACGTGTGGTACACGGCGCAGTTCATCTCGCCTCTGTTCCCCATGTACATGAAGGACATGCAGGGCAACAACCTGCTCAGCGAGACGGGCAATCTTCAGTTTGACTATGGCGACAGCGAGCTGGGACGCCGTTTCGGTAACGTCAACGACTACAACCCCCTGGGTGGACTCTATGACGACAAGGGCGAGCGCAAGACTGACATTGCCGGTCTGCGCACGGGCATGGTCTTCGGCACGGACGACGAGTCGGCCGGATGGCTCCAGGGACTGAAACTGAGCCTCAACTTCGGTGCTGACTATCAGAACCAGCTGCGCATGCGCTACATGAACATGTATCATGGCAACCAGGCTAAGTCGGGCGGTCTGATCGAGAAGTTCAACTATCGCACGCAGAGCTACACCTTCAACCAACTGCTCACGTGGAACCGTTCGTTCGGACGCCATAACTTCGACGTGATGCTCGGTCATGAGTGGTATGCCTACAACTATCAGTACCTCGTGGCTGGCCGCACCAATCTGGTCGACGGCATCTACGAGCTGGCTCCTGCCGCCAACATGTATGAGGCCGACAGCTACAGCGACAACTACCGCATCAACTCGCTGCTCAGCCGCATCAACTACAACTACGATGACAAGTACTATCTGTCGGCCTCGCTGCGCCGCGATGCTTCCAGCCGCTTCTATCGCGAGAACTGGACTGGCACGTTCTGGTCGCTGGGTGCCAACTGGCGCATCTCGAAGGAGAACTTCATGAGAAACATCCACTGGATTGACAACCTTTCGTTCAAGGCCAGCTACGGACAGCAGGGTAACGACGACATCCTCGATGCCAATGGCTACTCGAACTATTACCTCTGGCAGAGCCTCTATGCACTGGGATGGAACAACGGCAACAACATCGGTGCCGTCATCTCGACGCTCGAGACCAAGGACCTCTCGTGGGAGAAGAACAATAACTTCAACATCGGTCTTGAGGGTGCACTCTTCAGACAGCGCCTGCGCTTCAACGTCGAGTTCTTCTACAAGAAGACCACCGACATGCTGCTGAACTATCCTATGGCTCTTTCCACCGGCTTCTCGGGCTACAATGCCAACGTGGGCGACATGCGCAACCAGGGTATCGAGGCCGAGGTGACCGTCACTCCCATTCAGACCAAGGACCTGCGCTGGGACATCACCCTCATGGGATCGTCCGTCAGCAACAAGGTGCTGAAGCTCACGCAGGAGTCGCCTGAAATCATCAGCGGCGTGCGCGTCATCAAGGAGGGTATGCCCCTCAGAACTTTCTACATGGCTAAGTCGGCCGGTGTCGACCCCGCAACGGGTGCACAGCTCTACTGGGCTTACAAGAAGGATGCCAACGGCGAGCGCATCGATGGCTCGGACTACGTCACCAGCAACTACGCCGAGGCAAATGCTTCGAAGTACTATCTGGGCAGCCGTATTCCTGACCTCTATGGCAGCATCAGCAGCAACCTCTCTTATCGTGGCTTCGACCTCGCCGTGCTCACCACCTACAGCCTTGGCGGCAAGGTGTACGACGGCAACTACCACTCATTGATGAACATGTGGTATCTCAGCTCGACGTGGAGCAAGAATGCCCTGCGCCGCTGGCAGAAGCCGGGCGACATCACCGATGTGCCCCGCATCGAAATTGGCGGAACCTCGCCTACCACAGACCAGTATCTGATTGATGCCAGCTACTTCGCCATCAAGAACATCACGCTGGGCTACACCCTGCCCACCAGCCTCGTCCAGAAGATTGGCCTGCAGAACATCCGCGTCTACGGCTCGGTTGACAATCTGGCCATCTGGACCCACCTCAATGGTATGGATCCGCAGTACAACTTCAGCGGTGGCACCGACTACAACTACGTGCCCAACAAGACTTGGACTGCTGGTTTCGAAATCAGATTCTGATGAGGATATTGAAGTCTAATGTATAAGTGAAACCTCAAAAATTGCAAACTATATGAAATCAATATTCAAATATTCATTTATTGGTCTGCTGGCAGGAAGCATGCTCACGACCTCGTGCAGCGAAGACCAAATAGAGACTGTACCCACTCAGTCGATGTCGGGCCAGGGCCTGCTGTCCAACGCCAACTCTGCGCTCGTTACCCTCAATGGTATCTATCGTGAGATGTACACTGCTGGATGGTCTACCACAGCCAACACGCACCAGTGCTTCGGCATCACGGCCTACAGCCTTTGTGCCGACGTGATGGGCGAGGATCACGTGATGGGCGCCCAGGGCTCCGGATGGTTCTGGTTCGATGCGCTCTACAATGTGAAGACGCGCTTCACCAGCAGTGCATGGCGCAGCTATGATTTGTGGTATGCTTACTACAACTGGATTGCCAATGCCAACTATATCATCGCAGCCGAAGAGACGATGGGCGGCACGCCCAGCGAGGTGGGCTATGTCATCGGTCAGGCTTACGCCATCCGTGCATACAGCTATTTCATGCTCTCGCAGTATTTCGCCCGCACACTGGTCGGTCACGAGAATGAGCCCTGTGTGCCTCTCTACAACGAGCCGACGTCGCCTCAGACCACGGGTCAGCCCCGTTCCACCAACGCCCAGGTGTATGAGCAGATTGACAACGACATCAACAAGGCCATTGAGCTGCTCAACGGCACTGAGCGTAAGGACAAGAGCCACATCGACTACTCGGTGGCTCAGGCTATCAAGGCACGCGTTTGCATGGTGGAGAACAAGTGGGCCGACGCCAAGGCCGCTGCCCATGCTGCCATCGACGCCAGCGACTGCTCCGTGCAGCCTCTCAGCTCGTTTGCAGGCATGAACGACGTCAATGCCCAGAATGTCATGTGGGGTGCAGGCATCATCGCCGACCAGGTGGGTATGTATGCCAGCTTCTTCGCACACATGGACTACGAGTCGGGCATTTCCTATGCTACGGGTGCTCCGAAGCGCATCAACAAGCAGCTCTATGCCAAGATGAACGAAACCGACGCCCGCACGGCTTGGTGGGATGCTTCGAACAAATATCAGCAGGAGAAATTCCACTTCTCGGATGTGTCCACGTGGATGGGTGACTACATCTTCATGCGCGTCGAGGAAATGTATCTCACTGCTGCCGAGGCTGAGTGCCGTCTGGGCGACGAGGCCAGTGCCAAGAACGACCTGATGGCCGTGATGAGCCTTCGCGATGCATCTTACTCCACCGACAAGACGGGCACCGCTCTGGGCAAGACGTCGGCTCCTGCCGACGAGACGGGCTCACTGCTGGAAGAGATTCTCATTCAGCGCCGCATCGAGCTGTGGGGCGAGTTCGGACGTATGTACGACCTGAAGCGCCTGCACCAGGGCTTCCGCCGCACGACCGATCAGGGCTGGCCTGAGGCTGCTCTGCTGTCAGCTCGTCCTACCGACGATCCGGAGGCTTACATGAATGTGCTCACCATCCCGCAGGCTGAGTTCGATGGCAACAAAAACATGACGGTTGACGATGACCAGAATCCTCAGAAGGACTACAAAGAGTAGTTTGGCAACACGTCTTACGTAGAAGTCATAATAATGATTAACATTAAAATTTATCACAGGTATGAAAATAAATAAGATTTTATGTGCACTGGCCCTGGGCTTCGTCACGCTTATGACAGCGTGCGACACCGACGCTACGGGCAGTATATATGACGGCATGGAGACCGGCCAGGGATTCTCATTTGCTACCAATACGATGCGTGCCGTGTCGGTGAAGGCCACCGCGCCCGAGTTTGAGGTTCCCGTCTTCCGCAGCAATTCTCACGGCGACTATTCCGGCACGCTGGTTGCTAAAGGGACCATCGATGGCGAAGTGGCCAACTGCTACAAAGTGTCCGGTTTCACGTTTAAGGATGGTGAGTCGCAGAGTTCCGTCAAGGTTGATGTCTCTGAGCTGGAAATCGGCAAGGTGCTCGCACTGACGCTCGCCTTCACTGACACGGTGAACATGGGCTATACCAACAATGAGGTGCTCACGGTCAATGTGAACGTAGACTACAACTGGCTCTCGCTCGGCAACGGCACGTTCACCGACAAGTTCTTCGGATTCTACAGCGAGCCTGAGATTCTGAAGGCTGAGGGCTTCGACCGCTATCGTGTCATGGCTCCCTGCGAGGCTTATCGCACCGACCCGGCCAATGCCTCCGACGACTGGATTGCCAGCTGGTCGGCTGAGTATATCGAGCTGTGGGTTGAGGATGGCTTCGTCTTCTGGGATGCATGGTTCACCGGTCAGAACTATGACGGCGATCCGAAGTCACCCATCTATGCCTACCATCCCTCTGATTTCAGCAGCCTGAACGATCCTGAGTTCTGGACCTTCAGCAAGTTCGTGGACAGCAAGACCATTCAGCTTGCTCCCTACTACTACGTCGACGGCATGGGCGGATGGAACTACACCCAGAAGGACGACATCGTCACCATCACCCTGCCGTAAGCTCAGCGCTTACGCTTAAAGAAATCTTGCATCATCAGGCGGCATTCTTCTTCGAGGATGCCGCCTGTTGCGTTGGCCTTGGGGTGCAGCACGCGGGGGGCATACGTCAGGTAGCCGCGCTTCTCGTCGCGACAGCCGTAGACGATGCGGGGCACCTGCGCCCAGCCCAGTGCACCGGCGCACATGGGGCAGGGCTCCACGGTGACGTAGAGCGTGCACTGCGTCAGGTACTTGCCGCCCAGCTCGTTGGCGGCCATGGTGATGGCCTGCATCTCGGCATGGGCGGTGACGTCGGTGAGCGTCTCCGTCAGGTTGTGGGCGCGGGCGATGATGCGGCCCTGGCACGTGATGACGGCGCCGATGGGTATCTCGCCCTCGTCCAGCGCCCGGCGGGCCTCGTCCAGCGCCATGCGCATGAAGCGCTCGTCCTGTTTCTTCTGTTCTTCTGCGGTCATAAAGCTATTGTTTTTAGGGTGTCACATCGTATTGGCAGATGTTGTGAGCCATGCTGTTGAGCATGAGGCACATGTCGCGCGTCAGCGGGATACGCTCGTTTTGGTGGGGCCACGGGGCGAGGATGAGCAGACGGCCCTCGCTGCAGGCATCGTAGAACTGATGGCCCGGGCGCGAATAGCTGTTGAAGCCCCAGGGCGAGAGGTACACCAGCGGCAGGTGGGCATTGAGGACGGCGCGCATCACGGCCCGTTCGCCGTCGGAGATGGCGGGCGACACCAGCAGGGCGCCCTGGCGGGCCATGCCGAGGAAGCGGCTCACCTGTTCGGCAATCTCCGTGGGCGTGAGGCGGCGCGTCAGCTGCACCTGCACACGCTCGGGGCGGGTGAGCAGGAAGCGGTTGCCGATGGCGGTGTAGGTCTGAGGCCCCACGGTGACGCCGAAGCGCACGCGGAAATAGTCGGGGTGTGCGCGGCGGATGGCCAGGCGGCGCGGGTTGTCGTGCACGTAGGCGATGAGGCGGGGCAGCATGTCGTAGCTCTTCGAGATGAGGTCGTTGTAGCCGCGCTCGAAGAGGAGGCCTCGCTGGCGGTCGTCCTTCTTCAGGCGCTGCTGCGAGGGGAGGAGGGGAAGCGGCGGTGCCGCTTCATACGAGCAGCCCGAAGCTGCTGGCATGGGAGGGGGAGCGGAGGGCCCGGGGGGGCCTGCAGGTGCTGGCGCTGTGGGTGCGGGGCTTCCTGCGGGTGCGGGGCTTCCTGCGGGTGCTTGGCTTCCTGCGGGTGTTTGGTTTCCTGTGGGTGCTTGGTTTCCTGCGGGTGCGGGGTTTCCTGTGGGTGCTTGGCTTCCTGTGGGTGCTGGGTTTCCTGTGGGTGCTTGGTTTCCTGTGGGTGATTGGTTTCCTGTGGGTGCTGGGACTGCGGGTGCGGGGCGTGGGGTGGTGGGGGTGG
>JAFUSV010000160.1 GCA_017467565.1 Prevotella sp.
CGGATTGAACTGCTCTTATGCCGTTTACCAGGATGCAAGCGGCAAGGCTGAGGAGAAAACAATTGCCTTTGGCATCGGCATTGGTGCCGGTTATCTGTTTAAAACCACCTTTGAGCGCGAGGCAACAAGCGACCTGACGGGTGAGCGCGGCTCACTGATGGGTGCCATCCAGGGGCTGCTGCTGGCTCAGTACGAGGTGCTGCGCGAGAATGGACATACCCCATCGGAGGCTTTCAACGAGACCGTCGAGGAGCTGACACAGAGCCTCATGCCTCTCTTCGCCCAGAAGGGTATGGACTGGATGTACGCCAACTGCAGCACCACCGCCCAGCGCGGCGCCCTCGACTGGATGGGTCCGTTCCACGATGCCATCAAGCCCGTGGTACAGCAGCTCTACGAGGAGGTGAAGAGCGGACGCGAGGCCCAGAAGAGCATCGACTCCAACTCGAAGCCCAACTATCGTGAGGGTCTGGAGAAGGAACTGACGGCTATGCGCAATCAGGAGATGTGGCAGACGGGTGCCGTCGTGCGCCAGCTGCGCCCTGAGAACCAGTAAGCTACCGGCTGTGAGAAAGTCAATGCGCCATCTGCACCCAACGCAGATGACGCATTTTTTGTCGGATGTTTTTGAGAAAAAAGAGCACACCTCCCCGTGAAGCGCCACTACAGAAGGTCGTGCGGGGAATGGGCAAAGGTGACAGCACCATGCGAGGCGAGGAAATCGCGGTCGCGGAAGCCCCACAGGACACTGATGCAGGGCAGGCCGCTGTTGCGGGCAGTCTCGATGTCCACCTCGCTGTCGCCTACATAGACAGCACCATCACGGTCAGCGCCCAACTGTCGCAAAGCCTCCATGACGGTGTCGGGAGCCGGTTTCTTATGGATACCCGCTGCCTCGTTTTCACCGATGGCCACCTCGATGGTGTCACGGAAGAAGTGGCGGCAGAGCCCTTCGGTGGCCTTGCAGAACTTGTTGCTGACAACAGCCAAGCGGCAGCCACGACGCTTCAGTTCGCGGAGCATCTCTATGATGCCGTCGTAAGGTTGGGTTTGATCCATAGAATGTTGCAGATAGTATTCACGGAAAGTCTGCAACGCGCATTCAAACAGCGGATTATGTACGCCATCAGGCACTGCCCGCACCATCAACATTCTGACGCCATTGCCTACGAAGCGGCGCACATCGTCAGTAGAATGCTGAGGCATGCCGTGCTGAGCGAGTGCATAATTGGTGGCCGAAGCCAAGTCATCGAGTGTATTGAGAAGCGTCCCGTCAAGGTCGAAAATATAGGTGTCATACTGTTTCATGGCTGCAAAAGTACTAAAAAAAGAAAGAAATACAAAATATATCGACACTTTTCTCAAAGTTACGGTTTTTTATTTGTACCTTTGCACCCGCTAAAGTATAGTAAGGACAATGAAGATCAAGAAACACAACTGGTGGCTGATAGGTGCCGCTACCTTCTTCGGGCTGGCAGCCTGCGTCTACATCTACCACAAGATGACCGAGAAATACAACCCCTTTTCCGAACGACAGAAGGAAGCTGCCTACATCTTTATAGACAGCGACGACAACATCGACTCTGTTTACACAAAGCTGCGCCCACTCTCGTCAGAGCACAGCATGAGCTGCCTGAAACGACTGGTAGACAAAGGCGGGTACGACAAGCACATACGCACCGGCCGATACCTCATAGAACCCAGCAAACGCATCATCGACATCTATCGTCAGCTGAAGGGTGGCCTGCAGCAGCCACTGATGCTGACCATCCCTGAAACCCGCACGATGGAGCGGCTGGCCGCCCTGTTAGACCGCAAGCTGATGCTCGACAGCGCGACGATAGCCCAGGCACTGACCGACACGGCCTTCTGCCACCAGCACGGCTTCACGCTGGAGACCATCCCCTGCCTGTTTGTACCCAACACCTACGAAGTGTACTGGGACATGAGTCTCGATGACCTGATGAAGCGTATGCACAAGGAGTACGACGCCTTCTGGAACGAGGAACGCAAGACGAAGGCTTCGGCACTGGGACTGACGCCCGACGAGGTACAGACGCTGGCCAGCATCGTTGACGAAGAGACGGCCAACAACCCCGAGAAGCCCACTATTGCCGGTCTCTACCTCAACCGCCTGAAGAGAGGCATGCTGCTACAGGCCGACCCGACAGTGAAGTTCGCCATGAGGGACTTCACGCTCAGGCGTATCCTCAATGTCCATCTGGCTACCGACAGCCCCTACAACACGTACATGTATGCAGGTCTGCCACCCGGCCCCATCAAGATAGCCTCCATACAGGGCATCGATGCCGTACTCTCGCCAGCCCGCCACGACTATCTGTACATGTGTGCCAAAGAGGACTTCTCGGGCACTCACAACTTTGCCGTGACGCTGCAGGAGCACCAGAAGAACGCCCGCCGCTACCAGCAGGCCCTCAATGCGAGAGGAATCAAGTGAGAAGTGATAAGTGATAAATAAAAAAAAGATACCCTGGGCTTCACAGCGCAGGGTACTTTCGTCTCAATAAGAATTATCCTTCAGATATTCTAAAGATTGTAAATATTGGATAACGGTGCAAAGGTAACAATTATCAACGTAAAGTCCAAATAACAAGACATGTTATTTAGCAGTTTTTCTCTTTTTGAACACATTTTTTTATGACAAGCCCGCAAGAGGCATTACTTTTCTTCAAAAAAGTTATGGATTACGCGCGCATATTCATTATTATTTTGTAACTTTGCAGCCAAAATTCATCATTTAACTTCGAGCAGCAGAAGACATAACAAAAAGTATATGACAGAAAAGAATTTCAATGAGAGCGAGGAGAAGAAAAGCCTCAGCTTCGTAGAGCAGATTGTAAGAGAAGATTTGGAGAAAGGTAAGAACGGTGGCAGGCTTCAGACGCGTTTTCCGCCAGAGCCCAACGGCTACCTGCACATCGGTCATGCCAAAGCCATAGCCATCGACTTCGGACTGGCCAAGAAATATGGCGGCGAGTGCAACCTGCGCTTTGACGACACCAACCCCGTGAAAGAGGATACCGAATACATTGAGAGCATAGAGCACGACATCAAGTGGCTGGGATTCCAGTGGGCCCACGTGTACTATGCCAGCGACTATTTCCAGCAGCTGTGGGACTTTGCCGTGTGGCTCATCAAGCAGGGACGCGCCTACGTTGACGAGCAGAGCAGCGAGGTGATAGCCCAGCAGAAGGGCACCACGACGAGCCCGGGTACCAACAGCCCCTACCGCGACCGTCCCATTGAGGAGAACCTGCGCCTGTTTGAGTTTATGAACAGCGGCAAGTGCGAGCCCGGCACGCTGGTACTGCGCGCCAAGATTGACATGGCCCATCCCAACATGCTGTTCCGCGACCCGCTCATCTATCGTGTGCTGAACATTCCCCATGTGAAGACCGGTTCGAAGTGGAATGCCTACCCCATGTACGACTTCACCCACGGCCAGAGCGACTACCTGGAGGGCGTCACCCACTCATGGTGCACCCTGGAGTTTGTGGAGCACCGTCCCCTCTACGACCTCTTCGTCACATGGATGAAGGAATGGCGAGGCGAGACGGCCGACATCGAGGACAACCGTCCTCGCCAGACGGAGTTCAACAAGCTGAACCTGAGCTATACGCTGATGTCGAAACGCAACCTGCTGGCGCTGGTCAACGAGCATCTGGTCAGCGGATGGGACGACCCGCGCATGCCGACCATCTGCGGTTTCCGCCGTCGCGGCTATAGCCCCGAGAGCATCATCAAGTTCATTGACAAGATAGGCTACACAAAGATAGACGGCCTGAACGACATCGCCCTGCTGGAGAGCGTCGTACGCGACGACCTGAACAGCCGCGCCCAGCGTGTGTCGGCCGTGCTCGACCCCGTCAAGGTGGTCATCACCAACTATCCCGAGGGTCAGGTAGAGCAGCTCACCGCCATCAACAACCCCGAGAACGAGGCCGACGGCACGCACACCGTAGAGTTCAGCCGCGAGCTGTGGATAGAGCGCGACGACTTCATGGAGGTGGCCGAGAAGAAGTTCATGCGCCTGGCTCCCGGCAAGGAGGTGCGCCTGAAGAATGCCTACATCATCAAGTGCAACGAGGACCATGCCTGCGACAAGGACGAGAACGGCCGCGTGACCACCATCTACTGCACCTACGACCCTGAGACCCGCAGCGGCATGCCCGGTGCCGACCGCAAGATCAAGGGCAAGACGCTGCACTGGGTCAGCTGCCACAATGCACGCAAGGCCGAGGTACGCCTGTACGACCGTCTGTGGAAGGTAGAGAATCCGCGCGACGAGATGGCTGCCATCCGCGAGTCTCAGCAGTGCGACGCCGTGACTGCCATGAAGCAGATTATCAACCCCGACAGCCTCAGTGTCATCACGGAGTGCTACATAGAGCCGTATGCCGCCACGATGGAGCCTCTGTCGTACCTGCAGTTCCAGCGTATCGGCTACTTCAACGTAGACCCCGACTCCACCCCCGACCATCCCGTCTTCAACAAGACCGTTGGCCTGAAGGGATAGTACCCAACAGCGTGCACAGCGGTTTTCCCCGCTGTGACAACCCGCCCATCAATGAGAAGAACCGGAGACGAATATTTCGACAGCAAGGAGTTCAGCCAACTCATAGATTCGTATGAGCAGGCCGTCAATACCGGCCAGCCCGTTCTGATGGATTCAGACGAGCTGGCTGAGATTGCCGACTACTACCAGATGACGAATCACATGGAGGAGGCTGAGCAGGCTATCGACTTGGCATTGCAACTGTCGCCCGGCGCCATCTCACCGCTGGTGTACAAGATTCACGAGGCCCTCTTCAACAATGACCCCGACGAAGCCGAGCGCCTGCTCGACCAGATCATCGACCGCAGCGACCCTGACTACGTCTACACCAAGGGCGAGATCATGATAGCCCGCAACGAGGTGGAGCAGGCTACCGAGTACTTCACCGAGGAGACAGGCAATGTGCCCGAGGAAGAGTTCAACGACTACATCATCGACGTGGCCAACATCTACCAGAACTACGACCTGCCGCAGGAGGCACTGGCATGGCTCGACAAAGCCACCGACCAGCAGTCGCAGAACTTCCGCGAGCTGAGGGGACGCGCCCTGCATGCCCTGGGTCACTTCAAGGAGGCAGAGGCCATCTTCACGCAGCTGGTAGACGAAGACCCCTACTCCAAGTTCTTCTGGACGTCGCTCTCATCGGCCCAGCTGATGCTCGGCAACACGGGAGATGCCATGACCAGCTGCGAGTTTGCCATCGCCATCGACCCCTGCTTTCCCGATGCCATCGTCATCAAGGCCAACATCTACTTCAGGAACGAGAAGTATGAGGAGGCGCTCGACTACTACCGCCGCTACAGCGACATACGTCCCAAGGACGAGCTGGTGCTGCTGCAGCAGTCCTACTGCCTCATCAACCTGGGCCACAACGACGAAGCCCTGCAGGTGCTCTGCCAGGCCGAGCGCGTGGCACCACCGCAGTCGCCTTACATGGCTGACATCCTCATGGAGAAGGTGTTCATCTACGGCGAACAGCACGATACGGAGAATGCCATCCGCAACATAGAGAAGGCCGCCAAATACAATGTAGACCCATCGCAGGCCAACCTGGTGAAAGGCCACGTGCTGCTTGCGGCGGGCATGATAGACAAGGCCGAGGAAGCCTTCCGGCAGGCCGTGCTGGACAGCACCGACCCCTATCACACCATGCTCAGCGTCATCGTCTCGACGATAGAGAACGATTACTACAAGGTAGCCTACATGCTGCTGAAGCAATTCTTCGACGCCGTGCCCGAAGACTTCAACGAGGGCAATGCCTACATGGCCCTGTGCTGCTATCACCTGCACTACGACGACGAGTTCCTGGACTACCTGGAGAAGGCCTGCCAGGCTACGCCCGAGGAGTGCAAGGCGGCACTGTCCGACCTGTTTCCTGCCAATGTGGAGCCTGCCGACTATTATAATTACGTCAAAGAAAACATGAACTTATGAACTGGTTGTTAAGCAATCTGACATACCCCAACATCCTGCTGCTCATGCTACTTGAGAGCACCGTCATCCCCGTACCCTCCGAACTGGTAGTGGCACCTGCCGCCTATCATGCTGCCAGCGGCGAGCTCAACGTCTTTCTCGTCGTGCTCTTTGCCACCATCGGTGCCGGCATAGGCGCCTCCATCAACTACGTGGTGGCCCTCTACGTGGGCCGTCCGGTCATCTACAAGTTTGCCAACAGCAAGTGGGGCAAGATGTGCCTGCTCAACGAGGAGAAGGTAAAGAAGAGCGAGACCTACTTTGACCGTCACGGCATAGTAGCCACGCTGACGGGCCGACTCATACCCGGCATACGCCACCTCATCTCCATCCCTGCAGGACTGGCCCGCATGAACTACTGGAAGTTCCTGCTCTACACGCTGATAGGTGCCGGCGCCTGGCACTCCATCCTTGCCGGCCTCGGCTGGTATCTACATTCCATCGTGCCCGAGGACCAGCTGGAAGCCACCATCAGCCGCTACAACCACTACATCGTACTGGCCATCGTGGCCGTCGTAGTGCTTGTAGCAGCCTTCTTCGTCTACAAACATTACCGTTCAAAGAAAAACAAATAGCACACTATGACTACAGCCAACAATCACCTCGTCATCATGGCAGGCGGCGTAGGCAGCCGCTTCTGGCCCATGAGCACTACCGAACGTCCCAAGCAGTTCATCGACGTGCTGGGCACGGGCAAGACCCTGCTGCAGCTCACCGTAGAGCGCTTCGGGAAGCTGGTTGACCCCTCCAACATCTGGGTGGTCACCAATCGCAGCTACTTCGACATCGTATGCCAGCAGCTGCCAGACATTCCGCAAAGCCACATTCTCAGCGAGCCGTGCCGCCGCAACACGGCGCCCTGCATAGCCTACGTATCGTGGCGCATCAAGAAGCAAGACCCAAAGGCCAACATCGTGGTGACGCCCAGCGACCACGTGGTGATGAACATACAGGAGTTTCAGCGTGTCATAGCCGACTGCATGGCGTTCACGTCAGACAGCGACGCCATCGTGACCCTGGGCATGAAGCCCTCGCGCCCCGAGACGGGCTACGGCTACATACAGGCCGACCTCTCGGCCAGTTCGCTGCGCAACAAGCACATCTTCCGCGTCGACTCCTTCCGCGAGAAGCCCGACCTGGCTACCGCCCAGCAGTACATCAAGAAGAACAACTACTACTGGAATGCGGGCATCTTCATCTGGAACGTGAGCACCATCGTCAATGCCTTCCGCATCTACCAGCCCAAGATCAGCAAGATATTTGAGTCGATGACGCCCGTGTACGGCACCCCCGAGGAGCAGGAAGCCATCGACCAGAAGTTCCCCCTGTGCGAAAACATCTCCGTGGACTATGCCATCATGGAGAAGGCCGAGGAGATATTCGTATGCCCTGCCGACTTTGGGTGGAGCGACCTGGGCACGTGGGGCTCGCTGCTCACCCAGAGCCAGCGCGACCTGGCGGGCAATGCCTGCATAGGCCCCGACATCAAGGTCTACGAGTCGCGCAACTGCATCATCCACACCACCCAGGAGAAGAAGGTTGTCGTGCAGGGACTCGACGGCTACATCGTGGCCGAGAACGACGACACCCTGCTCATCTGTCAACTGTCTGAAGAACAGCGCATCAAGCAGTTCTCAGAATAGACCCATAAGACCTATAAGACCCATAAGACCCATAAGACCCATAAGACAAAGACAATGGAAAAGAAAATCGCCCTCATCACCGGCATCACAGGACAGGACGGCTCCTACCTTGCCGAGTTTCTCATCAGCAAGGACTATGAAGTCCACGGACTGATACGTCGCTCATCATCGTTCAATACCGGGCGCATAGAGCACCTCTATCTTGACGAGTGGGTGCGCGACATGAAGAAGTCGCGACTGGTCAATCTGCACTATGCCGACATGACCGACTCGTCGTCGCTCATCCGCATCATCAGCGAGGTGCGCCCCACGGAGATATACAACCTTGCCGCTCAGAGCCACGTGAAGGTGAGCTTTGAAGTGCCCGAATATACTGCCGACACCGATGCCAACGGCGTGCTGCGCCTGCTCGAGGCCGTGCGCATCTGCGGGCTTACCGACACGTGCCGCATCTATCAGGCCAGCACCTCCGAGCTCTTCGGCAAGGTGCAGGAGATACCCCAGCGCGAGACGACGCCCTTCTACCCCCGCTCGCCCTACGCCGTGGCCAAGCTCTATGCCTACTGGATCATGAAGAACTACCGCGAGTCGTACGGCATGTTCTGCTGCAACGGCATCCTGTTCAACCATGAGAGCGAGCGCCGCGGCGAGACCTTCGTCACCCGCAAGATCACCCTCGCCGCTGCACGTATAGCACAGGGCCACCAGGACAAGCTCTACCTGGGCAACCTCAATGCCCTGCGCGACTGGGGCTATGCCAAGGACTACGTGGAGTGCATGTGGCTCATACTGCAGCAGCCGCAGCCCGACGACTTTGTCATAGCCACGGGCGAATACCACAGCGTGCGCGACTTCTGTACCCTCGCTTTCCATCACGTAGGCATCGAACTGGAGTGGCAGGGCGAAGGCGTCAACGAGAAGGGCATAGACCGGGCCACGGGGCGCATTCTGGTCGAGGTAGACCCCAAGTACTTCCGCCCGGCCGAGGTGGAGCAGTTGCTGGGCGACCCCACGAAGGCCCGCCAACAGCTGGGATGGAACCCGCGCAAGACGTCGTTCGAGGAGCTGGTACGCCTAATGGTGGAGCACGACATGGAGAAAGTCAGGAAGATGTTCCGATAAAAAAAAGGAGGGAAAAAGAACATGAGACGATTCGCATTCAAGATGTACCTGAAGCCAGGCTGCGAGGCAGAATACGAGAAGCGCCATGCAGCCATCTGGCCCGAACTGGTCAAGATGATCAAGGAGCAGGGCGTAGGCAACTACAGCATCTACTGGGACCGCGACACCAACATACTCTTCGGCTACCAGGAGTGTAGCAAGGAGGGCAGCTCGCAGGATACCGACGACGTAGACCCCGTGACCCAACGCTGGTGGGACATGATGGCCGACATCATGGAGGTGAATGCCGACAACTCGCCGGTCACCGTGCCTCTAACCGAGGTGTTCCATCTGGACTAAGCCCTCTATGGGGCTGCGCATGACCTTGCCCAGCCGGTAGCCCTCGGCCAGGAGTGCCTGGCGCAGCTGCTCGCGGTAATAAAAGGCAATACTGCCCACGGCAGAGACCTGCAAGTCTCGCCTGCCGTAGGGCAGTATGTTTTTCTGTACAAACTCGCGGAAACTGTCGGTCACCAGTCGGCTGACCTCCACGACGGCGAGCTGCGTGTGTATGAAGGTAGACAGCGATGCCAGGAACCGGTTGGCCAACGGTTCGCGATACACGCGGTGTATGACGTCGGTCATGGTGAGCCCCGTCTGCTGCTCGAAAGCCTCCCTCACCTCGTGCGGCAATCGGTTCTTGTAGAGCGCATTCAGAAATCTGATGCCAAGGTTGGCGCCACTCCCCTCGTCGCCCAGCACATAGCCCAGCGCAGGGGTATTCATCACGATGTGGCTGCCGTCAAAGAGACAGGTGTTAGCCCCCGTGCCCAGTATGCAGGCTATGCCTTCGTCGTGTCCGCAGAGTGCACGGGCAGCTCCCAGCAGGTCGCTCTTGGCCTCCACCGTCTGCGCCTCGGGGAATGCTTCGCGCAGCAGCAGCTCCATCTTCACTTCCAGCTCAGGCCGTACGCCGCTGCCGTAGAAACAGATGTCGAGCTGCTGGTGTGTGGCAGCCTTGCCGTAGCACTGCTCCAGTTGCGGTTTCAGTTCCTCGTTCAGAATACGGCGTATGGTGTCCTCGTCCATGTGGAAGGGGTTGATGCCCTGGGTTTTGAAGTTTGAAGTTTGATGTTTGAAGTTTGATGTTTCTTCATTCTCCATTATCCATTGTCCATTGACCAAGGCCCAGTCGGTCTTCGTGCTGCCGCTGTCAGCTATCAGAATAGTCCTCATTTTGCACTCCTTATATATTTTTTATACCGTTGCATGATCATATCCACATACTCGGCCGTCTCCTCGCCGCGCATGTAGCCGCAGGTCACCAGCGAGTCACGATAGTATTCGGGCTGGCTGAGCCGCAGCACATAGCCCCTCACGTCGGTCCATCGCTGCGCGTTCTTGCCGTCGCGCCGTGCCAGCCGCATGGCATCACGTATGTGGCCCTGCCCTGCATTGTAGGATGCCAGCACGAAGCAACGCTGCTCCTGTCGGTCGCGTATATCCGAGAAAGCCCGCGTCAGCTCTACTATCAGGCGCGAGGCCGCCGCCACGTTGAGCTCAGGGTCGAACATGTCGCCGCGTGCCAGCCCCAGGTGGTCGGCCGTCGTCGGCATAATCTGCATCAGCCCCTTCGCTCCGGCCCACGACACGGCCTTGGCGTCAAAGGTAGACTCCTGGTAGCACTGGGCAGCCATCAGCCGCCAGTCCCATCCGCAGGCCTTGGCATAGCGGCGGAACAGCGCGTCGTAGTGCGAGATGACACCATGCCCCAGCATCGGAGCAAAGACCTTGCGGCGCACGCGAGGCTGAGCCAGCAGACGTCGCTCCTCGAGGGCCACCTCCTCGCGCATGGCGGGCTTGTACCAGCCATCGAGAGCCTCGGCCAGCGCCTCCTTGCCCTCACCGATGCGCCATCCCAACTGGGTGCTGTCGCCCGTCAGTGGGAAGGCTATGAGGTCGGCATCGCCAGCCTTCAGCCGCGCTATCATCTCCGCCGTGTCGCGGCAGGTCTCCATCCTGAGGCGCGTGCCCATCTCGTTGGCAAACCGCTGGCACAGCAGGAAGTGCAGTCCCAGCTCCTTGCCCCGCATCGTGTAGTACGTCTCCGGTCCCGAGAGCGTCAGCGCTATCAGCTCGCCCGACTGCTGTATCTCGTCGAGGTCAAAGACATTGTCGTCCGTCTCCGTCGTCTTCCACGGAGCCACGCGCTCTTTCTCCTGCCCGGTACAGGCCATGAAGAGCAGGCTGACTAATACAAGTACGCAGTTTCTCATGCTCAGTGACACTTTTTCGCTGCAAAAGTACATAAAATATTGCATAACTACAACTTTTTTTTGATAATTATTGACCATCATCGCCTCGCTTTGGCAGAAGTATTCCCCTTCGCGGAGTTGCGGTTGCAAAGTTACGGCAAAAAGATGGGGCAGCCAAAAACGGAGGGGCGTAGCCTGTGAAAATATATTAAGAAAACGGGGTTGAAATGTTAAAATAAGAAACTATCGCACTCTCTCTGAGAGAGTGGGCTTCTTTCTGGGAGTAAGTGACGCACTCTCTCCGTGAGAGTACTCTCCGCGCGAATCACGCCGAACGCTACAGCGCTACAGTGCTACAGTTCGTTTTCAGGTACTCCAAAGGCCAAAAGGAATTCTATATTA
>JAFUSV010000161.1 GCA_017467565.1 Prevotella sp.
CTCGCGAACAATAATCTATAGATTTTAATATATGGCAAATGTAATTAAGCTGCGTAAAGGCTTAGACATTCGTCTTCAAGGTGAAGCCAACGAGAAAATGCTCCAATTGAAGTCGAACGGACACTATGCGTTAGTACCCGACGACTTTGAAGGAGTGACTCCTAAGGTGGTGGTCCGTGAAGGCGATCATGTCCTGGCCGGGGATGCTTTGTTCGTCAACAAGCTGTATCCCGAAGTGAAGTTTGCCTCGCCGGTGAGTGGTAAAGTGACTGCCGTGGTGAGAGGTGAACGAAGGAAAGTGCTCTGTGTCAAGGTGGATGCCGACGCCGAACAGAGCTATGTGGACTTCGGCAAGAAGGAAGTAGAGAAACTGGATGGCAAAGCCGTCATCGATGCTCTGCTCGAAGCAGGTATCTTCGGTTATATCAACCAGTTGCCTTATGCTGTCTCTACCAATCCTCAGTCCCAGCCGAAAGCTATTTTCGTCTCGGCCCTGCGTGACAAACCTTTAGCCTGCGACTTCGGTTTTGAGGTGAAAGGTCAGGAGGACGATTTCGTGACGGGCCTCAAGGCGCTGTCCAAGATAGCCAAGACGTATCTGGGCATCGGCATACAGCCCGACTTACAGGCAGAACTGCAGAAACGCAATGTGGAGCAGTATGTAGAGCTGACCGTCTTTGACGGCAAGTGCCCTGCCGGTAATGTTGGTGTTCAGGTCAATCACCTCAATCCTGTGAACAAGGGCGAGGTGGTGTGGACCATCGGCGATCCTACAGTCGTGCTGTTCATCGGCCGTCTGTTGAATAGTGGTAAGGTAGACCTGCGCCGCATGGTAGCCCTTTGCGGCAGCGAGGTGAAGAACCCCTGCCATGCCGAGATGCTCGTCGGCGAGGAGCTGTCCACGCTGGTCAGTAACAGCTACGATACCGATCATCATGTACGTATCATCAATGGTAATGTGCTGACAGGTCGTCCTACGACGAAGGACGGATACCTGGGTGCCCATACCTCTGAGATTACGATTATCCCCGAGGGTGACGATGCCGACGAGTTTGCCGGCTGGATCATGCCCCGCCTGAAGCAGTTCTCTACCAGCCGCAGCTATTTCTCGTGGCTGTGTGGCAAGAAGAAGTATGCCCTCGATGCCCGTGTCAAGGGTGGCGAGCGCCACATCATCATGAGTGGCGAGTACGACCGCGTGCTGCCTATGGACATCTATGGCGAGTATCTCATCAAGGCCATCATCGCCGGCGACATCGACAAGATGGAACAGATGGGCATCTACGAGGTGGCTCCCGAGGACTTTGCCCTGGCCGAGTTTATCGACTCGTCGAAACTGGAACTGCAGCGCATCGTGAGGGAAGGATTGGACAATCTCCGCAAGGAGAATGCGTAAGTCGTAAATTGTAAATAGTCACATATAAAATTACAATGATGAAAGCATTAAGAAAATATCTCAACAAGATAAAGCCTAACTTCGAGCCCGAAGGCAAACTGCATGCCTTCCGGAGTCTGTATGACGGCTTTGAGACATTCCTTTTCGTGCCTAACACCACGTCAAAGACGGGTGTGAACATCCACGATGCCATTGACTCGAAGCGCATCATGAGCTTCGTGGTCATCGCCCTGATGCCAGCCTTGCTGTTTGGTATGTACAATGTCGGCTATCAGCATTTTGCTGCCGCCGCTGTGAAGTTGGGTGATGCCGGCATCCTGGCATCGGCCTCATTCTTCGAACTGTTCTTCTATGGGTTCTTTGCCGTGCTGCCAAAGATTCTTGTCAGCTACATCGTAGGTCTGGGCATCGAGTTTGCCTGGGCTCAGTGGAAGGGCGAGGAGATACAGGAGGGCTTCCTGGTGAGCGGCATCCTGATACCTATGATTGTGCCCGTCAACTGTCCGCTGTGGATACTGGCCATTTCCGTCGCCTTCGCCGTCATCATCGGCAAGGAGATCTTCGGCGGTACGGGTATGAACATCTTCAACCCGGCACTCATCTGCCGCGCCTTCCTCTTCTTTGCCTATCCTACAAAGATGAGCGGTGACGCCGTCTGGGTGGCCGACGAGAAGATTCTCGGCATGGGCTACAACCTGCCCGACGGCTTCACCATGGCTACACCGCTCGGCGAGATAGGTCAGGGCATGGCTCCCAAGGCCGAGCTCTGTGACATGGTGACGGGTTTCATTCCCGGTTCTATCGGTGAGACATCAGTGATTGCCATCGCCATCGGTGCACTGATACTGCTGCTGACACGCATCGCCTCGTGGAAGACTATGCTGAGCGTCTTCGTCGGAGGTGCACTCATGGCAGCCGTCTTCAGCGCCACGAAGATGACAGCCATACCCTGGTACGAGCATCTGGTGCTGGGAGGCTTCTGCTTCGGTGCCGTCTTCATGGCTACCGACCCGGTGACGTCGGCACGCACAGAGACAGGTAAGTGGATCTACGGTTTCATCATCGGTGTGATGGCTATCGTCATCCGTGTCATGAACCCCGGCTATCCCGAGGGTATGATGCTGGCCATCCTGCTGATGAATATGTTTGCACCCACTATCGACCACTTTGTAGTGGAGCGTAATATCTCGAAACGCTTAAAGAGAAATAAAGATTGAAGATTGAAAATAGAAGATTATGGGTAAGCTAAATACAAATTCCAACGCGTACATTATTATATATAGTACGGTGCTGGTGGTGATAGTGGCCTTCCTGCTGGCTTTTGTCTTCCAGGCATTGAAACCTATGCAGGATGCCAATGTATTGCTCGACAAGAAGAAGCAGATACTGAACTCACTCAACCTGCGTGACCTGGACGACCAGACGGCCGAGGCTACTTACAAGGAGACGGTCAAGGAGCAGAAGACTGCCGACGGCAAGATCTACTACCTGTGCAACGTCAAAGGCGAGACCAAGTATGTGTTCCCCCTCAAGGGCATGGGTCTGTGGGGAGGTATCAGCGGTTTCATCGCCCTCAATGAGGACGGCAACACCGTCTACGGTGCCTACTTCAACCATGAAGGTGAGACTGCCGGCCTGGGTGCTGAGATCAAGGACTCTCGTGCCTGGCAGGAGAAATTCATAGGCAAGAAAGTCTTCGACGAGCAGGGCAACGTGATTCTCTCTGTTCAGAAGAAAGTAGACAACCCCGAGTCGCAGGTAGACGTGGTGACAGGTGCCACGCTGACCAGCAATGGCGTGAGCGACATGCTGCGCGACGGCCTTGGGGCATATAAGGACTTTTTAACGACTAAGGAGGAGTAAAAGCTATGGCACTATTAAGTAAACAAAACAAGGAGGCTCTGACCAATCCGCTCAACCTCGATCACCCCATATTGGTGCAAGTGCTCGGCATCTGCTCGGCACTGGCCGTGACCTCACAGCTGAAGCCTGCCATCGTGATGGGACTGGCCGTGACGGTCATCACGGCATTCTCGAACGTGATTATCTCTATACTGCGCAACACCATCCCCAACCGCATCCGCATCGTGGTGCAGCTGGTCGTGGTGGCAGCCCTGGTGACCATCGTCAGTCAGGTGCTCAAGGCCTATGTCTACGATGTCAGCGTGGAGCTGTCGGTCTACGTCGGACTGATCATCACCAACTGCATCCTGATGGGACGCTTGGAGGCTTTTGCCATGCAGAACAAGCCCTGGCCTTCGTTCCTCGACGGTATAGGCAACGGACTGGGCTACGCCATGATCCTGGTCATCGTGGGTGCCGTACGCGAATTCTTCGGACGCGGCTTCCTGCTGGGCTTCCAGATTATTCCTGACGGAGCCTACGAGGCTGGCTACATCAACAACGGTATGATGACGATGCCTGCCATGGCCTTGATACTGGTGGGTATAGTGATATGGGTACACAGAGCATATTTTTATAAGGAGAAGTAAGTTATGGAACACGCATTAAGTCTATTTTTCAGGTCGATATTTGTCGACAACATGATATTCGCCTTCTTCCTGGGCATGTGCTCTTACCTCGCCGTGTCTAAGAACGTGAAGACATCGCTGGGACTGGGCATGGCTGTGACATTCGTGCTGTTTGTGACAGTACCTGTGGACTACCTGCTGCAGACCAAGGTGCTGGGTGCCGACGGCATCTTCGGCATCGACCTCAGCTATCTGAGTTTCATCCTCTTTATTGCTGTCATAGCCGGCATCGTGCAGCTGGTGGAGATGGTCGTCGAGAAGTATTCGCCCTCGCTCTATGCAGCATTGGGCATCTTCCTGCCTCTGATAGCCGTGAACTGCGCCATCATGGGTGCGTCGCTCTTCATGCAGCAGCGCATCCTGCTGGACCCCACCAATACGCAGGCCATCACCTCCGTATGGGATGCCATGGTCTACGCCATCGGTAGCGGTCTGGGCTGGACACTGGCCATCGTCTCGCTGGGTGCCATCCGCGAGAAGATGCAGTTCTCCGATGTGCCCAAGCCCCTGCAGGGATTAGGAATAACGTTTATCACCGTGGGTCTGATGGCCATGGCCATGATGTGCTTTAGCGGACTAAAAATTTAAGCGACCATGTTTATAGTATATAGCATATTAGTGTTTCTGGTGACGATCATAGCCATCGTCATCCTGCTGCTCGTGGCCAAGAAATACCTGAGCCCCAGCGGCAACGTAAATATCGTAGTGAATGATGACCGCACGCTGAATGTGCCACAGGGCTCGTCTCTGATGACCACGCTCAATGAGAACGGCATCTTCCTGCCTTCGGCCTGTGGCGGCAAGGCTTCGTGCGGACAATGCAAGGTACAGGTGCTGGAAGGTGGAGGCGAGATTCTCGACTCGGAGAAGCCCCACTTCACGCGTAAGGAGATTAAGAACCACTGGCGACTGGGTTGCCAATGCAAGGTGAAGGGCGACATGAAGATTCATGTAGACGAGTCGATACTCGGCGTCAAGGAATACGAGTGTACCGTCATATCGAACAAGAACGTGGCCACGTTCATCAAGGAGTTCAAGGTGCAGCTGCCTCCGGGCGAGCACATGGACTTCCTGCCAGGCTCGTATGCTCAGATCAAGATTCCTGCCTTCGACTGCATCGACTACAACGACTACGACCGCGACCTGATCACGCCCGAGTATGTGCCGGCATGGGAGAAGTTCAAGATGTTTGACCTGAAGTGCAAGAATCCCGAGCCTACCATCCGTGCCTATTCGATGGCCAATTATCCTGCCGAGGGCGATGTGTTCATGCTGACGGTACGTATAGCCACGCCTCCCTTCAAACCCGACCGTTCAGGCTTCATGGACGTGAACCCTGGTATAGCCTCCAGCTATATCTTCTCATTGAAGCCGGGCGACAAGGTCATCATGAGTGGTCCCTTCGGTGACTTCCACCCGCACTTCGACTCCAAGAAGGAGATGATATGGGTTGGCGGTGGTGCAGGTATGGCCCCGCTGCGTGCCCAGATTATGCACATGACCAAGACGCTTCACACCACCGACCGCGAGATGCACTATTTCTATGGTGCCCGCGCCCTCAACGAGGTGTTCTATCTCGACGACTTCCTCGGACTGGAGAAGGAGTATCCCAACTTCCACTTCCATCTGGCCCTCGACCGTCCTGACCCTGCTGCCGAT
The DNA here is from genome assembly GCA_017467565.1 of Prevotella sp. Lineage (GTDB taxonomy): Bacteria > Bacteroidota > Bacteroidia > Bacteroidales > Bacteroidaceae > Prevotella. The sequence continues at coordinate 5,587 of JAFUSV010000161.1, forward strand.
GCAGCAGGCGTGAAGTACACGCCGGGCTTTGTGCATCAGGTGATGCTCAACACCTACCTGAAGGACCACGAGGCTCCCGAGGACGTAGAGTACTACATGTGCGGGCCTGGCCCCATGTCGGCCGCCGTGGTGTCTATGCTCGACTCACTGGGCGTCGATCCCGAGTCTATCATGTATGATAACTTTGGCGGATAAATATCCGCTTCACAGCAGCAGAGACCTCTTGAGTACGCTCAGGAGGTCTTTTTTTTAGACTTTTTATAAATAATAGCTTGCGTATATGAGAAAAAATATGTAATTTTGCGCTGGTTTATGAAGACAACAAAGAATAATGAAAATGTGCTGCCTGCTGTGAAGCGCATTTTGGACAATTATCTCGAGATGAACAACCATCGCAAGACGGTTGAGCGCTACGAGATTTTGAAGGCTGTATATAGCATAGACGGCCATTTTACGATAGAGGAGCTGGGTGACTTGCTGACCGAAGAATACAAGTTTCCTGTCAGTCGTGCTACGCTCTACAACACGTTGCGCCTGTTCATGGAGCTGCGGCTCATCATCCGTCACCGGTTCCAGGGCACTACGAAGTATGAGGCATGCTATGCCGACGATGACCATTGTCATCAGATATGTACCGTCTGCGGCAAGGTGATAGAGGTGAGGGCCCCCGAGATCAGCCACGCCATCAACGACCTGCGGCTGAAGCGTTTTCATAAGGATGGCTTCTCATTATATATATATGGTATATGTTCCACATGCCAGGCACAGATAACCCGTAAAAAGCATTATCAAAAAAATAAATAGTTCTATAACATGGCAACAAAAGGTAAGGTAGACGTCCTGCTCGGACTACAGTGGGGCGACGAAGGAAAAGGCAAGGTAGTCGATGTCCTGACTCCGCGCTACGATGTGGTAGCCCGTTTTCAGGGAGGTCCCAATGCCGGTCATACCCTTGAGTTCGAGGGTCAGAAGTATGTGCTTCGTTCCATTCCTTCAGGTATTTTCCAGGGTGACAAAATCAATATTATCGGCAATGGCGTCGTGCTGGCTCCCGACCTGTTCATGGACGAGGCCAAGGCACTGGAGAAGAGCGGACACAACCTGAAGTCGCGTCTGCACATCTCGAAGAAGGCTCATCTCATCATGCCTACCCATCGTGTGCTCGATGCGGCTTACGAAGCGCAGAAAGGCAAGAACAAGGTGGGCACCACGGGCAAGGGAATTGGTCCTACCTATACGGACAAGGTCAGCCGCGCAGGACTGCGCGTCGGCGATATCCTCGACCATTTCGAAGAGAAATATGCGGCTGCAAAGGCTCGCCACGATGCTATCCTGCGATCACTTAACTACGAATATGACATCACGGAGGTTGAGAATAAATGGATGGAGGGTGTCGAATACCTGCGACAGTTTTCCTTTGTCGACTCCGAGCATGAGATCAATCATCTGTTGGCTGACGGCAGGAATATCCTCTGCGAGGGAACACAGGGCACGATGCTCGACGTGGACTTCGGCAGCTATCCCTTTGTCACCTCGAGCAACACCATCTGTGCCGGAGCCTGCACTGGGCTGGGCATAGGTCCCAACAGGATAGGCGAGGTCTACGGCATCATGAAAGCCTACTGCACACGTGTCGGTGCCGGACCGTTCCCCACGGAGCTGTTCGACGAGACCGGCCGCACCATCCGCGACCTGGGTCATGAGTATGGAGCCGTGACGGGTCGTGAGCGCCGCTGCGGATGGATAGACCTCGTGGCCTTGCGCTATGCCGTCATGGTCAATGGCGTCACCCAGCTCATCATGATGAAGAGCGACGTGCTCGACGGCTTCGACACCATCAAGGCCTGTACGGCCTATCGCGTGAACGGCGTAGAGACCCGCGACTTCCCCTATGATATAGAGAAAAATATAGAGCCCGTGTACCAGGAGCTGCCAGGATGGAAGACCGACATGACCGGCCTCACCAGCGAGAGACAGTTCCCCAAAGCGTTCTCTGACTATATCGCCTTCCTCGAGAAAGAACTCGACACACCCATTACCATCATCAGCATCGGCCCCGACCGTGCACAAACTATCATAAGAAATGGCAAATAAACCAAGCATACCCAAGGGAACACGCGACTTCGGCCCACAGGAGATGGCCAAGCGCAACTATATCTTCAACACCATCCGTTCGGTCTACGAGCTTTACGGCTTCCAGCAGATAGAGACGCCAGCCATGGAGACGCTGCAGACGCTGATGGGCAAGTACGGCGAGGAGGGTGACAAACTGCTGTTCAAAGTGCTCAATAGCGGTGACTATCTGTCGAAGATTACCGACGAGGAACTCTGTGAGCGTAACACGCTCCGTCTGGCAGCCCGTCTCTGCGAGAAGGGTCTGCGCTATGACCTGACGGTGCCCTTTGCCCGCTATGTGGTCATGCACCGCGAGGAGTTGCAACTGCCGTTCAAGCGCTACCAGATGCAACCCGTGTGGCGTGCCGACCGTCCTCAGAAGGGGCGCTATCGTGAGTTCTATCAGTTTGACGGTGATGTCGTCGGCTCTGACTCGCTGCTCAATGAGGTTGAGCTGATGCAGATAGAAGACGATGTGTTCAGCCGTTTGGGTGTACGTGTACAGATTAAGATCAACAACCGTAAAATCCTGACCGGTATAGCCGAAGTCATAGGTGCTGCCGACCGCATCGTTGACATCACCGTGGCTATCGATAAACTCGACAAGATAGGTGAGGACGGCGTCGTTGCCGAACTCCGCGAGAAGGGCCTCTCGGATGAGCAGATAGAGAAGCTGCGCCCCATCATTAATCTTCAGGGCACCAACGACGAGAAACTGTCGACCATAGCCGACGTGCTCAAGGACAGCGAGGTGGGTATGAAAGGTGTCGAGGAGACGCGGTTCATACTGAGCAACCTCCATCCTGACACCATGCGCAATGAGATACAGCTCGACCTGACGCTGGCGCGCGGCCTGAGTTACTATACAGGTGCCATCTTCGAGGTGAAAGCCCTCGACACGCCTATGGGCAGCATCTCGGGTGGTGGCCGCTATGACAACCTGACGGGCATCTTCGGCATGCCGGGACTCTCTGGCGTAGGCATCAGCTTTGGCGTAGACCGCATCTACGACGTGCTCGATGCCCTGGAGCTCTATCCCAAGGACTCCCTGCAGACGTCGCAGGTGCTGTTCATCAACTTCGGCGAGCAGGAAGCCGCCTACGTGCTGCCCATCGTGGCCCAGGTGCGTCGTGCCGGCATCCGTGCCGAGATATTCCCAGACGCAGCCAAGATGAAGAAGCAGATGAGCTATGCCAATGCCAAGCAGATACCCTACGTCGTGCTGGCTGGCGAAAGCGAGATGAACGAAGGCAAGGTAACGTTGAAGAACATGGAGACAGGTGACCAGCAGCTGCTGTCGCCCGAGGAGCTGGTGAATGCTCTAAAGAGTTAATTATCCATTATCCATTATCCATTGTCAATTATCCATTCTCAATTGTCAATTATCCATTCTCAAAATGTGGCGAATCAAGTTGATAGTTTGTTGCTTGGTGGCTCTGGTGCTGACATCATCGACCAAGGACAAGACGGTCACCATCTTCATGATAGGTGACTCGACGATGGCCAACAAGGACATCTCGCACGATCGCAAAGAGCGAGGGTGGGGCATGGCCCTGCAATGCTATTTCGACGACCATGTGCGTATAGACAACCATGCCGTGAACGGACGCAGCACCAAGTCGTTTATCAATGAAGGACGCTGGCAGAAAGTGCTCGACCGCATGAAGCCAGGCGACTATGTGATCATACAGTTTGGCCATAACGACGAGAAGCCTCGCGAGGAACTGCATACCGACCCCGGCTCCACGTTCGACTACAATCTGGCCCGCTTTGTCCGCGAGGCCCGCGAACATGGCGGCATACCCATTCTGATGAACCCTGTAGTACGTCGCAACTATTTCATAGAAGCACCAGCCAATGATGACGACGAAAAGCTGCGTACCACCACCTTCAAGGACGGGGTGAAAATGGTAGAGGGCGACTCGCTAATAGATACCCACGGCCTCTATCGCGTGGCTCCCCGCGACGTAGCCCGCCGCATGAATGTGCTGTTCGTGGATGCCAACCAGCTGACCCACGACCTGGAACAGGGTCTTGGGCGCGAGGCTTCCAAGAAGCTCCACATGTGGTTCGTGCCAGGCGAGGAGCCTTCGGTGCCCGCTGGCCGTCAGGACAATACACATTATAATATATATGGTGCACACGTCGTGGCCCGTCTGCTGGCCGATGCCCTATGTGAGGAGGTGCCCCTGCTGAGCCGTTACCGTACGGAAGCCGACATCACAGTCGACAAGCATGGCCGCGGACAGTTCCTCAGCCTTGAGAAGGCCATGGAGAGCATCGACCCCCTGAAGCCCTGCAAGATTCAGATACTCGGTGGCGAGTGGCATCGCCCACAGCTGCCTAAGAAGTCGAAAGTAGAGTTCGTGCTGCGCGATGGTGCTAAATTTACAGACTAAATGATCAAAGATTTCAATTTCTATGCTCCTACCCGCATCGTCTTCGGTCGCGAGTCGGAGTCACAGCTTCCCCAGCTGATCAAGGCCCATGGTGGCAGCCGTGTGCTGGTGCACTATGGTGGCGGCTCTGCCCGTCGTTCAGGGTTGCTCGACAAGGTGTTCGACATGCTTCGTCAGGCCAGCATCCCTTTTGTGGAATTAGGCGGCGTCGTACCCAATCCCCTGCTGTCGAAGGCAGAGGAGGGTGTCGACCTGTGCCGTCGCGAACACGTAGACCTCATCCTGGCCGTCGGCGGCGGCAGCGTCATCGACTCTGCCAAGGCCATAGGCTACGGTGTGGGCTATGACGGTGAGCTGTGGGACTTCTGGGACGGCAAGGCCACCCCGCAGTCCTGTCTGCCCATCGGCGTCATGCTGACTATCCCTGCTGCAGGCAGCGAGATGTCGAGCAGCTGCGTCATCACCAAGGACGACGGTCAGCTGAAGCGAGGCATCAACAGCGACCTCTGCCGCTGTCGGTTCTGCATCATGAATCCTGAGCGTACCTACACCTTGCCCGCCTATCAGACGGCAGCAGGTGCCACCGATATTATGATGCACACCATGGAGCGCTACTTCTCCAAGTACGAGGACATGACGCTGACCGATGCCATCGCCGAGGCTCTGTTGCGTACGGTCAAGGACAGCGTCTATGAGGTGTTGCGCCATCCCGAGGACTATCGCCATCGTGCCCAGATCATGTGGGCGGGCAGCCTGGCACATAACGACCTGACGGAGTGTGGCACGGAGAAGGATTTTGCCACCCATCGGCTGGAGCACGAGCTGAGTGCCCTCTATGGTGTCACTCACGGTGCCGGACTTGCAGCCCTGTGGGGTTCGTGGGCCCGCTTCGTCATGCCGCGCCATGTCAGCCGTTTCGTGCAGTTTGCCGTCAACGTGATGGGCGTCAGCAATGATTTCGCCCATCCCGAGGAAGTGGCGCTCCGTGGTATCGAGGCCACCGAGCGTTTCTATCGTGACATCCACATGCCCACCAGCATTCCCGAGCTCATAGGTCGCCAGGCTACTGACGACGAGATAGCCGTGATGGTGCGCAAGTGCAGTCGTGGCGGCACCATCACAGTAGGAGCCTTGGAAGTGATAGCAGAGCAAGATATGGAAACCATCTACCGCATGGCCAATGAGTGAGAATCTGTTAGATGCGCTCAATGAGAGTCAGCGCGAGGCGGTCGTCTATTGCGATGGTGCCTCGTTGGTGATAGCTGGTGCAGGCTCGGGCAAGACGCGCGTGCTGACCTACAAGATAGCCTATCTGCTGCAACAGGGCATGAAGCCCTGGAACATCCTGGCCCTGACCTTTACCAACAAGGCGGCCCGCGAGATGAAGGAGCGCATAGGACGGCTGGTGGGACAGAACGAGGCCCGCTATCTGCAGATGGGCACCTTCCACTCTGTCTTTTCCCGTATACTGCGTTCCGAGGCCGAGACGATAGGCTATAACTCCAATTTTACTATTTATGACCAGACCGATGCCCGTTCGCTGGTGAAGAGTATCATCAAGGAGATGGGACTCGACGACAAGGTCTACAAGCCGGCTACTGTCAGCGACCGTATCTCGATGGCCAAGAACCACTTGGTGCTGCCGGCTGCCTACGTCAACTGCTCGCTCTTCGACCCCAAGAAACCCAAGGAGGCCGAGGTCTACGTGCGCTATGCCGAGCGTTGCCGTCAGGCTAATGCCATGGACTTCGACGACCTGCTGGTGCAGACCTATCTGCTCTTTGAACATCATGAAGACATACGCCGCAAGTACGTGGACAAGTTCCAGTACGTGCTGGTTGACGAGTACCAGGATACTAACTTCGCCCAGCAGAAAATAGTGCTCCAACTCACCCGTGAACGTCAGTGTGTATGTGTCGTGGGCGACGATGCGCAGAGCATCTATAGCTTTCGTGGAGCCAATATAGACAATATACTGAATTTCAGGGAGTCATACGATAATGCACGACTCTTCAAACTGGAGCAGAACTACCGTTCTACGCAGCTCATCGTGCAGGCTGCCAACAGCCTGATACGCAAGAACGAGCGGCAGATACCCAAGGACGTCTACAGCAAGAACGAACAGGGCGAGCGCCTCACGCTGAAGCCTGCCTACAGCGACAAGGAGGAGGCCATGATAGTGTGCAACGACATCAAGCGCATACGTCGGCAGGACCAGTGCGAATACAGCGACTTCGCCATCCTCTACCGCACTAATTCGCAGAGCCGCTCGTTCGAGGAGCAGATGCGCAAGGACAACATACCCTACCGCATCTATGGCGGCCTGAGCTTCTACCAGCGCAAGGAGATCAAGGACGTGATAGCTTACTTCCGCGTCGTGGCCAACCCTGACGATGAGGAGGCCCTGAAGCGCATCATCAACTATCCCACACGCGGCATCGGCGACACCACCCTCAGCAAGATTGTCGCTGCTGCCAACGGCCATGGCGTGTCGCTCTGGACGGTCATCAGCCAACCTATGCTCTTTCCTAAGGACATCACGGCGGGCACGGTCAAGAAGGTGGAAGCCTTCCGGCAACTGATAGAAGGGTGGGTGAGTCGCACAGGCAGCGAGGATGCCTACCAATTGGGCCACGCCATCATCATGGAGAGCGGCATCTCGAAGGACATCTATGGCTCGCGCAACCCTGAGGACCTGTCGCGCCAGGAGAACCTGGAGGAGTTTCTCAGCAGTCTGCAGGAATTTGTAGAGAGCCGTCGCGAGGAAGGACAGGAAGACCAGGTGGCCATCTCCGACTTCCTGCAGGAGGTAGCCCTGCTGACCGACCTTGACAGCGAGGGCGACGACAACCAGCCCAAGGTGTCGCTGATGACCATCCATTCGGCCAAGGGACTCGAGTTTCCCACCGTCTTTGTCGTGGGTCTCGAGGAGAACATCTTTCCTTCGCCCATGTGCACCGACAGCCTGCGTGAGTTGGAGGAGGAGCGCCGCCTGCTCTATGTGGCCATCACCCGCGCCGAGAAGCATTGCATACTGACCTGTGCCCAAAACCGCTTCCGCTACGGCCGCATGGAGTACGACACGCCGTCGCGCTTCATTCGCGACATCGACCCCGCGCTGCTCCATGTCGATTCGGCCAAGGACGATGTGCCCGAGCAGGACTATGGCAGCAGCCGTCTGCCGTGGCATCGCCGTTCTGACGCTTCGTCGTCACCCTGGATGCAGAACCCGCGCCCGGTGGCTACCCAGTTCCGTGCCGACCCCAAGCCTCGTCAGGTGGCCCCGCGCCGCCCTGAACCGCCTGCTCGTCCTGAGTTCCTGCGTCGTCCTGAGCCTCAGCCCAATACTTCTGGCCTGTGCGAAGGTATGACCGTAGAGCATCAGCGCTTCGGCATAGGCACGGTCATCAGGCTTGAGGGTACAGGAGAGAATGCCAAGGCCACCGTTCAGTTCCGCCATACCGGCACCAAGCAGCTCCTGCTCAAATTTGCGAAACTGCAGGTGCTGAAATGAAATCAGGAAAAGTCAAACTGCCTATATTGGACCTTGAAACAGGCTGGTCTGGACCCTGAAACAGGCTGGTTTAGACCCTGAAACAGGCTGGTTTAGACCCTGAAACAGGCTGGATTGGGTTCTAAAGCAGGCTGGATTGGGTTCTAAATCAGGCTGGATCAGGGTCTGATATAGGCTGAATCATTATTGATTACTTCATGTAAACTGACGGAACAGAGGAACAGATAGAAATTTAAAAATGTGTTATGCGTACATATATGCGCACGTACGCGTAGAAGTCTAAGAAAACATCTGTTCCTCTGTTCCTCATTGCTGCTCTAAGAACAGTAGGACAGTAGTATTTGCAAAAATCTCCCTGCGTACATGCGTGCGTGTGCGTATATATAATAACCTACGTACGCGATAGACTTTTATAAAATGTACTGTCCTACCGTCCTTCTGTCCACGGTTATATCCGTCGTCCGTCATCGAATTAGGAAAGTTTAACGGCCTGCGGGGCAAGATTCCAGGCGTTTCAGCGTTTATTATTAAAAATAGACCCTACACAATTAACAAGGTACGTATAACAGCCATACGTCAGACGGTCTACGAGGACTTGATGGCGAAATATGAAAACCACATCGAACATGCCTGCGACGTGGTGGAGGGCCAGCAATGGATTTGCATCTACGACAAGTGTCCCGAGGGCATGTGCCCGTCGGCATGGGGCTCCATGCGCGAGTTTGTGGAAATGCTTGCCAGGGGTGAAGGCAACTTCTTTGACGGTTGGATGAAGAACCCTATGAGCGCCATGATTAGTTGCAATGACGGCTTTCGTCCATTCAGCTTCTATATAGAAGTTGTTGATGAATGAAACATAATTCATAAAAACATAAGTAACATGAAGAAACTATTATCAGCATTGGCGTTGCTGCTTGCACTGGCAGCATGCGGTAACAAGCAGACAGGCTCATCTGCAACAGATGGTGACAGTACGAAGGAAACGGCAGTTGAAGAAGAACGACAGGAGAACACGTATCTGACAGCCGTCAACCGCTACCTGGTGGACGAGATAGGTAGATATTACGTACAGGGCGAGCATTGCGTACCCGTGGTCAACATCGTTGACGTCGACGAGCGTCATGCCGAGGACATCCTTGTATGGGGCGACTTCTGGGTGTTTAACTACAATCTGGTGGGCGACACCTTGAAGTGTGTATCAGGTGGCAGCCATCCCGGACTGATGCACATACGGCAAACAGACAAGGACTACGAGGTGACGGCATTCGACCAAGTGGAGAACGGCTCAAACTTCCTGCCGACGGCCAAGAAAGTCTTTGGCGACAAGTACGATGCCTTTCAGGCCATCTATAGCGACGACAAAGTGCGCGAAAAGCTGAGAACCGAGGGTCTGGCCGACTATGTCAGGGCAAACAGACTTGCGGCTACGCTGTATCAGGACTACGGCTGGCCCGCTAAAGAGCTGAAATAAAGTCAACTACGAAAGGCGGCTAAAGTATAAGATATGGATATAAGACTAATCGTAATTATATATCTCGTGGCCATCAATGTGGCAACATTCTTCACTTACGGTATTGACAAATGGAAAGCAAAACGCTCAAAATGGCGCATCCGCGAGAGTGCCTTGCTGGGCTTGGCTGTGCTTGGCGGTAGCATAGGTGCATGGCTTGGCATGAAGGTTTGGCACCATAAGACGCAGCACAAGAAGTTCAAGTATGGCATTCCGTTGATACTCGTGGCTCAGATAGTGATCGTTCTGCTGTCTTCATGCAAGACCAAGCAGACGGCAGAATCGTCCGTGTACGTGCAGGAATGCCTGATGGGGCAGGAATATTCCCCCAATGTCTTCATCGTGATGTACGATGACGGGGTGGGGAAGAAGCCCCTGCAGAAAGCTGTCAAAGCCTACGACTGCGAAGTCATCTACGACTACAAGATGATCAGCGGCATGGCTTTGAAGAAACCGGAAGATAAGACGCTTGAAGAGACGATGCGCTATTTCAAGGGCGTAGAAGGAGTCACGGCGGTGGAATACGACCGCATCAATCATCTGGTGGAACCCGTAAAACCAAGAATGACGAGGTAACAAGCACTCCGCCGCCATCTTCACGATGAATTGTCCCACTGAACAGATATACCAAGCCAACAGCTACGACATTCCTATGACATTGCCAAAGTTTATCATCACCATGGAAGGGCTACGTGAAGGTGAGCGTAGTTCGGGAATCGGTGTGCTCCGCCTCGGCATGGTCAACCAGCATAAAGACTTGCTGAAGCCTGGCGACCAATGTATCGGCGGCGGATACTACACCTTCGATTTCGTTTCTAACCGCATCATCCTCGACCGTAGCTCCTACGATTTCGGCCGTCCGAGGTGGCACCTGGTGGAAAGGCTGAAGGTGCCCTCCGTCTATAGAGGTCTGCGCCTCGTCTACAAGTATGACGACATCTTCCACGACGATTTCAACGTAAGTGAGGAACTTTCGATGGAGTATTATGACTGACTATTCCTGCTCCTGACAGTTGTTTACCAGCCGTTTGCCTAACTCGAAAGCGTTCTGAATAGGAACAGTGAGAGCAAGGTCTGGCTGCTTGAACTCTGAAACATGAATAGACATAAACACTTGGAATAACGCTAATAAGACTTTTTCCACACTTGGATATTACAACCTGTAGCTTATCGAATGCTTATACTTATTCGTGGTGATAAGGTTCACCCTTGATGATGGTGCAGGCACGGTATATCTGCTCGGTAAACACCAGGCGCACCATCTGGTGTGAGAAGGTCATACGCGACAGCGACAGCTGCTCGTTGGCACGGGCATAGACGGCCTGCGAGAATCCATAGGGTCCGCCGATGACAAACACCAGGCGGCGTGCCGTGTTGCGCTTCTGTTCCAGCCAGCGGGCAAACTCCACGCTGCGCATCTCGCGGCCATGCTCGTCGAGGAGCACCACGGTGTCCTGCGGCTGTATCTGCTTGAGTATCAGTTCGCCCTCAGCCAGCTTCTGCTGTTCCTCCGAGAGGTTCTTGGTGTTTTTCAGTTCGGGTATGGTCGTTATGTTGAAAGGCATATAGTGGCCTATGCGCTCTGCATAGTCCTCTATACCCGCCACAAAATGCTTGTTGACGGTCCTGCCCACCAGTATCAGTTCTGTCTTCAAATTACAAATTATTCATTACTCTTCGATGGCATAGATGCTGCGTCCGTGGTGAACGGGGCAGAGGGTCTCGTTCTTGTCGATGAGCTCGTATTCATCCTTGCGCTTAGGGTTCATGGGGAACCAGCCTTTCTGCACACGTTTCTTCTGCGAGAATAGTTCGCCTATGCTCCACAGTGACGATGCGCCGATGACGCCGATGAGTGCCGAGATGACCTCATTCTCAATGAAGAGGGCAACTGCAAGGCAAAGGATGCCAATAAGAAGAAAAAGCCACCACAGGCGTGTGCCTGTGTGGTACTCTGTCTTAATAACAATGGGGTGGAAGAACCCTATAATCAGAAAAGTGCTTACCGCTATGATTATACCTGTAAAATACACGATGATAATTCTTAACTCTTAATCGCCGAAGGCGACAACTCTTAATTCTTAACTCTTAACTCTCCTTGTGTTCGTCCCAGTAGAGCAGCGCCTTGATGAAAGTCTCGCAGGGATTGTTGCGGAACGCACGGGCACGATAGGCCTCAATGGCCTGGCATACCAGGATGACGGCGGCACTGGCTCCCAGTCCGGCCATATAGCCTGCCATAGGTTCCTTGCGGACAAACAGACTCCACAGGGCTACGATGACGGCAAAGGGCAGGAAGACGATCAGCAGCCAGCGGCGACGCCACGCGTCCTTGAAGTTCAGGAAGTTCTGCTTGCGCTCCAGATAGGTCTCGAAGACCTCCTCGCTCTCTATCTGGTAGTTCTCTAACTTGGGTAGGGTAGGGTCCTCGCGGTTGTCCATGCGGATGTCCCAGATACGGCCCTGCAGGGAATCGAGCGATTCGCGGTCTATGTATGTGCGGTCTATTTCAAACATTTGCTTGAGCCCCCTAAGTTAGGGGGTTGGGGGTCTGAACAAGCGTGTGTCAGACTTTTACTGTTGTAATAATCTTGGGGTAAAAGAGGGATGGGGGCTGCGCTTGTTCAGACCCCCATCCCCCTAACTTAGGGGGCTAAGAGAGAGTTAGCAGAGGCGGCGCGAACCGTCACCGATGACTACGTCGATGACCTCAGGCTCATGACCGTACTTGGCAGCAAACTTCTGCTTGGCATCGGCTATGAACTTGGTGTACAGGTCGGCACGTACCAGGTTGATGGTGCAGCCACCGAAGCCACCACCCATGATACGGCTGCCAGTGACGCCGTTCTCCTTGGCTATGTCGTTCAGGAAGTCGAGCTCTTCGCAGCTCACCTCGTACTCCTTCGACAGTCCATAGTGGGTCTCGTACATATTCTGGCCTACAGTCTCGTAGTCGCCAGCCAGCAGAGCATCGCAGACAGCCAGCACACGGTCTTTCTCGCCGAGTACGAAGTGGGCACGTGTGTAGTCCTCTTCGCCTACCTCAGCGCGTACCTCTTCCAGCTGTTCCCATGTGCAGTCGCGCAGGGTCTCGAACTTGCCCTCGGGATGCTTCTTGGCAATGGCCTTCACCACGTTCTCGCATGAGTTGCGACGATCGTTGTAGGGCGAACCGGCCAGCTCGTGCTTCACCTTGCTGTTGAGCAGCACCAGGCGATAGCCATCGGGCTTGAAGGGGAAATATTCGAACTCACGGCTACGGCAGTCCAGGCGCATCAGGCAGCCTGCCTTACCGAAGACGGAAGCAAACTGGTCCATGATACCGCAGTTCACGCCGCAGTAGTTGTGCTCAGTAGCCTGTCCGGCCAGCACCATATCCCACTGTGACACCTTGTTCTCACCGAAGATGTCGTTCAGACCGCAGGCAAAGCAGCTCTCCATGGCGGCACTCGAAGACATGCCGGCACCCAGGGGCACATCGCCGGCAAAGGCAATGTTGAAGCCCTTCACGGGGACACCCAGCTTCTGGAACTCCTTGGCGATGCCGTAGATGTAGCGGGCCCATGAGGCCTTGGGACCCTTGGGGTCGCCCAGCTTGAAGTCTACACGGTCCTTCAGGTCGATAGCGTAGGCCATTACGGTATCTTCCGTACCATTGGCACGCATCTCGGCGGTGATGCCCTTATCCACTGCTCCGGGGAATACGAATCCACCGTTATAATCGGTATGCTCACCAATCAAGTTGATACGTCCGGGAGAGGTGTAGACATTACCAGTCTTACCGTCAAAATGCTTGATGAAGCGACTTCTTACAAATTCAATGTCAATCATAATTGTTTTAGTTTTATTGGGTTAATAATAAATCAGATTAGTCTACTTTAATGTCCTTGTTGACGTTCTTGCAGCCAATGACGGCATAGAACAGGATGTAGGCCAGCATGGCGATGACCAGCCAGTAGGAAGCGATGTTGCCGGCGCTGCTGGCGATGCTCTGCTGGATGAGCGGCATGATGCCACCACCTACTACCATAGTCATGAAGATGCCCGAGGCGGCCTCGGTGTACTTGCCCAGACCCTCAACCGAGAGGTTGAAGATGCCACCCCACATGATGGAGGTGCAGATACCGCAGGCTGCAATGAAGAAGGCCTTGATGGGGATGTCGTGACCATCGTAGCTGACGGTGCTCGAGTCGGGCATGAAGATGGCGATGAGCAGCAGGCAGATAGCCAATGACGACACGACGGTCAGCTGCAGCTTGGTAGACACCTTGCCCGAGATGACGCTCGACGTGGCACGGCCTACCATCATCAGTATCCAGTAGATGCCGGCGATGACACCACCGACGGCGGCAGAACCTTCGAAGCCCAGGTCGGTGACATAGAACTGCAGGTGCATGGGAATACCAATCTCGATACCTACATAGAAGAAGATGGCGATGACGCCCAGCACTGTGTGGCGGAAGGCCAGCGGGCTACGCTCGTACTTGGGCTGCTCCTTGCCGAGTGTGGGCTCAGGAATGCTCACACGGCTGATGATGACAAATGAGATGGCAAACACGGCCATACCGATGAACAGCAGCGGAGCAACGTCGGTCATACTTGTATTGGCTGTCACCGTACCCACCAGGATACCGGTCAGCATCGGGGTCAGCGTAGCGGTCAGCGAGTTCAGCGTACCACCCACCTGGATGAGCTGGTTACCCTTGTTGCCACCACCACCCAGCAGGTTGAGCATGGGGTTCACCACTGTGTTCAGCATGCAGACGCAGAAGCCGCAGATGAAAGCACCGAGCAGATAGATGATGAGGTTGAGAGCCACGGGGATACCGTCGTAGGTGAACACCTTGGTGCCGGCACCGGCAATGCTCGACAGATACTGGAAGCCCAGACCTACGATACCTACTACGAGGGCAATGAGGGCGGTCTTCTTGTAACCGTACTTAATCAACATCTTACCGGCAGGAATACCCATGAACAGGTAAGCTGCGAAGTTCATCAGATTACCCCATGCCTTGGCAAAGGGATAAGTAAAGCCCCAGATGTTGCCAAAGGGAGCACCCATGTTAGTTACGAACGAGATCATCGCGAAGATGAAGCACATCGTGATAATAGCAATCAGCTTGCTATTGTTCTTTGCTTGTGTCATTGTGTTTTGTTTTATAATTTTCAATTATCAATTATCACTTATCACTCCTACTTGGCCACGCCAAAGCGGTAGATAGTCTTCTGCTTGTAGCGATGATGAGGATCAAGGATGACGCTGGGGAAGTAGGGACGGTTGGGACTGTCGGGGAAGTGCTGGCACTCGAAGCAGATAGCACTGCGACGGCCGAACGTAGCTCCCTTGTATCCTGGATAGCCCGTTGCCCAGTTGTCGGAATATACCTGTACGCCTGGCTCGGTGGTGTACACCTCCATGGTGCGGCCACTCTTAGGCTCCTTGATGCGGGCGGCAAAGCTCAGCTCGCCCTCCTCTTTCTTATTAAGAACGAAGCAGTGGTCGTAGCCGGCACCGTTCTTGATCTGCTCGTCGTCGGCATCGATGTCGCGACCTACGGGCTTGGCTGTACGGAAGTCAAACGGTGTGCCCGCTACCTTGCGGATTTCGCCTGTGGGGATGCTGGTCTCGTCGATGGGAATGTAGAAGTCAGCATTGATCTCACACTCCAGGTCGTCAATCGTCGGAGTGGGGTTGGCTACGCCTGCCAGCGAGAAGAATCCGTGGTGGGTCAGGTTGACAATGGTCTTCTTGTTGGTAGAAGCCAGGTACTCGATGATCAGCTCGTTATCGTCGCTCCATGTGAACTCTACGGTCACGTCGACCTCTCCGGTGAAACCTTCCTCACCATAGCTCGACACGCGATGGAGAGCCAGCGAGCGGGGACCCATCTGACGGGCTTCCCACACACGGGCATGGAAACCGGTAGGACCGCCATGCAGTGCGTTTGGCCCATTGTTGATGGCCAGCTGATAGTCTTTGCCGTTGAGTGTGAACTGTCCCTTCGCAATGCGATTGCCATAACGTCCAATCAAAGTAGAGAGGAAGGGCTCTGGGGAATTGATAACTGACTGAATATTGTCGTGGCCTTGAATGACGTTGGCTACGTTGCCGTCCTTGTCGGGAACCATGATGGCACAAATGGCGCCACCGTAATTTGTGATGGCCACTTCGTAGCCTTTGCGGTTGCGAAGTACGTAGAGATCAGTCTTTCTGCCATTGATAGTGGTCTGAAAATCTTCGCGTTTCAGACCACACAGATACGCATTTTCTGTTTGGTTTGTCATAATCGAAATGTTTTTAGTTACTGTAACTTGCTTGCAAAGTAACAAA
>JAFUSV010000162.1 GCA_017467565.1 Prevotella sp.
ATCCTCACTTTTCACTTTTCACTTTTCACTTTTACTTTTCACTTCTCACTTTTACTTTTCACTTCTTCTTCTTCTTCGTTCTCACGTGTGACGTAGCGCTGATAGTAGGCCATGAGCAACGTGGTGAGCGGCAGGGCGATGATGAGTCCGATGAATCCCAGCAGGGCACCCCACACAGAGAGTGAGAGTAGCAGAATGGCGGGGTTGAGGCCCATGGCCTTACCCATAATCTTCGGTGTGACAATCATGTCGATGATGACCTGCACGATGGCAAAGACAGCCAAGGCCGAGAGGAGTATCAGCCAGAAGTTCTGACCAGTGTCGGCCGCCTTGAGCAGCGACAGGAATACCGTGGGTACCAGTGCCAGCGTGTGCAGATAGGGTACCATGTCCATGATGCCTATCAGAATGCCCAGGCCGATGGCCATGGGGAAGTCGATGATGGTGAAGCCGATGCAGAACAGGATGCCCATGGTCAGTGCCACGAGGCCCTGTCCGCGCAGATAGTTGTTCAGCTCGCGTGAGGCGTCGCCAGCCAGCTCGCGCCAGAATCCGCGGCTCTTCTTGGGGAATATCTTAATCCAGTTCTCCGTCAGGTACTCGTAGTCCATGAGGATGAAGAACATGTAGAGCAGGGCAATGAGCGAGCCCACGATGCTGATGATGATATTAGCCGTCTTGCCCACAAACTGGAACATCTGAGGCACGGCCGCCTTCAGTCCCTCGTTGAAGTCCTTGCTGTGCAGGAACTTGTTGATCTCCTCGCGATGGTTGTCCGTCCATTCGCGTATAGCGTCAGGGATGCTGCCTACGTTGGCTTTCTGCTCAATATAGGTAGTGACCAGTCCGCCCAGCTTCTCGAACTGTTCTATCATGGGCGGTATGATCAGCCAGAGCATACCGCCGACGACAGCGATGACGAAGAGCAGCGTGATGATGATGCTCACGACGCGTATCTTGACCCGCATCTTGTACTGCACAAACTTCACGATAGGGTAGAGCAGGTAGGCAATGAGCCATCCTACGGCAAACGGCAGCAGCACGCCGCTGAGGTAATTGAGCAGGATGTAGATGCCCACGCCCAGCAGGGCATAGCCCAGCCAGCGGACAAAGGTGTCGAAGGTGATTTCTTTATTGTAGGATATCATGGGGGTTATGGGTCTTATGGGTCTTATGGGTCTTATGGGTCTAATGGGTCTAATGGGGCTTATGGGTCTTATTGGGCCTATAGGTCTTATTTCTCGGCAGTGGCCTGCTTGTAACATTCGCGGCACAGAGGTTCGTATTCCTGCGTCTCACCCAGGAGAACACGCTTGTCGCCGGCCACCTTGCGGTGACTGACATAGGCCAGCGAGCCGCAGCGCACGCAGATGGCATGCACCTTGGTCACCTCGTCGGCGATGGCGCAGAGGGCAGGCATGGGGCCGAAGGGCTTACCCTTGAAGTCCATGTCCAGTCCGGCTATGATGACGCGGATGCCGCGGTAGGCCAGTTCGTTGCATACGTCGACCAGTCCCATGTCGAAGAACTGGGCCTCGTCGATGCCCACCACGTCGATGTCACTCGCCAGCAGCAGGATGCTGGCAGAGGAGTCGACGGGCGTCGACTGTATGTGCTTCTGGTCGTGGCTCACCACGTCCTCCTCAGAATAGCGCACGTCGATGGACGGTTTGAATATCTCCACCTTCTGTTTGGCAAACTGTGCACGCCGCATGCGGCGTATCAGTTCCTCTGTCTTGCCCGAAAACATCGAGCCGCACACCACCTCTATTCTTCCAGGTCGATGTGCATCTGCTGTAATATTTGTCGTCATTTGGGTGCAAAGTTATAAAAAAAAGTGAAAAGTGAAAAGTGTAGCGTAAAAAAAATGTAGGTGTGTCCGATATTTTATATTTTTTTTCTATCTTTGCATTCGATATGGGAATACTGTATATAGTACCCACGCCTGTGGGAAACATGGAGGACATGACGCTGCGCGCCATCAGAATCCTGAAGGAGGCCGACCTGATACTGGCTGAGGATACGCGTACCAGCGGTATCCTGCTGAAGCATTTTGAGATAAAAAACCATCTGCTGTCGCACCATAAGTTCAATGAGCACGGCACCAGTGCGGGTATCGTCGAACGCCTGTTGGCCGGACAGACCGTAGCCCTCATCAGCGATGCCGGTACGCCAGGCATCAGCGACCCAGGCTTCTTCCTGGTACGCGAGGCCGTCAGGGCTGGCATCGAGGTGCAGTGTCTGCCAGGGGCCACGGCCTTTGTGCCGGCACTGGTCAGTAGCGGACTGCCTTGCGACCGCTTTGCCTTCGAGGGTTTTTTGCCTCAGAAAAAGGGCCGGCAGACAAAGCTGACAGCACTACAAGACGAGGAGAGGACCATGATTTTCTATGAGTCGCCCTATCGTTTGGTGAAGACGCTGCAGCAGTTTGCCGAGTATTTCGGTGCTGACCGTCCTGTCAGCGTCTGTCGCGAGATATCCAAGGTACACGAGGAGAGCGTACGTGGTACGCTGGAGGAAGTCATCGCCCATTTCCAGCAGACAGAGCCGCGTGGCGAGATTGTCATCGTGCTGGGAGGGAAGAAATACGTAAGTGAAGAGTGAAGAGTGAAGAATTTGCTACCGCAGTGAAGAGTGAAGAATGAAGAGTGAAGAGTGAAGAGTGAAGAATTTGCTACCGCCACTCCAAGAGCTGATGGTGCCAATTAGTCTGACCTCACTTCACACTTCACACTTCACACTCCACACTCCACACTCCACACTCCACACTCCACGAACAAAATGAAATGATTAACAATAGTAAGAATAATGAGAAAAATGTTATTGACACTCCTGGCCAGCCTGTCGCTATCGGCAGCAGCCCAGTGGAGCAACATGGTAGGTGACCGTGTGGCCGCCTTCTATCCCGAGAATTATGATGCCTCGATGCATCAGCCGTCGCCCATCTTTGTCAACGAGCCGACTGTCACGGCACAGCCTGTGCCGGCCCAATGGCAGTTGAAGCCTCGCTTCTCAGTTGACGGCAGTCATCATATCGCCACGATTGATGTAGGCGATGCCGACCTGTATGGTACAGGCGAGGTGTATGGCGGACTGAGACGTAACGGCGAGACTATCGGCCTGTGGAACAAAGACAACGGACTGTACATGACTGAGGGTGGCAAACGACTCTACCAGAGTCATCCCTGGGTGCTCGGCGTGAGGAAAGACGGTACGGCCTTCGGCATCATGGCCGATAATACCTGGAAGTCGAGGCTGACCACCGATAGCGAGGTACGCTTCGACAGCGAGGGACCTGCCTTCCGCGTGTTGGTCATCGAGCGTCAGACGGCTGCCGAGGTGCTGCGCGAGTTGGCACGAATGATAGGCACCATCGAGCTACCCCCGCTATGGGCACTTGGCTATCATCAGTGCCGCCACAGCTATGTGCCCGACACCTGGGCCATGGACATTGCCGACACGTTCCGACGGAAGCAGATACCCTGTGATGTCATCTGGCTCGACATCCTCTATATGGACGGGTTCCGCATCTTCACCTTCTCTCCTGAGCAGATGCCCAACCCGAAGCGCTTTAACGACTATCTGCATGAGCGTCACTTCAAGTCCGTGTTCATGATAGACCCAGGCGTGAAGGTCGATCCCGACTATTTCGTAGACCAGCAGGGTACAGCCGGTGACTACTACGTGAAGACTCGCGACGGCGAGAACTTTGTGGGGCGTGTGTGGCCTGGCGACTGTCACTTCCCCGACTTCACCCGTGAGGAGGTGCGCCACTGGTGGAGTACCCTCTATAAGGACTTCATGGCAACAGGTATCGACGGCGTGTGGAACGACATGAACGAACCTGCCGTCTTTGGCGGTCCCGACTCTTCAATGCCTGAAGACAACATTCATGGAACGGATGGAGGAAAGGGCAGCGTACACCTGCGCTACCATAATGTCTATGGCTACTACATGGTGAAG
This sequence comes from Prevotella sp., assembly GCA_017467565.1. Classification (GTDB taxonomy): domain Bacteria; phylum Bacteroidota; class Bacteroidia; order Bacteroidales; family Bacteroidaceae; genus Prevotella. The sequence continues at coordinate 3,964 of JAFUSV010000162.1, forward strand.
GCTACGCGCGACGGCGTCCTCATGGCCAATCCCGACAAGCGGCCGTTCGTGCTGTCGCGTGCCAATTTCCTGGGCGGCCAGCGCTATGCTGCCACATGGACCGGCGATAACACCTCTACCTGGGAACATATGAAGGCCAGCATACCCATGACCCTCAACATGGGACTGACGGGCCAACCCTTCAACGGCCCCGACATCGGCGGCTTTGCACGTGACTGTAATGCCGAACTGCTGGCCCACTGGACAGCTATCGGCGTCTATTTCCCCTTTGTGCGCAACCATAGCTCACTGGAGGAGGTGCAGCAGGAACCCTGGGCTTTCGGCGACAAGGTGGAACAGGTATGCCGTACGGCCATCAACCGTCGCTACCAGTTGCTGCCCTACATCTATACCCTCTTCCGCGAGACCTCACAGACAGGACTGCCCGTGATGCGGCCCGTCTTCATGGCCGATGAGGGCGATATATCGCTGAGAGGTGAGCAGCAGGCCTTCATGTTAGGTGGCGACCTCCTCATCGTACCGCGTTGGGCCGAGAATCCCGCTCTGCCCAAGGGCGACTGGGCCAATTTCACCCTGGAGACAGGTGACGACGGCTATCAGGCACGCCTCGCCCTGCGTCCTGGTGCCGTGCTGCCAGTGGCCAACATCTATCAGAATACCGAGGAGTACCGCACCGACTCGCTGACCCTGATGGTCAACCTCGATGCCGACGGAAAAGCCTGCGGACGTCTGTATGAGGATGATGGCAATGGCTTTGGCTATCGTAAAGGACAGTATGCCGACTACGAGGTGACAGCCACGACCCAGGGGAAGACGCTCACCGTGACCCTCACACAGAAGGCAGGACTGCGCAAGCACGATGACCGCTGCCTGCGCATAGGCTGGCTGAAGAAGGGTAAGGTGGTCTATTCGTCCTGGCAGAAAGGTACGACGGTGACCATGAGATAAGTCATTTTCATAAAGATTTTCACCTTATTTATATAATATAATGGAAATTCTTTCGTTATAAGAAATATGTTAAGGCGAAATCTGACGATATTGGCCCTGTTGTTTTGCGCGCTGTTAGAGATGAGTGCGCAGTATGACCCGTCGTTCAGCCACTACTGGGCCATGGAGCCTTCATTCAATCCTGCCTCGGTAGGCAAGGAGGAGAAAATCAATTTCGTCGGTGCCTATAACATGGCACTGACGGGATTTGAGCATAATCCACGCACGATGTATGCCCAGGCCGACATGCCGTTCTATTTCCTGCGCTCCTATCATGGCGTGGGCCTGCGCTTCACGAACGATGCCATTGGTCTGTTCTCTCATCGCAACCTGTCGCTGCAGTATGCCTACAAGCTGAAACTCTTCGGGGGTATGCTGAGCATCGGCATACAAGGCGGACTGCTGAGCGAGAATTTCAACGGCTCGGAGCTGGATGTCATAGACGCCAGCGATCCGGCCTTTTCGACATCGGAGGTGACAGGCAGTGGCTTTGACCTGGGGGGCGGACTCTACTACACACATAAGAACTGGTACGTCGGTGCATCGGTATTACATGCCCTTGCACCTACTGTCTATCTGGGTGAAACCAACCAGCTTGACATTGCCCGGGCATATTATTTTACGGCTGGATGCAATATTCGGCTCAGAAATCCGTTTTTAACAATAAACCCCTCTGTCTGGGGACGTTCCGACGGCATTGGCTACAGAGCCGACGTGACAGCCCGACTGAAATACACCCACGAGAAACGGGTGATGTACATCGGCGCAGGTTACAGTCCCACCAACTCGTTCACGCTGATGCTGGGTGGTAACTTCCATGGGGTGAGCCTCGGCTACAGCTACGAGATATTCACGAATGGCATCCGACTGGGGCATGGTTCGCACGAGCTGTACGTAGGCTATCAGACCGACCTGAACCTCTTCAAGAAGGGGCGCAACCGTCATCAGAGCGTGAGAATTTTATAAATGCATCATTCATAATGCATAATTCATAATGCGTAATTCATAATGCATAATTGGTGGTAAGAATATGATAAGAGAAATGAAGAATACAATGAAAAAAAGAATGCGTGGCATACTATGCATTATGCATTATGCATTATGCATTGCCCTTTTGGCTTCCTGCTTCGGTGGCAAGGAAACATCGGCATCAGGCGGAGAACTGACTGGTGCCAGCGGCCGAGCTTTCTCTGAACCGGCACCATACGGTATGGTTCTGGTGAAACGCGGTCACTTGCGTATGGGACTGGAAACACCCGATTCGCTCTGGGGCCGACAGACGCCTGTCAGGGACATCTCGGTGGAAGGCTTCTGGATGGACGACACGGAAATCACCAACTCGGAGTATCGCCAGTTTGTGAACTATGTGCGCGACTCTATCATCCGTGAACGTCTGGCTGACCCCAACTATGGCGGTGACGAGACGTACAAGATAGAGGAAGACAAGAACGGCGACCCCATCAAGCCCTACCTGAACTGGAAAAAGTCATTGCCCCGTAAGCCCAATGAGGACGAGCTGCGTGCCTTGGAGAGCGTCTACGTGACTAACCCCGTGACGGGTGAGAAGATGCTCGATGCCAGTCAGATGAACTATCGCTACGAGGTGTACGACTACGTTGAGGCTGCCATGCGCCGCAACCGTATCAAGGCTGCCAACGACAATGGCGGTTCGCTCTATGAGCGTAACCTGAATACCGATGATCAGGGTAGCAACGAGCAGGTGATGATCTCCAAGGATACTGCTTACATTGACGATGAAGGCAAGATACACCGTGAGACCATCAACCGTCCGCTGTCGGGTCCCTGGGACTTCCTCAATACCTATATCGTTAATATCTATCCCGACACGACATGCTGGGTGAACGACTTCCCCAATGCCGACAACGAGGTGTACATGCGCAATTACTTCTCGAATCCGGCCTACAATGACTATCCCTGCGTCGGAGTGACATGGGAGCAGGCCAATGCCTTCTGTGCTTGGCGTACCGACTTCCTTCTGAAGGGACTGGGACCGGCTGCCCGCTATGTGCAGCGCTATCGTCTGCCGACAGAGGCTGAGTGGGAATATGCTGCCCGTGGCAAGGATCAGAACGAGTTCCCCTGGGCTAATGAGGATGTAGCCAGTGGCAAGGGCTGCTTCTTTGCCAACTTCAAGCCCGATAACGGAAACTATACCAAGGACGGCAACCTCATTACCAGCAAGGTGGCTATCTATACCGCCAATACGAACGGTCTCTACGACATGGCCGGTAATGTGGCAGAGTGGACCTCTACCATCTATACCGAGGCTGGCGTGGATGCCATGAACGACATCAACCCGCAGCTGAAATACAATGCAGCCAAGGAAGATCCCTACAAGCTGAAGAAGAAGAGCGTCAGAGGCGGATCGTGGAAAGACCCTGAGTCGTACATCCGTTCGGCATGGCGTAGCAGTGAATATCAGAACCAGCCCCGTTCGTACATCGGATTCCGCTGCGTACGCTCACTGGCCAACACTACCAGCGACAAGGCAAAGCCAGCCAAGGCTTCTGCAAAAAAAAAGAGATAAAGAGACGTGATGTCCGCCACAACTTCGGCGGGTCCACCATCCATTAAATTGTCAAATCGTAAAATCGTCAAATAGTAAATAAGCACGATGACTAAATACAGTAAATTCAATCCGATCTATCGTCTGCAGAAATGGCTTGACAGCGTTCCGGGACAGACGTTCATGAACTACGCATACAGCTGGGGTGCTGCCATCGTGATTGCAGGTGCCCTGTTCAAGCTGACCCACCTGCCGGGAGCCAACTTCTGGTTGTTCCTAGGTATGGGTACTGAGATATTTGTGTTCTTCATTTCTGGCTTTGACCGTCCGTTCGACAAGACCGAGGATGGCAAGGATCTGCCTACGCATGTGCATCTCGATGATGAAGATGCTGACGGGGTAACCGTCAGCCACACGGCTGTTCCTGGCGGTGGTGTCATCAGTGGCGGCGTCATTGGTGGCGGTGGCGTCATTGGTGGCGGTGCTGTTGACGGGGAAACCGTCAACCACGGTGGCGGTGGCGTCACTGGAGGCGGTGGCGGTACGATTGTCATTGGCGGTGGCGGCGGTGGCACTACCATTATTGGTGGTGGCGGCGGTGCTGCTGGTGGCGGTGGTGCTGACGGTGAAACCGTCAGCCACAGTGGCGGTGAGGGCGTAGAGCCTGCTGTCGGTGCTGCTGGCGCAGGTGTCATCGGTGGTGGCATCATCGGTGGTGTGGTAGCTCCCGAGCTGCCCGAGCTCAATCCTGACATGGAGGAGGCTACGAATAACTATGTGGAGCAGTTGAAGAACCTGACGGAGACCCTGCAGAAGGTGTCAGAGCAGAGTGAGCGACTGACCCGCGACAGTGAGGAGATGGAGAACCTGAACCGTACGCTGACAGGTATCTGCAAGGTCTACGAGATGCAGCTGAAGGGTGCCAGCCAGCAGATTGGTACTATCGATGAGATTAACGACCAGACACGTAAGATGGCTGACCAGATAGCCGAGCTGAACCGTATCTATGCCCGCATGATCGAGGCTATGACGGTGAACATGCCAAAACTCAATCAGAACAACAATGGCGATTAAGAAAAGACCAGTATCTCCGCGCCAGAAGATGATTAACCTGATGTACGTCGTCCTCATGGCTATGCTTGCGCTGAATGTCTCGAACGAGGTGCTCAACGGCTTCTCCATCGTGGAAGAAAGTCTGAACCGCACCACGGCCAACGCAGCTCTGGAGAATAGTGCCATATATGAGGACTTCGAACAGCAGATGGAGGCCAATCCCATGAAGGTGAAGGAGTGGTACGACAAGGCTATGGAGGTGAAGCAGATGAGCGACCGCCTCTACAACCTGGCTGCTGAACTGAAGTTGGCCATAGCCCACGAGGCTGACGGCAAGGAAGGCAATCCCGCCAACTTGCAGAACAAGGAAGACCTGGAGGCTACCAATCAGGTGATGCTTGCGCCTGGCAAAGGTCGTGGTGAAGAACTGAAAAAGGCTATCGACACCTACAGGGATGGTATTCTGAAAATGATTCCCGACACTGCCAAGCAGCGTATCGTGGCCAGTGACCTGACGACAAAGGTGCCCAACGGCATCTCGGGCAAGAACTGGCAGGAGTATATGTTCGAGGCCATGCCTGCCGTGGCAGCCGTGACCTTGCTGTCGAAACTGCAGAACGACGTGCGCAATGCCGAGAAGGAGGTGCTGCACACATTGGTACAGAACATCGACGTGAAGGATATCCGTGTCAATGCCCTCGATGCTTTCGTTATTCCCAGTTCGCAGACCATCGTGCAGGGCGACAAGTTCTCGGCTCATATTGTGATGGCAGCCGTAGATACGACGCAGGTGCCCGATATCTATATCGGTGGCAAGAAGATGGATCTGACCGACGGACTCTACGAGACCTTCTGCTCGCGTACCGGTGACTTCTCTCTCGACGGCTATATCGAGACAACGAATGGTAACGGTGACCGCATCCGTCGCGATTTCTCTCAGAAATATACGGTGGTGGAGCCCAGTGCTACGGTGTCTGCCGACCTGACCCGCATGCTGTATGCCGGTTACAATAACCCCATCAGTGTCAGTGTGCCCGGCGTACCTCTCAACAAGGTGTCGGCCTCGATGACCAATGGAACCTTGCAGCAGACGGGACCTGGCAAGTATATCGCCCATCCGTCCAAGATAGGTCAGGATGCCGTGATTACGGTCACGTCGACCAATACCGGACGTCCACAGACGATGGGATCGTTTGCCTTCCGTGTGCGTAAGTTGCCCGATCCTACACCTTATATAGATATTAAGGACGAGGCCGGCAATCCCTCGCGCTTCAAGGGTGGCAACATGCATAAGGGCAGCCTGATGGCTGTAGAGAACATTGGCGCTGCCATCGACGATGGCATCCTCGACATCGGATTCCGTGTCATCTCGTTCGAGACCGTGTTCTTCGACAATATGGGTAATGCCAAGCCACTGGCCAGTGACGGTGCCCGTTTCTCGGCAGCCCAGAAGGATCAGTTCCGCAAACTCTCACGTGGTCGCCGCTTCTACATCTCGCGTGTGACGGCAGTAGGTCCCGACGGCATCGAGCGTACGTTGTCGGCAGCTATGGAAATCAAGGTGCAATGACAATGAGCAATGTACAATTAACTAAAAATGTGGAGCGTAGGCAAAACATAAATAATCAAGATAAGATATGAAAAGAAATATGAATAAGCTAAATTTACGGTGCATAATGGCAATGGCATTGTTCATAGTACATTGTTCATTGTTCATTGATATAGCGCAGGCTCAGCCTAAGAACCGCCGCGTACAGCCTGCAGCACAGCAGAAACAGCAGCAGGGGCAACAGACCAACGGACAAGGGATGACGGCTCGTATGCGTCTTCAGTATCCTGTGGCGCTCGACATGCCCGAGGATGTGGTGTGGCGTCGTGACATCTATCGTGAGATAGACCTTAACGAGGAGGCTAACTCGGGTCTCTACTATCCTATGGAGCCCCAGGGCAAGCAGCTCAATCTGTTCACATACGTCTTCAAGCTCGCACTCAATGGCTATATCCCCATCTATGAGTATAACCTGGATGGCAACGAAGTGCTGGAAGAGTCGGCCAAGGTGCAGATGAAGTCTATTCTTGACAACTACCACATCTTCTACGAAGAGCAGAATGGTAAGATCAAGGTAGACAACAGCGATATTCCCTCGGCTGAGGTGAAGATGTATTACATGAAGGAGAGCGCCTACTACAATCAGGCTAACTCGACATTCCACATCAAGCCCCTGGCCTTCTGTCCGGTGATGGTGCGCGATGATGATTTCGGTGATGCATCGGCCAAGTACCCGCTGTTCTGGGTGAAGTACAGCGACGTGGAGCCTTTCCTCAGTAGGCAGACGGTGAAGGTCAGCGACATCAACGATGCTGCCATCATGAGTATGGACGACTATTTCACATTGAACAAATATCGCGGAAAGATCTATAAGACGGCCAATCGACTGGGTAAGACGCTGGCACAGGTTGCCGGCAATGACAGCACCAAACTGTCAGACGAGCAGAAACGTATAGAGAAGGAGTTGGCCGACTTCCGCAATAATATCTTTGGCGACCAGGCCAAGAAAGACTCTTTGGACAGCATCGCCAATGCCGACCCCAAGAAGGCGAAGGCAGAGAAACGTTCGCGCCGCAACCGTGCCAAGACCGAGAAGGCAAAGAGTGGTGGTGGCAGCTCGTCGTCAGGTTCGTCTGCCCCACGGGCTTCTGTACGTCGTCAGAGACACTGAGGAAGGGAGAAGTGATAAGTGAAGAGTGAAGAGTGAAGAGTGAA
>JAFUSV010000163.1 GCA_017467565.1 Prevotella sp.
TGCTCAGCGGTAGCGGTCTTGCCCGTACCGATAGCCCAGATAGGCTCGTAGGCGATGACGATCTTACGGAAGTCCTCCTCGCTCAGGTTGAAGACGCTGCCCTCGAGCTCGGCCTTCACCACCTCGTTCTGCTTGCCGGCCTCGCGCTCTTCCAGCGACTCACCGATGCAGAAGATAACCTTCAGGTCGTTCTTCTGTGCCAGCAGCACCTTCTCCTTCAGGATCTCGGGGGTCTCCTTGTAGTACTCACGACGCTCGGAGTGACCCAGGATGACGTACTGTGCACCTGTCGACTTCACCATCTCGGCGCTCACCTCACCGGTGTAGGCACCCTTCTCCTTGTCTGCGCAGTTCTCAGCACCCAGACCGATGATGTCCTGGTCGAGGAACTGTGCGATGCTGGCCAGATGAATGAACGGGGTGCAGATGACTACACCACAGTTGGGCTTGTCAGCCTTCAGTGTCTCATTGAGCTCTTTGGCAAGAGCGATGCCGTCCTGGAGGTTCATGTTCATCTTCCAGTTACCGGCTACAATCTTTTTTCTCATGTTCTTTTCTTTTTTTTATAGGGTTATACTATTAACTTTCAACTATCTTTTTCCCCTTCACTGCGGAAGCAAATTTTGCCCTGTCGGGCGAGCCTGCTCACGCTCGGCTGTGCTGATGCAAGCATCGCACTGCTCTCGCTTAATCGCAGCCTTCCCTTTTCCCTTTTCATTTTTCACTTTTCACTTTTCCTTTTTCCTTTTCCTTTTCCACATGCGGTCGGCAATGGTGAGCAGCAGCAGGGGCAGCACGAACCACAGCAGGATGGCGGCTATCTTACTGGCTGCGGAGTCCTCGGGCATCTGTCCCAGTGGCAGACGGTCCAGGGGTGCCGTCAGCTGTTCCTCGTTGGGCAGGTCGTTATGGCTCCATTTGCGGATGACGGTGCCGCCTTTCAGCAGCAGCAGTCCGGGGTTGCTGCGTATGATGGTCTTCAGCGTGATCTCGTCGGTGTTGCAGAACGGATATTCCGCACCCGTCATGTCGCGCCACTGGGCCACGGCGTTCTCTCCGCTGGCCGTCATGCCGTAGAACCTGTAGCCTTGTTCGCGGCTGTATTCGTATATCTCGTTGATACGGTCCAGCTGCGAGTCGTCGGCCTTCTCCAGATGGGGCGACACCAGCAGGAACGTGTATCCTGAGTCGCTCAGCACCTCCTCCGTCAGGTCTTCGCCTGTCTCCATCTCCATCAGCGAGAAGTCATGTATGGGTGGCACGTAGCCCTTGCTCGTCTGCACCGTCTTGGTGTCCACGCACGTCCAGGTGCTGTCCTCCCACACCTTCATATATTCGGCTTCGCTCATCTCCTGCCGCTGTCCGTTGTGTTCCATGACGTAGGTCGTCTCGAACTGAGGCTGCTCGGCGCCCTCGGGTATCTCCATGCCCTTCGGTATGTTGGCCCCGATATGGTAGGGGCGGAAGTCAAACTGCGGCAGGTAGTAGAGGCTCCATGCTGAGACGGCCAGGATGAACAGTATCGTGTAGTTGATGACTATCCACTGGTTCGACTTGCTGATGAAGCGGAACATCTCCAGGGGTCTCCTCACCACGATAATCGCTGCTGCCAGCAGCACCACGTTCTTCCAGAATGTCTGCCAGTTGCTCAGCACGATGGCGTCGCCGAAGCAGCCGCAGTCGCTGATGGGGTCGGCCAGTGCCAGCCAGAGTGTCAGAGGTGTCACCACGATCATGATGACCAGGATGGCCCTCGACGTGAACCGTCGCCTGATGGCGAACAGCAGGAAGAGACCCAGGCAGAACTCTACTGTCGACAGTGCCACCGAGAGTCCCAGTGTCACCAGGTCGGGCAACCATTGGCCCATGCCCCATGCCGTCAGGTAGTCGTTTATCTTATATTGTGTGCCCAGCGGGTCTACAGCCTTCACGAATCCCGACAGGATGAATGTCAGGGCCAGCACCAGTCGGCAGATGTTGATGCCTACCCCCATCCCCTTCCCAAGGAAGGGGGGCTTGGCCTGTATTTTTTCGTTGCTGCTTTGGTCGCCTTCCATTCTTCTTTTATGTATTAGTTCCCCTCATTTGGGGAGGGGTTAGGGGTGGGCTTTTATCAGTCCGAACACTGAATAATTGATGATATCCATGTAGTTGGCATCGATACCCTCGCTTACCAGTGTCTGTCCGCTCAGGTTCTCTATCTCCTTGATGCGCTCTATCTTCGTCAGTATCAGGTCGGTATAGCTGCTCACACGCATGCCTCGCCATGCCTCGTCGTAGTCATGGTTCTTACGTTTCATCAGCTCCAGGGCCTCGTGACTGTACTTGTCGTACAGCACCATAGCCTCTTCGTTGTCCATGTCCACCTGGTCGGCAAAGCCACGCTCCAACTGTATCAGTCCCACGATGCCATAGTTGATCAGGGCGATGAATTCCGGACGTATACCTTCGCCCACCAGCGACTCGCCAGTGATCTCCAACTGACGTATGCGCTTGGCTTTGATAAACAGCTGGTCAGTCAGGGACTGCGGACGCAGAATGCGCCATGAAGCCCTGTAGTCGTGCAGCTTCTTCTCAAACAGAGCCCTGCATTCAGCAATGGCAGCCTCGAACTCAGCGTTCGTTTTCTCGTATTTGTTCATATCTGGGTGCAAAGGTACGACTTTTTAAGTGAAGAGTGAAGAGTGAAGAGTGAA
>JAFUSV010000164.1 GCA_017467565.1 Prevotella sp.
ACCGTGCTGTCCGTTGATGAGTATGACGGCCTGGTCGGTGACGTTCAGTGCAGTGATGGCACCGCCTACGAAGTCGTCGCTTCCCGGGCAGTCTATGATGTTGAGCTTCTTGCCGTTCCACTCCGTGTGGAATACGGTCGAGAATACCGAGTATCCATACTCCTGCTCCACGGGGAAGTAGTCGCTCATGGTGTTCTTACCCTCTACGGTGCCGCGGCGCTTGATGATGCCGGCCTCGTAGACCATTGCCTCGGCAAGAGTGGTCTTGCCGCTACCCGCACTGCCAAGCAGCGCAATGTTTTTAATCTCGTTAGTCTGATAAATCTTCATATCATTTATAATTTTAGGTTATGGTTGTTCAAAAAACGGCTCGAAATTAGTCATTTTTTGCGAAAACTCCAAGAAAACGTTTTAAATATTAAGCAAAATTAGTAATTGTCCCTCCTTTTTCGTACCTTTGCAGGCGTTATGGCAGGCATTTATGTTCATATACCCTTCTGCAAGTGCCGCTGTGTTTACTGCGGTTTCTACTCCACCACGCAGCTCGACGTGCGCGGCCGCTATGTGGATGCCGTCTGCAGGGAGTGGCATCTGCGGCGCTCATATATAAATAATGAACGTGTACATACTATATATGTGGGTGGGGGTACGCCCAGCCAGCTGGACGCTGCCCATCTGCGACAGCTCTTTGCCACGCTTGGCACAGCGCAGGAGGTGACGTTGGAGTGCAACCCCGACGATGTCACCCCGCAGTTTGCCGACCTGCTGAGCGAGCTGCCTGTCAATCGTGTCAGCATGGGCGTGCAGTCATTCAGTGACGAGCGTCTGCGCTTTGCGCGCCGTCGCCACACGTCGGGGCAGGTCCACGAGGCTGTCAGCCGGCTCCGTCAGGCAGGCATCGGCAATGTCAGCATCGACCTGATGTACGGATTCCCCGGCGAGACCCTCGACGACTGGCATCGGGATGTAGACGAGGCCGTGTCGCTCCAGGTGGAGCATCTGTCGGCCTATGCCCTGATGTACGAAGAGGGCACCCCCCTGTACCGACTCCTGGAGGCAGGTCAGGTGAGCGAGTGCGACGAGGAGCTGAGCCGGCAGATGTACTACCTGCTGAAGGACACGCTGGCAGCCGCCGGCTATGAGCACTATGAGATCAGTAACTTCGCACGTCCAGGCTTCCGTTCGCGCCATAACAGCAGCTACTGGAACGCTACGCCCTATATAGGCTTGGGTGCCGCCGCCCATTCCTTCGACGGCAGCAGCCGCCAGTGGAATGTGGCCGACGTCGGTCGCTACATAGAGGGCATAGAGCGTGGCGAGCCCTACTTTGAGCGCGAGGTCCTCGATGCCGATACGCGCTATAACGAGCGGGTGATGACGGCCCTTCGCACTTGCGAAGGTCTCCCGTTGGCGGTGCTTACCGACGCTCAGCGTGCCTACTGCCTGTCGGCGGCCGCCAAGTACGTGGCCGACGGTCTGCTGCTGCACGAAGAAGGCCACCTGCGCCTGTCGCGCCGTGGCCTCTTTGTCAGTGACATGATCATGAGCGACCTGATGCTCGTTTAGATTCGTGCAGTTTAGAAGGGCATCGGCTCATTGCTGGGGGGCGGTATGCTGTAGTCGCCGGCTCCGCCCAGCTCCTCGCCGTTAATCTTCGAGCCTACAATCTCACCGCCGCTCATGTCCGTCTGTTGCTTCTTGCTGGCCAGCCGTCCGTCGTCGGGATTCTCAAATCGCGTGTATTCTCCGCGGAAGTTCAGCAGCACGTCGCCCGTGGCGCCCTTACGGTGCTTGGCTATGATGATCTGAGCCATGCCGTGCAGGTCGCGCCCGTTGTCGTCCTGATAGATGTGGTAGTACTCGGGGCGGTGTACGAAGATGACCATGTCGGCATCCTGCTCTATGGCACCCGATTCGCGTAAGTCGCTCAGCTGCGGCCGCTTACCTTCCAGTCCTTCGCGCGATTCTACGCCACGGTTCAGCTGCGACAGTGCCAGAATGGGTATGTCCAGCTCCTTGGCCAGTCCCTTGAGCGAGCGCGATATGGTGGACACCTCCTCCTGTCGCGATGAGAAGCGCATGCCGTTGGCATTCATCAGCTGCAGGTAGTCTATCATGATGATCTGCACGCCGTGTTCGCGAACCAGTCGGCGGGCTTTGGTACGCAGTTCGAAGACCGAGAGTCCCGGCGTGTCGTCGATGTAGAGTGGGGCACCGTACAGGTTGTTGATGTGCTTGTCCAGCCGGTCCCACTCGTCGGGTCGCAGTTGTCCGCTCTGCAGGTGCGAGCCCTGTATCTCGCATACATTAGATATGAGACGGTTTACCAGCTGCACGTTCGACATTTCGAGCGAGAAGAAGGCGATGGGCTTCTGGTAGTCGGCAGCAATGTTCTTGGCCAGCGACAGTGCAAACGACGTCTTACCCATGGCGGGTCGTCCGGCGATGATGACCAGGTCGCTGGGCTGCCATCCGCTGGTGATGTCGTCCAGCTTGTGGTAGCCGGTGGGCACACCCGTCAGTCCGTCCTTGTTGGCAGCCGCCTTGGTGACCACGTCCATAGCCGTCTTGATGATGGGGTCTATCTGCGTGAAGTCCTTCTTCATGTTCTTCTGCGACAGTTCGAAGAGGGCGCCCTCGGCCTGCTGCATCAGTTCGTCCACGTCGATGGTCTCGTCAAAGGCTTTGGTCTCAATGTCGCTCGAGAACTGTATGAGCTGTCGTGCCAGGAATTTCTGTGCCACGATGCGTGCATGATATTCCACGTGTGCCGACGATGCCACGCGGCTGGATATCTCGGCGATGTAAGCCGGTCCTCCCGCCTCCTCCAGCTGTCCGTTCTTGGCCAGCTGTTCGGTCACGGTGAGCACGTCCACCGGTTTCTCGGCCATAGCCAAGTCGCGTATGGCGGTGTATATCATCTGGTTGCGCGGTTCGTAGAAGCTCTCGGGGAAGAGAATCTCGCACACCACCGAGTATGCATCCTTGTCGATGAGCATGGCTCCCAGCACCGCTTTCTCCAGTTCCAGCGCCTGTGGCTGCAGGTGTCCGTAGGTGTTGTCCACGGGCTGTTGAGCTCTTCTGCTCCTGTTTCTGTTATTGTTTTGTTCGGGCATGTTTTTTATATCCTCTGTTTATATTCGGGTGCAAAGGTACGAATAAGTGAGAGAAAAACCAAATTTATTTGAGTTTTTCCGAGCGTGAGTACCTTCGACCGCAGGTCAAAGGTAGTGCAAACCTCATGTCCAAAACGAGTAAAAGCGAACATGTGAACAAGCGAACAAGCGTACCACCCCCGTATCGTTTATAAACATTATTGCTCATCATTATTCTCATCGGTCGTCTCGTCACATCTCTTTTTCCGCTCAAAGTTTTCGAAGAAATACGAAAAGGCAGTCTGGCAGACGAACGCTGCTGCTATCATCAACTCCGTATGGTTCATCGGTGCAAAGATAAGCAAATTTTCCGTAAAACGAGCAACAGGCCTTCTTCCTCAGAGCAACAGGCCTTCTTTCTCAGAGCAACAAGCCTTCTTCCTCAGAGGTGGCAAAAACGGGCCATCGTGAAAGGTAACAATCAGATCACGGGGAGGATGGGAGGCCGTTCACTTTTACCCGAAACCTCGCGTTTCCGCAGTGTTTATTGCGGAAGCGCGAGGTTGTTCGCTTGTTCGCTTATTCGCTTTTACTTGTTTTGGACATGAGGTTTGCACTACCTTTTACCTACGGTTGAAGGTCGGCTGCACTACCTTTGACCTGCGGTCGAAGGTACTCACGCTCGGAAAGTTGCAAATATATTTGCATTTTCGCTCACTTATTCGTACCTTTGGCTTCGCCCAAGGTAGGCGGCACCTCGGAAAAACAAAAAAATCTTCGATATTTTTGGTTTTTCGCTCGGTTTGCACTACCTTTGACCTACGGTCGAAGGTACTCACGCTCGGAAAAACTCAAATAAATTTGGTTTTTCTCTCACTTATTCGTACCTTTGCACCCATGATTACATTTCCGATAGCTAAGATAAATTTGGGACTGAACATCGTGGAACGGCGGGCTGATGGATACCATAACTTGGAAACGGTGTTTATGCCTGTTCCCATCAAGGATGCGCTCGAGGTGGTGACGATGGACGAGGCGTTCCCTTCGGCAGTGGACTGCGACCTGAAGGTGACGAACATCGACGTGGAGGGCGACGAACAGCAGAACCTGGTGGTCAGAGCCTACCGCCTGCTGAAACAGGACTTCCCCCAACTGCCGCGCGTGCATGCTCACCTCTACAAGGCTATACCCACGCAGGCAGGCATGGGCGGCGGGTCGAGCGACTGCGCCGCCATGCTCGTGCTGCTCAATGAGCTGTTTGGCCTGGGGCTGAACCAGCAGCAGCTCATCGGCTATGCTGCACGTCTGGGGGCCGACTGCCCGTTCTTCGTCGTGGGCCGTCCGGCCTATGCTGAGGGCATAGGCGAGCGGCTGGTGCCCATAGACCTCAGCCTGAGGGGCTACCGCCTGGCTGTGGTGCGCCCCGACATTCCTGTGTCGACGAAGGAGGCCTTCTCGCTCATCAAGCCCAGAAAGCCGGTGAAGAACTGCAGGAATATCATAAACCAGCCCATAGCGACGTGGCGCCATGAGCTGGTCAATGACTTCGAGGAGAGCGTCTTTGCGCTGCACCCCGAGATAGGTGCCGTCAAGGAGCAGCTCTACCAGATGGGAGCTGTCTATGCGGCTATGAGCGGCAGCGGCAGTGCCGTCTTCGGGCTCTTTGCACCGTCAGTCGATGATGCCCGCCTCCTGCCACTTCTGCACGAGCGTTTCAGCGTCGCCACGGGCTGTGGCTTCGTCCACCTCGTACTCCTCTAAGAGCAGGCTGACGAGGGTGTCGACGGTGAAGTCGGTGCCCTGAATCTTGTTCCATAGGTAAGCAGCCGACTCGTTCATGCTGATGATGCGGCTGAAGTCGATGTTCTCGATGCCTTCGCCTACGATGATGTTCTCACCGCAGACGTTGCGGAGGGTGAATCCTTTCTTTGTCCTCATATAATTTTTACATTTTTACATTATTACATTTTTACATTCCCCCCCTCAGTCTGGCCGGTATGTGGGGGTGCAGGGCGAAGAGGAGATAGCGGCGCAGGGGGTAGAGACGGGTCCACCACCAGGAGTAGATGCGCCACTTGCGACCGTCGGTGGAGTCGAGCTTCGTGCGGCCCTTGCGGTAGAAACCGACGGCCTTGGCACGGATGTCCTCCAGGCGGCAGTGCTCGTCGCCCAGGTTGCCGTCGCCACGCAGGGTGACGTGCGTCCCCTCTATCTTGATGATGCGGTGCAGTACGAAGTGGCCCCGACTGATCTCGGCCAGGACGGCATCGCCCTCGCGGTATGTGTCGACTATCTGCAGCAGGGCCTTGTCGCGCCCGTCTTCCAGGAAGGGGCGCATGCTGCGTCCGCGAAGGGGCAGGGTGGCGGTGTGCCCTTCTTCGAGCAGGGCTACGACCTGAGGCAGGAATACCTCGTTGGCCATGCGGCGGGTCTTTATCTGGCTATCTTGTTGTGGCATACGTGTGCTGCTTCTTCGTCGGGTAGACAGTGTAGGGTGTAGATGGGTGTGGTCTCGATGATGCGGGTGATGGCATCGCACAGGTTGTTGTAGATGATGGTGTCCCACTTCATGCTGGAGCAGGCGGGCAGCAGCGAGGCGAAGGCCTGCACGGGCGGCAGCTGCTCGATGCTGTTCTGGGGAGCGCGGTCTATGCGTGTGACGGCTCCCAGACGGGCCTTGATGTTGCGGTAGCAGGGCGTCTTGCCGCTCCAGGGGGAGCCATAGATGAAGGGTGTGCCGTCGATGATGCGTACCACGGGGTTGTCGTCGTTCATCAGGTCGCAGCCCTCGATGTGCTTCAGCCACAGCGAGGAGTGGGTGCTCTTGCCCGTGCCGCTCTTGGCGATGAAGGGGTAGCCCCAGTCGCCCAGGCGAATGGTGGAGGCGTGTATGAGCATGGTCTCGTGGAACGAGCCGGCAAAGGCGTAGATGAGCATCAGCGCGTCGTTGAGCCCGAAGGAGCGCATTACCCAGTTGCCATTCAGTGCGCAGCGGCAGTCGGTGAAGTCGCTGTTGCACACCAGCAGGCAGCAGTCGCGGTCGTAGACGTCGCGTATGATGTACTGATAGCCGCCGTCGGGCAGCTGGTAGACCACGGTGTCGCCGTTGCCGGTGTCGAACTTGCGCACCAGCCGCCGGTCCTTGACGGGACGGATGGTGTCGTCGACGGTGAGCGTGAAGAACAGGTCCGCAGGCTGTCCGCTCATCTTGAAATTCTCAAATGAGGGCAGCAGGTCCATCGAGTTGTGCTCAGTGCTGACAAAGCGTATGCACACGTGGTGGTCGGCAATGCAGAAGTAATTATTTTCCACCTTTCCTCTTCTTTTTGTCAGGTTGGGGCTGCTGTACGGTGACATCCTCGTCTGCGTAGACATCGCTCATGTCGACGGTCTGGAACTTGAACTGGTTCTGGTCGATATAGCGTACGTCGAAGCCACTCTGTGCCTTGTTTCTCTTCTTTTTCTTGCTCTTGGGCGTCGTGTAGAGGGTCCTCAGCTTCAGCAGCTTCTTCTCTACCTGGTCGCGCTTCTCACCGAAGATGACGATGCACGTGCGGTTGGGTAGCTGCTGTTGCTCTGTCAGATACTCGCGCAGCTGGTACGTGTAGTTGTCGCGCCCCAGCAGGAACTTGCTCTTCGTGTCCATCCAGGCATTGTCTACGGCCTGTACGTCGGTGAAGTGTACGATGGTGTCGTTGAATGAAGCGGCGAAGCCAAACATGTAGATTCTTGGCACGACGGTCTTCTTGGCGCTTAGCTGTGTGGCGCCCAGCAGCAGTGCGGCTGCTATTGCAATGTATTTTATCTTTTTCATCTTTTCTTCTTTTTTCGAGCGGCAAAACCGCTCAACACAGTAGAGCGGGGTTCTTCCGCCCGATAGGATCTACCCCAGGTAGCCCTTGAGGATTTGGTTCTTGGTGTTGTCGCGGAGGCGGCGTATGGCCTTCTCCTTGATTTGGCGTACGCGCTCGCGCGTCAGCCCCTGCTTCTCACCAATCTCGTCGAGCGTCATCTCCGGCTGGTTGATGCCGTAGAAGGCCTCGATGATGGTCCGCTCGCGCTCGGAGAGCGTGTTGAGCACTTTCTGTATCTCGGTCCTCAGCGACTCCAGTACCAGGTGATTGTCGGCGGTAGGCGAGTCCTCGTTGATGAGGACGTCGAGCAGCGAGCTGTCGTCGCCGTCTACGAACGGTGCATCGACCGACACATGGTGGCTGTTGCCTGCCGAGAGGGCCTCGTCGATTTTCTCCAGGGGCAGGTCTATCTGCTCCTGTATCTCCTCGACAGAGGGCCGTCGCTCGTTTTCCTGCTCAAACTTGTTGAGCAGCTTGTTGATTTTGCTGGCCGAGCCTACCTGATTGAGCGGCACGCGTACGATGCGGCTCTGGTCGGCTATGGCCTGGAGGATGTTTTGCCTGATCCACCACACGGCATAGGATATAAACTTGAAACCCCGGGTTTCGTCAAAGCGTTCGGCTGCCTTGATGAGCCCCATGTTGCCCTCGTTGATGAGGTCAGCCAGAGTGAGTCCTTGGTTCTGATACTGCTTGGCTACGGAAACGACGAAGCGCAGGTTGGCCCTCGTCAGTCGTTCCAGTGCCTCGCGGTCACCGTTCTTGATGCGCTGAGCCAACTCAACCTCTTCCTCCGTGCTGATCATCTCTTCCTTGCTGATTTCCTGCAAGTACTTCTCAAGAGATTCGCTCTCCCGATTAGTTATCGATCTGGTGATTTTCAGTTGCCTCATTTTGGTACCAGTTTTTAAAGTCTATTGTGCAAAGGTAATAATAAGGTTTGATATTTAAGGTTTGAGGTTTGAGATTTGTCCGAATTGTTAGGATATTTTAACAATCTGACGGCAAAATCTCAAACCTCAATCCTCAAATGTCACTTATCAGCGGGAGTTGTCATTCGCTGAGCGGAACGACGAAGTAGCCCTTCTTGCCAGTGGGGAAGATACCGCGGATGATGAGTACAGGGTCCTTGGATGTGCTGGCTTCCTTGACGGCTTTCTCCAGGTCCTCGATGGTCTTCATCGACTAGTCGTTGACCTTCTGGATGATGAAGCCCTTGGGCATGCCGGCTTCCTTCATCTTGCCGCCGTTCACCTTGATGACCTCCAGACCGTAGGTGATGTCGAGCTGCTCCTTCTGTGACTTGGTGACCTCGCGGAAGTCGGCTCCCAGCACGTCCATGTCGGCATTTTTCACCACCTTGGTGTTGCCCTGCTCGTTCTTCAGTACCACCTGCTTGGTGACCTTCTTCTTGTTGTGCAGATAGGTGATAGACACCTTGTCGCCAGGACGCTTCTGGGCGATGATGCCGCTTAGGTCGCCAAACTTGGTCACCTTCTGTCCGTCAATCTCGGTGATGACGTCGCCCTTCTCGATGCCAGCCTCCTCGGCAGCACCGTCCTCGACGACCGAGTCCACGTAGATGCCCTCCATGGTGCCGTAGTCGGCCTCCTTGCCTTCCTCCTTCTCAATGTCCACCTGGGTCTTGACGTCACGTCCGCTGATGCCGATCATGGCACGCTGCACGGTGCCGTACTTCTTCAGGTCGTCCACCACCTTGTTCATCATGTTTGTGGGGATGGCGAAGCCGTAGCCGCTGTAGGAGCCCGTCTGCGAGTAGAGCATGGCGTTGATGCCCACGAGCTGGCCGTCGGTATTGACGAGTGCACCGCCCGAGTTGCCGGCATTGATGGCGGCATCGGTCTGTATGAACGACTCCACATTGTTGGCACCCAGCGTGCGGGCCTTGGCCGAGATGATGCCGGCGGTCACCGTGTTGTTGAGTCCCAGCGGGTTGCCGAT
The DNA here is from genome assembly GCA_017467565.1 of Prevotella sp. GTDB lineage: Bacteria > Bacteroidota > Bacteroidia > Bacteroidales > Bacteroidaceae > Prevotella. Next base: position 8,912 of record JAFUSV010000164.1, read on the forward strand.
GGCCAGCACCCATTCGCCCACCTTGACGTTGTCGCTGTTGGCGATGCTGATGGCGGGCAGGTTCTTGCCGTCAATCTTGATGAGGGCGAGGTCGGTGGTCTTGTCGTTGCCGATGATGCGGGCCGAATATTCCTTGCTGTCAGAGAGGGTCACTGTCAATTCGTCAGCACCTTCGACGACGTGGTTGTTGGTGACGATATATCCGTCGCTCGAGATGATGACGCCCGAGCCGGTAGCGGTCTTCTTGGGAGTCTGCACCTTGCGCTTCTGCTTGCCGTTGCCCTGGCCGCGGTCAAAGAATCCGAAGGGGTCGAAGAAGCCGCCGAAGGGATCCTCCACCTCGACCGTCTGTATCTTGGAGTTCTGCACATATTTGATATGTACTACGGCCGGCAGGGCACGCTCGGCAGCCGTCGACAGGTCTACGGGCTGTGCGGGCATGGCCGTAGACTGAGTGGCCACGGGAGCAATGGGTTGCGCCACAACCTCGGTCTGTGACTGCCCGCTCTTGTCAGAGCCGTTAGCCGACGACGAAGCCGATGTGACGGTTAACACTGAAAACGCTGATGCTACGATAGCTGCTATCGGCAGCACCTGATTAAGAAACTTTTTCATATTTACTTGCATTTTGTTAATTACCCTTTTTGGTTTTATGTTTCTGTATGCAAATATAAGGGCAAAAAACGGGAAACTGACAAATTGACGCAGACTTTTCTTGCATTTTAACATTTCCGAAAGTCCCTTTAAATTCTGTTTGCGTCAGTAGCGGATAATTTTACATTCGTTTAACCACAGTGATTTAACATATTAAAACTATTTGGGTGCCGGGCCTGTCACCCGACACCCATTTCTTTATACAGGTATCTTGTCGATACGGCGCTGGTGCCGGCCACCTTCGAAGTCGGTGGCAAAGAACTCGTCCATAATCCGACGGGCCATATCCTCGTCGATGAATCGGCCGGGCATCACCAGCACGTTGGCCTTGTTGTGCTGACGGATGAGGTGGGCTATCTCGGGTATCCAGCACAGTCCGGCACGTATCTGCTGGTGCTTGTTGAGGGTCATGTTGATGCCCTCGCCGCTGCCGCAGATGGCTATGCCGGGATAGACCTCGCCGGCCTCGATGCCGCGGGCCAGTGCGTGGCCGAAGTCAGAGTAGTCGCACGACTCCTCAGTCAGCGTGCCGTAGTCCTTGTACTCGTATCCTTTCTCTTCCAGATACTTCTTGACGAATTGTTTCAGTGCGAAGCCAGCATGGTCGCTGGCCAGTCCGATAGTCTTGATTTCCATAGTCGTTATTGTATTTGTTTTATTTCTTCAGCCAGCGGTCCAGCCACTGGAAGTAGGTGCGCTGCCACAGGATGCCGTTCTGGGGCTTGAGCACCCAGTGGTTCTCGTCGGGGAAGATGAGCAGCTGGGCCTCGATGCCGCGCATGCGGGCCGCATTGAAGGCCGACATGCCCTGGGTGGCATTGATGCGGTAGTCCTTCTCGCCGTGTATGCAGAGGATGGGGGTGTCCCACTTGTCGACATACTGATGGGGCGAGTTGCGGTAGGTCTTGTCGGTATTGGCCGTGCGGTCGCGGTTCCAGTAGGCATCGTCGTACTCCCAGTTGGAGAACCAGTTCTCCTCGGTCTCGGTGTACATAGCCTCGAGGTTGAAGGCACCGTCGTGGGCTATGAAGCACTTGAAGCGGCCCTCGTGGTGGCCTGCCAGATAGTAGACGGAGAAGCCGCCGAACGAGGCACCCACGGCACCCATGCGGTCGCGGTCTACGTAAGGCAGGTTGTCGGCAGCATCGTCGATGGCCGAGAGGTAGTCCTTCATGCACTGGCCCGTCCAGTCACCGCTGATCTCCTCGCACCACTCAGAGCCGAAGCCTGGCAGGCCGCGGCGGTTGGGGGCGATGATGACGTATCCCTGGGCGGCCATGATGAAGAAGTTCCAGCGGTAGCTCCAGAACTGGCTGACTGGGCTCTGCGGTCCGCCCTCGCAGAAGAGCAGGGTGGGGTACTTCTTCGTAGCGTCGAAGTGAGGCGGCAGTATAATCCAGTAGAGCAGCTGCTGCCCGTCGGTAGTCTTGGTCCAGCGTTCCTCGACGGTAGGCATGGCCAGCTGGTCGAGAATGTGCTTGTTCTCGTTGGTGATCTGAGTCATCAGCGTCTTCTCGGGCTTCTTCGTGTCGGGCGTGACGACATAGAGGTCGGCAGGCTGGGTGAAGCTGTGACGCTCCATGAGCAGCTGGCTGCCGTTGTTCATCATCTGCAGCGAGCCCCAGTCGGCACATTCCTGCGTGAGTCGGGTGACCTTCGTCACGGGCAGCTGGTCCTGCTGCTTCTTACCCTTAGGCTCCTGGATGGTGACGCTGTAGAGGTTCTCTGTGGCATGCCATACGCCGATGAAATAGACGGCGGCATCCTTGGTGTTGTCGCTCCAGCAGAAGTCGTCGACGTTGGAGTCAAACTCCTCGGTGGCAAAGAACTCGCGGCCCCTCACGAGGTCGAAGATGCAGAGGCGCTGGCGGTCGCTCTCGTAGCCGTCGCGGGCCATTGAGAGCCAGGCGACGTAACGTCCGTCGGGCGAGAACTTGGGGTTCTGGTCGTAGCCGGGATGGTTCTTCATGTTCTCGGGCGCGTTGACGGCCTGGTTTCTCAGCGTCTTGGTGGGCTCCACCTTGGGGGCCTCATAGCCTTCCTCCTTGCAGAGGTTGGTCGTCTCGCGCGTACCTATATTATATAAATAGATGTCAGAGTCGGTAGAGATGGAGTACTCGAGTCCCGTCTTCTTGCGGCAGGTGTAGGCTATCATGTCCGAGTGGGTGCTCCAGTCCAGCTGCTCGATGCCGCCGAAGGGCTCCATGGGACACTCGTAGGGCTGGCCTTCGAGGATGTCGACCATGTCGGTGCTGATGGCAAAACCGTCAGACACAGTGGCGACGAAGGGGTGCTGGATGCTCTCCACGTAGTGGTCCCAGTGGCGGTACATCAGGTCGTTGACCACGCGGCCCGTAGCCTTGGGCAGGTCGTCGGGGTTCTTCTGGATGACGTCGTGGAAGGGCAGCGACTTCAGGATGATGACGTGCTTGCGGTCAGGGGCAAACTTGAAGCCCTCCACCTCGCCGTCGGTACGCGACAGCTGCTGGCGGTTGGTGCCGTCGATGCTCATCGACCACACCTCGCCGCCGGTGATGAAGGCTACGGTCTGGTTGTCCAGCCACTGCGGGTCGGTCTCGTTCTTGGCGCTGACGGTCAGCTTCTTCTGGTTGCTGCCGTCGGCATTCATCATGTAGAGTACATGGTGGCTGCGGTTATGCTTGACGCTGTAGTAGCCCACCTGGCATACGATGTGCTGTCCGTCGGGCGAGGCGGCGTATGCGCCGATACGTCCCATGGCCCATAGGGCTTCGGGTGTCATGCGGTCGCTCTGCAGCGTGATGTTCTGTTTTCCGATGTTCACGTCGTTCTGTGCTTTGAGGGTTAGTGGGGTTGATAAGGCCAATAGGGCGAATAGGGCGAATGGGCGTAATAGGTTCTTTTTCATTGTAGTAATTGTTTGGTTTATAAGGTTTTTAGACCCCCTCCTTGGGAGGGGGCAGGGGGAGGCTATTTCTTCTTCACCGGATCGCAGGTGAGTCCGCAGCCCAGCTTACGGAATATCTTGTGGTCCACCTCGCTGAGCATCACCGTGCTGTGTACCTGACAGCCGCGTAGCTGGGGCAGCTGTTCGAGCGCCATGCGGCAGCGCTCGTCGTGCTGCGAGAGTACGGATAGCGTGACGAGCACCTCGTCGGTGTGCAGTCGCGGGTTGCGGCCACCCAGGTATTCTATCTTCGTCTTCTGTATCGGCTCAATCATGCTCTGCGGTATCAGCTTCACCTCGTGGCCGATGCCAGCCAGATGCTTGGTGACATTGAGCAACAGGGCAGCGCTGCATCCCAGGAGGGGACTCGACTTGGCGGTGATGATGGTGCCGTCGCTTAGTTCCATAGCGGCAGCCGAGTGGCCCGACAGTTCCTGCTTGGCCTGGGCTGCCACGGTGACGCGACGGTAGGCCGTCGTGATCTTAGCCTGGTTGAAGAGCAGCAGTATCTTGTTGATTTCGCGTTCGCTGTCAGCACCGTCGGCCAGCTTGTTGGTAGCGTCGTAGTAGCGGCGTATAATCTCGTCGCGACTGGCCTGGCAGCACACCTCGTCGTCCGAGATGCAGAATCCCACCATGTTGACCCCCATGTCGGTGGGCGACTTGTAGGGATTCTCGCCGTAGATGCCCTCGAAGAGTGCGTTGAGCACGGGGAATATCTCGATGTCGCGGTTGTAGTTGACGGCTATCTTGTCGTAGGCCTCCAGGTGGAACGGGTCTATCATGTTCACGTCGTTGAGGTCGGCAGTAGCCGCTTCGTAGGCGATGTTGACGGGATGCTTCAGCGGCAGGTTCCATACGGGGAAGGTCTCGAACTTGGCGTAGCCGGCACGAATGCCGCGCTTGTTCTCGTTGTAGAGCTGACTCAGGCAGACGGCCATCTTGCCGCTGCCGGGACCAGGCGCTGTGATGATTACCAGCTCGTGAGTGGTCTCTACATAGTCGTTCTTGCCGAAGCCCTCGTCAGAGGCTATCAGCTCCACGTCGTGGGGATAGCCGTCTATGAGGTAGTGTATATAGGACTTGATGCCCATGCGCTCCAGGCGGTGGCGGAACTGGTCGGCCGCGCGCTGCCCGTTATAATGGGTGATGACGACGGAGCCCACCATGAAGTCGCGGCTCATGAACTCGTCGCGCAGCCGGAGCACGTCCTCGTCGTAGGTGATGCCCAGGTCTGAGCGCACCTTGTTCTTCTCGATGTCCTCGGCACTCACCACGATGACTATCTCCAGCTGGTCCTTCAGTTGTGCGAACATGCGCAGTTTCGAGTCGGGCTTGAAGCCGGGCAGCACGCGCGATGCATGATGGTCGTCGAAGAGCTTGCCACCCAGTTCAAGGTATAGCTTGCCGTCAAACTGGGCAATCCTTTCGCGTATATGCTCTGACTGTATCTTCAGATACTTCTCGTTGTCAAATCCAATCTTCATGTTGTTGTTCTCTATCTTTTATCGTTTCATGCTTTCGCGCTGGCGGCGCATCTCCTCGGCTTGCTTCTGCATCTCGGCCATGCGGGCGGCAAAGCCGGAGGGCTTCTTGGGGTTGGCCTTGTTCTCCTTGTAGTTGGCTTCGAGGATGGCCAGCAGCTTCTCGTCGTTGGTGGTCTTGCGCAGCGTCCAAATGATGAGGGCTGAGAAGAACAGCGAGATGAAGTAGTAGAAGTTCAGACCGCTGGAGTAGTCGTTGAACATGAAGAAGAACATGACGGGCATGAGGTACATCATCCACTGTATCATCTTCATCTGCTGAGCCTGCTGGCCTATCATCTGGTCGCGCTGCTGGCGCATGGTGAGGTAGCTGTAGGCGATATTGCTGACACAGAAGAGGATACACGTCAGCGACAGGTGGTCGCCGATGCC
>JAFUSV010000165.1 GCA_017467565.1 Prevotella sp.
ATGTACAAGTATGAACAGCAGTTTTCTATATCATGCCTGGGGTCTGTACACCCATGAATGTACCCGTGAGGAATACAAAGGTAATACAATTATCTTGCATATCCAAGCAAAAGAGCGAGAAAAAGTGTGTCCGAGGTGCGGGAAGCGTCATTTGGTGAAGAATGGCTACCGTTTCCGTGACTTTATAGGGCTTCCCATAGGTGGCAAGAAGGTGATTATTCGCATGAAAGTACAACGCTATAAGTGTCGCCACTGTGACTATGACCAGCAGGAGAGGATTCCCTTCGCCACAGGCAGCCGTAGCTATACCCATCGCTTCGCCAAATATGTGGTGGACCTGTTGCGTGGGATGACGCTTCAAGACGTGTCCAACCATCTGGGCGTGTCGTGGGATACGATCAAGGAGATACACTCCACCTATCTTGAGCGTCACTACAGCCCTCCTTCGCTGGAAGGCGTTGAAAATATAGGCATTGACGAGTTTGCTGTCAGGAAAGGGCATGTGTACAAGACCATCGTAGTGGATCTGGACAGCGGGAGGGTACTGCACGTCGGTGACGGTAAAGGTGCGGATGCCCTGGCCAAATTCTGGAGGAAGGTCAAGCGCAAGGGCATAAAGATAAAGCATGTGGCAACAGACTTGTCTGCGGCTTTCATTGCCTCCGTCATGGAGAACTGTCCCGAAGCAGTACACGTGTTCGACCATTTCCATGTGGTCAAGCTGATGAACGAGAAACTTGATGACATCAGACGCAAGGTCTACAGCATGGAGAAGGATGTGAACAAGCGTAGAGTCCTTAAGGGGACGAGGTATCTGCTGCTCGGCAATGGTGCGGACATCTTCGACAAGCAGCACAAGACCAGGCTTGACAATGCCCTGGCCATGAACGAACCGCTGTCAAAGGCATACTACCTGAAGGAGCAACTACGCCAGATATGGATGCAACCCGTCAAGTCTATGGGTGAAGACGTCCTTGATGACTGGGTGAGACAGGCTGAACAGAGCAAAATACCACAACTGCAGAAAATGGCTGTAACCATGAGGGCATATAAGACTGGAATACTTGCTTGGTACGACTGCCATCTCTCGACAGGAAAAGTAGAGGGTATCAACAACAAGATAAAGGTCATGAAACGCAATGCATATGGTTTTAGAGACGACAAGTATTTTACCCTGAGGCTCTACGCTCTACACGACTGCCGTATCACTCGAAATGTCGGATGAACCATATTTCTTTGTAGTGATCAGCAGCTCCGTCCATTCTGATCTTTGAGGAACAGAGGAACAGATGGATCAGACATATTATGAAAAATCTATTTCGCGTATATGTATGCGCGTGTACGCATAGAAGTTTAAGAAAACATCTGTTCCATCTGTTCCTCTGTTCCCGCTGATTCCTTAAAAAACATACTTGCTGATATAGGCAAGGTGATTACGTCCAGTCCCTAGTGATACATAGCTACTTCATGGAATAGCGTAAAATGATAGGTCCTTTTCCCAATAAGATTCGAATGGAAAACTATTTATTTTTCCGCCATACTGAGTATTTGCCATAAGAAATATGCAGAAATCCGTCACATTTTATAAGATTTTAGCAGTCGAAGTAGAATAAAACGAATATTTTTGTGTAATTTTGCCGTCGCATTCTGCAAGAGTGTAAAGACATATTGCTCGTTTCCAACCGAATCGCTACCTCGAAAAGAATCAGAGCAAATCAATACCTACGGAGACACGCTATAATGGCGTGGGCTTCTCCATAAGGTATTGAGGTTTGTAGCGAACCCGGTTGGATATGGCAGCAGTCTGCGCCATTTCTGTATCTACAGAGTAAAGTGGAGATGCTGCCTGAAACGGAGAGCTAAAACCAAAACATAAGAATATATGAGAACAAGACACTTTATTATCGCAACGATGCTGGCGGCACTGTCATGGACAGAATGTCTGGCAGACGGAGTACGATTCCTTGTGGTGAATGGCAAGGATGGAAGTAAAACGACGTTCGCGTTATCGGATAATCCGAAGGTTTCATGCAAGAGCGGTGAACTGACGGTCATTGCTGGCAGTAGGACTTTCACATTGGGTCTTGCCGATGTGCAGAATTATCTGTTTGCAGAAGAGTCCACAGGCATCGAGAATGTCATGAAGGATGGCAACGTCAAAATGGAGAATGGCTGCGTGGTCTTTAGCGGACAGGATTCAGGAAGTGCTGTTTCCGTGTACCAGCAAGACGGCAGACTGATAAAAGAAAGCAAGACGGATGCTGGCGGCAATGCTATCGTAGATTTGTCAAACTTGCCGAAAGGCGTACTGATCATTCACTCGAACAAGACGGATATAAAAATCATAAACAGATAAGCAGATATGAAAGCAAAACTTTTTTCTTTGATGCTTGGGCTTGTCGCATTTGGTCACGCAGCCCTTGCACAGAATACGGGCTACAAGATGAATGTAAAGATGACCGACGGCTCTTTCTTCAGCGTCCCAGCCGATGATGTATCGGAGGTGTACTTCACCACGACTGAAGAAAAGCAGTTTACTGACACCTACTACACCGTGAGCGGACGGGCAGAGAAGGGCCCGTTCAAGAGTGGCACAACGATTACGATGCAGCCACTTGACCTCACGGCGAATGCTCTTGGGACGGCACAGACCACGATGACGTTTGACGATTGCGGCAACTATGGCTTCCGCAATATGTTGTTCAAATACCCTTACGTGCAGGTTTCGGCTAATGGATTATTTTTTAACGAGGTTGATGACTACAATACTCGCGACACACAAATAAGCCTGCAAGGTTATGCCGACCTGCAGAACGGAAGCAAGGTTAACGTGAATGTCGTTACGCATCTGATTTCTGAGCGTGTGGTCAACCTCGTCATCGGCGGCATTGACTTTGATGTGGCTTTGAGCCAGGCACAGGGAGAATTGCTTTCGGCCTTTGGCTTGCAGCGGTTGAACGACAAGAGCTTCACGCAGGTCTCAATCTCTGACGGAGATGATTATGCCGCAGGTCTGTTGGCAATCACCATGCCGTTACTTTACAGCAGGAAAGGTTCTGAGCTGATTTCATGGATGACACGTCTGCGCTATGATTTTGCCGACGACGGAAAGTTCACTGAGCAGAACAAAGAGCAATACAAGAAAGACAGGAACAATCTCAGCCTGTCATATAATGTGCAGCGTCTGATAGAGAAGTACCATGAGTACGGATTGTCTGTCAACGTGAAGGACTTGAAGTATTTCTACGACTGGGATGATGACGGTGTGGCAGGCAATGAGATATATGACCCGTCACAGCCAGCCACATACGACGTAACAAGCATCAACGCACCGATGGAAGGCGGCACCTATACCGTGAATGTCAGTTGTAATGTGCCGCTGTATACTTCGCCGCTGTATTATGGTGATGCAAATTCTTACCCATACTATGAGCCGTTTATACAGTCGGACATGAGCCTAACCACAACATATAACAATGGTGTTTTGAGCATCACGGTTAATCCTGCTCAATACCGTATCATCAGCGACAGAACTGTAGTCCTGTATGATGCCGTAGGTAATATAGCAGTGTCAGTCACTGTTTCACAAGAAGGCAATCCCAGTGGTACATTCCTTACAGAACTTGGAAAGAACTATGTCATGTGGGTCTGTCAATACTTGTCTTCCGCTCATGCCAGATATAGAATTGCCGATGCTAAATATACCGGGATGACAGAAAACAATGACTTCCATGCACCGTTGGAAGTTTACAATTCCAATTTGAACTATCTGTTCAGTTACCCATACCAATTGATAAGGAGAAACATGGAGGCGTTTAGGAACACATCATCTCCCTCTGTTTATGCTTTGCTCCCTATGGCTGTCCTTACAAATTCATTGGCATACTACGAACTTGTCACAATGTTTGGCGGTGTTCCTTACATTAGTCAGGAACAAGACATGTACAACTATAGCATTCCAAGAACATCACAGGAAGAAATACTCAATAAGCTTGTGGAAAACTTGACTTCTGTCATGGATCAATTGCAGGACAACAAAGGCGGCTACATTGCAAGCGAAGATGACATCGCAATGCCATCGAAAGACCTTGCGCGTGTCGTTCTCGCCGACATTTACATGTATCAGGGCAATTACAGTGCAGCCAAGAGTTTGCTTGAAGAGATTGTGAACGCAAGAAGATACTCGCTCTCGGCAACACAGAATGGACTTGGAGCGAATGACGCAGAGATTATTTGGAGTATGCCTACAACAAATTATGGCGGCGGGACAACTCGAGCCGCAGCTATTGATTATGATGCGACCTATACCATTATCAAGACTTATAGTGATGTGCTTCTGTCACTAGCCGAATGTGAAAGCAAATTGGGCAACGACACTAAGGCAAGCGAATATCTGAGCCAAGTGAAATCCGCCAAGAGCATTGAAACAACATCAGCCGACGTTATCGCTGCCATATCCGAAGTGCGCAGCAAAATACAGACTGACTTTGGCGGCTACTTTGCTTTCCTTAAGCGCACAGGGCTTGCACAATCGACACTCGGACTTGAAGAGTATCAGCTGCTGTTCCCGATTCCACAGAGTGAACTTAATGCAAACCCGATGATGACACAGAATCCAGGATATAGTAGTTTTGTAACAAGGTGAAAACAGGGAGCTTCTCTACATTAGACCGCCCGTTGTGGCGGTCTTTTTTTTTATTTGCTGAAAATATATATTAAGTATGTCTTTTGGGAAAATTTCATATACCGTTTCATTTCTTCGCCCTCAACTCCTGCATAAATCGTAGGGACAGGTTCTTTGATTCACATTGATAAAACAAAAGCGGAAACCCGCACCGACATCCTCGGCTCACGGTCATTCCCGAGCAAAGCTCGCCTACCCGTAGCCTTTCCCGCCCTTTGTTTCTCCACATTATTATATCTTACAGGCCGTCCGTCGTGGCGGTCTTTTTGGGAAACTAAACACAGAAATTCAAACTAAAAGGATGCTATATAGAAAAAGTTTTGTATCTTTGCACCCAAAAGCATATGAAGTATGAGAACGGAGCATTTGGATTTCATCACCTTCTGCGTAGGTAGCCTGTCGGATGCGCTTCATAAGAGTGCGTCGCAGGTGTATGGTGCGCTGCGGTCGTCGGGAGTGCTGAACGACTATATTGTGCCCTGCTATGACGTGTTGCACACGTTCAGCAAGGACTATCTTGTAGAGGAACTGACGGAAGTGTTAAAAGAAAGGGGAGCACTGGCATGAAAGGTGCGATTGAGCGAGATACCTATGGAAGCCAACAAGACGATACTTCAGATGAAATATGCAAGGATTGTGGCTATCTTTGCAAAGGAATCAGGCTTGTCGCTTGAGGATGCCTTGGCTTTCTTCTATGATTCTGACACGTATAAACTCATCAGTGAGGGCGTGGCCGACATGCATTGCCGCAGTGATGAGTATCTGGCTGACGAGTTGATGTTGGAATACAAGGAGCAGGTTTGCAGCCAGTAAACAAAAGAGCATGAAAAGAACCGTCTTTTGAAAATTATTGGGTTAGAAAATAGAATCAGTAATTACATATACCGTTTCATTTCTTCACCCTCAACTCCTGCATACAACGCCTTGGAAGGGACGTCACGGTGCCGCCGAGTTTGCGGCTACGTCCCTTATCGACTCGGTAGAAGTGTTCGAAAAGATGTTCAAGGTGTTGGGACCCTTTTGTACGACACGTCAGTAGATGACGAAACCGCCGTTGGACTGGATGGTCACCTTGACGCGGCCCTTCTTGTCGAGCTTCAGGGGCTTCTGCTCTACCCCACCGATAGACCCGTCGCGGTTGGCATAGTCGTTCATCAGGGTGGTGAGGCCCTGGAAGGTGGAGAGGTCGAGGGTGAGCGTGAGAGGCTCCTTCAGGGCATTGAGGGCAGCGACGTACCACTGGTCACCATGACGGCGGGCCAGCACGACATAACGGCCGGGATAGCCGTCGATGAAGCGGGTCTCGTCCCACGTGGTGGGCAGACGCTTCAGGAAGTCGAGCTCCACCTGGGGCACTTGGTCGAGGTTGTTGGGTGTCATGGCGATGCACTGGATGGCAGTCTGGTTGGTGATGCCCGAGGCAAGCTCGAACATGTCGGTGGTCTGACGCTGGTGGCGGCTCTTATTGTCGCGCGACATATACTTGTTCATCAGCACACCGCCCCAGTCCATGCTGGCCACGGCATTGCGGCAGAAGGGGTGCATGCAGAGTTCGAAAGCCTCCTGACGGGCATGATGCTCGGTGAAGTAGACATTCTCGCTGGCCAGCACAGCCTCGCTGGAGATATAGTTGGGATATATCTTCTCCCAACCACGTGGCAGCGTGCAGCCGTGGAAGATGACCTGCAGGCCGTAGCGGTTGGCATCGAAGAGGATGTCCTCATAGAGCTTCATCGTCTCCTGCTTGTCGCCTCCGAAGAAGTCGACCTTGATGCCCTTGACACCGATGCTCTGCAGCCAGGCCATCTCGCGGTCTCGGGCAGGGGCCGTGTCCATGCAGTTGCGTGGTGTCTGCGGTGCATCGTTCCAAGCACCGTTAGAGTTGTACCAGAGCATCAGCGACACGCCACGGGTCTGGGCATAGTGTGAGAGCTCAGCCATGCGCTGGCGACCGATATTCTCGTCCCAGCAACCATCGACGAGGCAGTACTCGAAGCCCATCTTGCCAGCCAGGTCGATGAACTGCACCTGATCGTCCCAGTTGATGGACTCGTCCTGCCAGATAATCCAGCTCCAGGTGTAGCGGCCTGCCTGGTACTTCTCAGACGGTTTGTAGAGTGGCTCCACAAGGTCATAGGCTATGGTGGTCTCGACGATAGGCTTCAGCGAGGAGCCTACGGTAATGGTGCGCCAGGGCGTAGCGCCTGGCAGCGAGATGGCAGCCGTCGTAGAGCCCATGCCGTTGTTCTCGCCTGCCTGAGGGAAAGCGATAGAGTAAGTCCCCTCTCCCCCTATAGGGGAGACTTTAAACTCGCTGAGATGAGAGGCACAATACTGACTGCTGACACCCGTCTCAGAGATGAGGATCCAGAGATTCTGATTACTCCCCTCCCTCGCAGGGAGGGGCTGGGGGGAGAGTCTAAACAGGCAGGGGAAGGTATAGCCCTGACCATACTTTGAGGGAGCCGTCAGCGGGGCGTCGGGAACATATTCCTCCTCGTAGCTGGGCTTGGTGCGCTCCCATCCCTTCAGCGGGGTCACCTGGGGACTGAGGAACGACGTGGTGCCCTCGGGCAACGCAAAGGCGCTGACCTCACGCTCGATGACGGCGCACTTGGGGTTGTTCTTCTTCTGACGAGGTATCAGGTAGCGGAAGCCGACGTTGTTGTCGGCCACCATGAACTGGATGGTCATTTTCTGTTGTTTGGCGTTCTCGACCATGATGTCGAGCTGGGTAGCCACAAAGTGCATGTGCGACTGCTTCACCTGTCGCATCTCGTAGGAGCGGTCAATGCGCTCGGCCTTGGTGTCGATGATTTTGAGGCCCTGGGTGAAGTCGCCGAAGTCGGCCTTGAAACCCAGTGCTGACGGCAGGAGCGCCTGCTGTCCATCATAACTGATGGCATAGGTGGCGTGTCCGCCGTCATCCTTGACGATGACGGTGAGGCGCCCATCGGGAGAGGCGATGGTGGCCTCGCGTGCGGTGGCTGTCAGTGAGAGCAGGGCGGCAGCCAGGAGGAGGAATGTTTTTTTCATAGGGGTTGTTTTTTAAAGATTTTTTTGGACACGGCGGCAGAACCGCCGGGCACACTATTTCTACTTTTTTGGCGGGAAAACCGCCGGGCACACTATTTCTACTTTTTTTGCGGGAAAACCGCCGTGCACACTATTTCAGGTAGGAGGTGTTGTCGGGGCCGAGGTAGAAGCCGGGCTCGGGGGGCTGGTTGTAGCCTACGTTTTCAGCGGCTACCGACAAGCGGTAGGGTATGTCGTGCATCAGACAGTCGATACGATAGTCGGTGGGTATGGTCGTGGTGTAGATGCGCAGCTCGGTCGACTCCATATTACGGATGATCACCTCTTCGCGCCAGTCGCCCAGAATATCGGCCGAGAGGCAGGGATTGGACTTCGTGCCGTTGTTGAAACGGCCGTCAAACCGCTGCAGCATGTCGATGCTCTGCTGCTGCCAGTTATATTTGCTAACTGTCTCACGGTCGAGGAGTTCGCGCAGCAGGTCGCCGTCCCACCAGATGCCGAAGTTGACGGGCAGATACTTGCCGCCGATGACCAGCCGTGTGTTGTCGTCAGCATCCTGCTTGCCCTTGGTTCCCAGCACCTTGCCACTCATCGTCCTGATGCCGTGGCTGTCGGTGCTCCACATCTCTATGCCGGGATTCGTAGGATCGATATCAGCAGCCATAGCGCGACCTACGTCCATACGGCTCTTGATCTGGAATACGACATGGCCTGTGGCTGCATCGCGCAGGTCGGAGCCATCGCGTCGATTCTCATGGCAGTCCCAGATGTAGAGGCGCCCACTCTTGGCATCGGGCACCAGATGGATGGCGTCACCATGACCGAAGCCTGTATTGTAGAGCCCGCGACCATCATGGTCGACAGCCATCGAGCCGTAGGTGATCTCGTCGTAGCCGTCACCATCGACATCGGCTATGCGCAGGTTGTGGTTGCCCTGTCCTGCATAGTCGTTCCACTGAGGGGTATTGGTATCGAAAGTCCAGCGGTTGCGCAGCTCATGGCCGTCCCAGTCCCAGGTGGCAATAACGGTACGCGTATAATAACCGCGACAGAACACGGCCGAGGGGAGCCGACCGCCGAAGTAACCTACTCCCGCCAGATAGCGTTCCGACCTATTGCCACGGTCGTCGCCCCAGGCACTGACATCGCCACGGGCGGGGATGTAGGGCTTGGTATCCATAGCGGCGCCCGTCAGGCCATTGAAGACGGTGATGTACTCGGGGCCGGAGAGGATGCGACCACGGGGGTTGCGGTAGTCGGGGATGGTGTCAGCGGCAGAACCGCTGACCACTCTACCCTGGCCGTCGCGGGTGCCGTCGGCGGTCTTCGCCATCAGTTCGGCACAGCCGTCGCCATCGAAGTCGTAGGCTATGAACTGCGTATAGTGGGCACCGCTGCGGATGTTCCGCCCCAGGTCTATGCGCCACAGGTGCTCGCCATTGAGGCGATAGCAGTCTATGAGGGTAGGACCGGTATAGCCGTCGTGCGAGTTGTCACGCGAATTGGTGGGGTCCCATTTCAGGATTATCTCGTACTGACCGTCGCCATCCACATCGGCCACCGTAGCATCGTTGGCCACATACTGATAGCGGCCATCGTCGCGCCACCGTCTGCCACCCTGTATGGCAGGCACCTGTCCACCGACAGGTTTCTGCAGGGGAAGGGCGATATATCCCTCCGGCGCATCGGCACGGAGAGTGAACGTGCCATCGACTCCTCCCCCACGCACCTCGTAGAGAGCATCATCGGCCAGCGGTTGTCCGTCGACGAAGCACGTGCCGCCCTCGGTGAGGGTCATCGTATTGATCTTCTCGCCATTGCGGTAAACGTCGAAGGGCTCGCCCTTACGGTCGCTACGGAGAACACGCCATGAGATGAAGACCTTGCCGTCAGGCTGGCGCACGGCGACAACGCCACGGTCGAGTTTCTCGGTGGAAAGTTTAGTCAAGTCATAACGGGGCTGTCCCCACATACAAAGGGAGAGCATACCCAAAACGATGTTTAGCAGAATACGTTTCATCATTCTATACAGAGTAGTGTTGTTACGCGTTGCAAAGTTACGAAAAAGTTTTCAAATCCCCACTTGATTCACCCACATTCTTAAAAAACAAAGCTATTTCTTGCACATTTCGAATACTTTTATTATTTTTGCAGCCGATAAAAGAACAATAATTAACTGAATGAAAGAATTTGTTATCTCTGAGGCCAAGGCCGAGACTGCCGTGCTTGTCGGTTTGGTGACACCACGTCAGGACGAAGCCAAGACCAAGGAATATCTGGACGAACTGGAATTTCTGGCAGATACCGCCGGCGCACGTACCGTGAAACGATTCACACAGAAGGTGAACGGTCCCAGCCAGGTGACCTACGTAGGTAGCGGCAAACTGCAAGAAATCAAGGCATATATCAAGCTGTGTGAAGACGAAGAAGAACCTGTAGGTATGGTTATCTTCGACGATGAGCTGTCGGCCAAGCAGATACGCAACATAGAGAAAGAACTGCAGGTGAAGATACTCGACCGCACATCGCTCATTCTCGACATCTTTGCCATGCGGGCGCAGACAGCCGAAGCCAAGGCGCAAGTGGAACTGGCACAGCATCGATACATGCTGCCACGACTGCAGCGGCTATGGACTCACCTGGAACGTCAGGGCGGCGGCTCAGGCTCGGGTGGCGGCAAAGGCAGCGTAGGACTGCGCGGTCCTGGTGAGACGCAGCTGGAGATGGACCGCCGCATCATCCTGCAGCGCATCACGCTGCTGAAGCAGCGGCTAAAGGAGATAGACCAGCAGAAGACGACACAACGCAAGAACCGCGGCCGGCTCATCCGCGTGGCACTCGTGGGCTACACCAATGTGGGCAAGTCGACACTGATGAACCTGCTGGCCAAGAGCGAGGTCTTTGCCGAGAACAAACTCTTTGCCACGCTCGACACGACGGTACGCAAGATGACCATCGACAACCTACCCTTCCTGCTGGCTGACACCGTGGGATTCATCCGTAAGTTGCCTACAGACCTGGTAGACTCGTTCAAATCGACACTCGACGAGGTGCGCGAAGCCGACCTGCTGGTACATGTCGTCGACATCTCGCATCCAGACTTCGAGGAACAGATACGTGTGGTCGAGCAGACACTGGGCGAACTGGGATGCAGCGAGAAACCGTCGATGATAGTCTTCAACAAGATTGATGCCTATACATGGACGCCGCAGGACGAGGACGACCTGACTCCACCCAAGAAAGAAAACATATCGCTGGACGACCTGAAGAAGACATGGATGGCAAGAATCAGTGAAAAGGGTAAAGTAAACAATGAACAGTTTGCCACCGCCCCCATCTTCATCTCTGCCCGCGAGAAAGAGAATATCGACGAGCTGCGCACCATATTGTATAATAAGGTACGCGAACTCCACGTGCAGAAATACCCTTACAACGACTTCCTGTACCCGATAGAAGACAATGAATAACTAACACATACACAATTATGAGAGACTACAGATTATTGAGCGAACAAGAGATTCAAGTATTAGAGAACAACGTATGCTGGGCCGAGGACTGGTCAAGGGTCATGGTAGCCCCCGACTTCCGACCCTATAACTTCCATCGTGTCATGTTCTATGGCGACATCCGCCTGGGACGCTTCGAGAAAAAGATAGAGGTGGCCAAGGGCTTCTTCAAGCACTCAGGCATCAACGATGCCACACTGCGCAATGTCACCGTGGGCAACGACTGTCTGATAGAGAAGGTGGGCAACTTCATCAACAACTACACCATTGGTGACGACTGCTACATCTCCAATATATGTACGCTGGAGACCCTCGAGGGAGCCAGCTATGGAGCAGGATCTACTATCTCCGTACTCAACGAGATGGGCGATGGCAACGTGACGCTGTTCCGCGAGCTGAACTCACAACTGGCTGCCTTCATGGTGAAATACAATCAGGACAAGGTGCTGATGAACACCCTGCGCCAGCTCATCGACGACGAGGTGCGCGTCACCCGTCCTGAGCGCGGTACTATTGGCAATCGCGTAAAGATTATCAACACGAAGGACATCACCAACACCGTCATCAAGGGTGACTGCGAGATAAGCGGTGCTGCACGGCTGGCCGACTGCACCATCCTCAGTTCCGAGGATGCCTCTGTATATATCGGCACTGGCGTCATCTGCGAGAACTCTATCATCTGCGACGGCTGCTCTATCAACAACTCAGTGAAGATGCAGGACTGCTTCGTGGGTGAAGCCTGTCAGATTACCAACGGATTCACGGCCGAGGCCAGCCTCTTCTTCGCTAACTCGTTCATGGCCAACGGTGAGGCCTGTGCTGCCTTCTGCGGACCGTTCTCAGCCTCGCACCACAAGTCGAGCCTGCTCATCGGCGGACAGTTCTCGTTCTATAATGCCGGTTCGAACACCAACTTCTCGAACCATGCCTACAAGATGGGACCTCTGCACTACGGCACACTGGAACGCGGCTCGAAGACGGCATCGGGTGCCTACGTGCTGATGCCTGCCACCATCGGAGCCTTCTCCGTATGCTTCGGCAAGCTGATGCACCATCCCGACACACGCAACCTGCCTTTCTCATATCTTATCGCTTATGGAGAAACGATGGTGCTGGTGCCGGGACGCAATATCACAACCGTGGGCCTCTATCGTGACATCAAGAAATGGCCCAAGCGCGACAAACGCTCGAAGCAGTCAAAAAAGTCTATCATTAACTTCGACTGGCTTTCGCCATTCACCGTCGGAGAGATTTTGGAAGGCATCCGCGTACTGGAGGCACTGCGCAGTGCCAGTGGCGACAATGTCACCACCTATAACTTCCATGACTATGTCATCAACGCATCGTCCCTGCAGAAAGGCCTGAAGTACTATGACATTGCCCTGCGCATCTACATGGGGGCCGTATTGAAGCGTGCACAGAAGGAGGGCTTTCTCAGTGAGCCGAAGTCGGAGGTAGGCAAGGGCCAGTGGGTTGACCTCTCCGGTCTGCTGCTGCCGCAGAGCGAGGAGCAGCGTTTAGTGGAAGATATCAAGAGCGGTGCTGTGGAGAATATCCAGCAGGTGCTGGCCCGCTTCGAAGAGATCAATGCCAACTACAGCGACTATCGCTGGGCATGGAGCTACCAGCTTATCAAGGACTATTACCACTTGGACAGACTCGATGAAACTGCCTGTGAGCGTATCCGTGAGGATTATGTGAAAGCCCGCCGTGCCTGGATTGCCGAAATCCGCAAGGATGCCGAGAAGGAATTCTCGCAGGGTGACGTGGAGCAGGAGGTCTATGAGAACTTCCTCGACCAGCTGGACCATGAGATAGATTATGAAAACTGAAAGCCTACCCCCCGAGGGGGGAGGAGATGAATAGAATAAAAATCATGAAATTGTTATGAAGTATTTAATCAAGTATTCTTTTATTATTGTCGTCTCTCTTCTTGTATTTTCTTGTTCAGGAAGAATCACAGAGTCTGACTTGGTGGGACACTGGGAGCATATCTTAGCTGAGTATGACTTATATGCTGACGGCACTTACGACTATCGCTTAATCGATCATGGGCACGGTGAGTGGCATTTGGATGGTGATTCACTTCACGTAGGAAGACATGTATATCATGTTGACAGTATGCGACTTTACACGGAGCATGGAATAGAATTTGATGCACTTTACCTTACATATACAGAAAACGATGAGGTAAAGAAAATGAAATGGCTCAGGGGGAAACAATGAAAATTGATAGAATATGAAAATAGCTAAGGTTATAATTGGCCTTTCAGCGCTTGTACTGGCTTTAAGCGCTTGTTCTAAGGCAAAGGACTATGAGAGTGTAGAAGGCGACCTCACCAAGACGCGCATCTATACGCTGAAGAACGGTTTGAAGGTGTACCTTAGTGTCAACAAGGAGGAACCGCGCATACAGACCTATATTGCCGTACGCACAGGCTCGAAGAACGACCCTGCCGAGACAACAGGACTGGCCCACTACCTGGAGCACCTGATGTTCAAAGGTACGGACAAGTTTGGCGTGACCGACCCCAAGGCCGAGGCACCCCTGCTCGACGAGATAGAGCAGCGCTACGAGAAGTACCGCAAGCTGACCGACCCCGACGAGCGCCGCCAGGCTTACCATGAGATAGACTCCGTCAGTCAGTTGGCAGCCCAGTATTTCATTCCCAATGAGTACGACAAACTGATGGCAGCTATCGGTGCCGAGGGTACCAACGCCTACACCTCGAATGACGTCACCTGCTATACCGAGGATATTCCTTCGAACGAAGTGGAGAACTGGGCTAAGATACAGGCCGACCGTTTCCAAAACATGGTCATCCGCGGTTTCCATACCGAGCTGGAAGCCGTGTACGAGGAGTACAACATCCACCTCACTGATGATACCGACAAGCTCATCAATGCCATGATGGCCAAGCTGTTTCCCAATCATCCTTACGGCACGCAGACCACCATCGGCACACAGGAGCACCTGAAGAATCCTTCGATAACTAATATCAAGAACTACTTCAAGAAGTGGTACGTACCCAACAATATAGCTATCTGCATGTCGGGCGACTTCGATCCCGATGAGGTCATGGAGATTATCGAACGCTACTTCGGTGACTGGAAACCTTCACAAGAAGGAGAGACTGTTCAGCAGGTGGCACAACCCACGTTCCCCGAACTGCCTGAGCTGACGGCACCCATCGACACCACGGTGGTAGGACTGGAGGCAGAGACGCTCTGGTTAGGATGGCGCTTCGACAAAGCCTGCTCGCTGCAATGCGACACGCTGGCAGTGGTGGAGAGCATGCTGAGCAACGGCACGGCAGGTCTCGTGGACCTCGACATCAGGCAGCAGATGAAGCTGACGCAGGCCTGGGCAGGCTCGGAGACCATGCAGGACCACTCACTCTTCATCATGGCAGGCACCCCCACCGAAGGACAGAGCCTTGAGGATGTACGCACGCTCCTGCTCGGCGAGATAGAGAAACTGAAGCAGGGAGACTTCAGCGACGACCTGCTGCCATCGGTCATCAATAACCTGAAGCTGCAGTACTACAATGCCTTGGAGGACAACCGCGCACGTGCCCAGATGTTCGTGTCAGCCTTCATCAACGGCACCCCCTGGGAACAGGAGGTGGGAGCACTACGCCGCATAGAAGGCATCACCAAGCAGCAGATTGTAGACTTTGCACGTCGTCACTTCCAGCAGAACTATGTCACCGTCTTCAAGCGTCAGGCTATTGACACCACGCAGAAGAAGATAGACAAGCCCCAGATTACGCCCATCCCTTCAAACCGCGAGCTGATGAGTCAGTTTGTCAAGGACATTCAGACCAGCGAGGTGAAGCCCATCGAGCCTAAGTTCGTGGATTTCAAACGCGACCTCACTTACGGCACCGTCAAATCCAATGCCTCGACACAAATCCCCTACGTCTATGTCAAGAACACAGAGAACGGGCGTTTCCAGATGGCGTTCCACTACGATTTCGGTGAGGAGAGCGATGTGCGCTACAACTATGCCGCTGAGTACATCAACTACTTAGGCACCGACAAGATGACGGCCGAGCAGGTGAAGCAGCAGTTCTACAAACTGGCCTGCAACTACAACATCAGCGTAGGCGCACGCCAGATATCGGTGAGCCTCAGCGGACTGAGCGAGAACATGGGTGAGGCCCTGTCGCTGCTCGAAGACCTGCTGCAGCATGCCAAGGTAGACAGCGATGCCTTCAAGATGTACTGCGCTCTCACGGCCAAGCAGCGTGCCGACATCAAACTCGACCAGCGTATAAACTTCGACTTCCTGTGGAACTATGGTCTCTACGGTGCCTACAACCCCTATCGCAACATGCTCAGCGACAAGCAACTGGCCGAGACCAACCCGCAGGAGCTGCTCGACCTGCTGAAGTCGCTCTCACAGTACGAGCATACCCTACTCTACTATGGCCCCATGACAGAGAAAGAACTTGTGGACGCCCTCAAGCCCCACATGACAGTCCTGGCATCCCACCCCTCGCTGCTCGCTGCTCCCGCTGCCAAGAGATACACCTTGCAGCCGACACCCGAGAACGAAGTGCTAATAGCCCCCTACGATGCCAAGAACATCTATATGCGCATGCTCCACAATGAGCAGCGTCCTGTCCATGCCGAAGAGGCTCCCGTGCAGGCACTGTTCAACGAGTATTACGGCGGCGGCATGAACACGGTTGTCTTCCAGGAGCTGCGCGAGACGCGCGGACTGGCCTACAATGCCTTCGCACTCTATGCCCAGCCCGACTATAAGGATCAGCCCGAATACTTCTTCACGCACATCATCACCCAGAACGACAAGATGATGGACTGCGTGAACCAGTTCCACCAGATTCTCGACACCATCCCAGAGAGTGAAGCCGCCTTCCAGATAGCCAAGGACGCACTCACCAAGAAACTGGCCAGCCAGCGCACCACGAAGTTCGGACTCATCAACGCCTGGCTGACAGCTCGCGAACGGGGCATCGACTACGACGAGAATGAGCGCATCTACAACGCCCTGCCTCAGATGAAACTTGCTGATGTGGTGAAGTTCGAACGCGACCAGATAGCCCGCAAGCCCTACCGCTACATCATCCTCGGCGATGAGAAAGACCTTGACATGGCAGCCCTGGAGAAGATTGGTCCTATCCGTCGCGTCAGCACGCAGGAAATCTTTGGATACTAAGCATCACAAAAAAATGAGTCGATTTCTTTGTCGGCTCATTTTTTTTCTGTACTTTTGTACCCGATAAACTGAAAACAAACTAATTATTAGGAAAATATGGCTACAAAACCCGTAGATTTCAAGTATGCCCCTATGTTCCAGTTGGGCGAGGACAAAACAGAGTATAGACTGCTTTCCAAGGAAGGCATCACCACCACTACTTTCGAAGGCAAGGAGATTGTGAAGGTCAGCCCCGCAGCACTGACGCTGCTGGCCCAGCAGGCTTTCCACGACGTAGAGTTCATGCTGCGCCGCGAGCACAACCTGCAGGTAGCACAGATACTGACCGACCCCGAGGCCTCAGAGAACGACAAGTATGTCGCCCTGCAATTCCTGCGCAATGCCGAGGTGGCTTGCCGCGGCATCCTTCCTTTCTGCCAGGACACTGGCACTGCCATCATCCATGGTGAGAAGGGGCAGCGCGTATGGACTGACTTCGAGGACGAGGAGGCTCTGTCGCTGGGTGTCTACAACACCTATACCCAGGACAACCTGCGCTACTCACAGAATGCCCCGCTGACGATGTACGACGAGGTGAACACCCGCTGCAACCTGCCTGCACAGATAGATATCGAGGCCTGCGAGGGTGCTGAATACCGCTTCGTGATGGTAGCCAAGGGCGGTGGCTCAGCCAACAAGACCTACTTCTACCCCATGACCAAGGCTACCATCCAAAATGAGGGCACGCTCATCCCCTTCCTCGTAGAGAAGATGAAAAGCCTCGGCACGGCAGCCTGCCCACCCTATCACATCGCATTCGTCATCGGCGGCACATCGGCAGAGAAGAACCTGCTCACCGTGAAGCTCGCCTCCATCAAATACTACGACTCGCTGCCTACTACCGGCGACGAGACAGGACGTGCCTTCCGTGACATCGACCTGGAAAAGAAGCTGCTGGAGGAAGCCCACAAGATAGGCCTCGGCGCTCAGTTCGGTGGTAAGTACATGGCTCACGACATCCGTGTCATCCGTCTGCCCCGCCATGGTGCCAGCTGTCCTATCGGCATGGGCGTCAGCTGTTCAGCCGACCGCAACATCAAGGCCAAGATTAACCGCGATGGCATCTGGCTGGAGAAGATGGACGAGAACCCCGGCGAACTGATTCCCGCTGAATACGCTCAGGCAGGCGAAGGACAGAACACCATCGTCATCGACCTGAACAAGGGCATGGATGCCGTGCGCAAGGAACTGACGAAATATCCTGTATCTACGAGGGTGAACCTGCGTGGCACTATCATTGTGGCCCGTGACATCGCACACGCCAAGCTGAAGGCCCGCCTGGATGCCGGCGAGGACCTGCCCCAGTACTTCAAGGACTACCCCGTGCTCTATGCCGGCCCCGCCAAGACACCCGAGGGCTATCCTTGCGGCTCGATGGGTCCCACCACAGCCAACCGCATGGACCCCTATGTGGACGAGTTCCAGGATCATGGTGCCTCACTGGTGATGATAGCCAAGGGCAACCGCTCACAGGTGGTCACCGACGCCTGCCAGAAGCATGGCGGCTTCTACCTGGGAAGCATCGGCGGTGCTGCTGCCGTGCTGTCGCAGTCGAGCATCAAGAGCATCGAGTGTGTGGAGTATCCCGAACTGGGTATGGAAGCCATCTGGAAGATAGAGGTAGAGGACTTCCCCGCCTTCATCCTGGTGGACGACAAGGGCAACGACTTCTTCAAGACGCTGAAGCCGTGGAGCCCGTGTGGGAAGTGAGAAGTGTTAAGTGAGAAGTGTTAAGTGAGAAGTGTTAAGTGTTAAGTGATAACAAAAAGATGATGAAACAAAAGACTATTTTTCAGGAAGTGAGAACTGTTTGGATTGTGAAAGTACTTATGATACTTATCACTTATCACTTATCACTTATCACTTCTTTCGCTCAGGACATCGTGCCACAGCGTGGCGACTGTATGCCCGACCTGACAGAGACGGCAGCCAGTGGCAAACAAGTACGCCGGTTGCCGGCCATCTCACGCAACTGGGATCCTAACCGTACCTATCGTCAGGCCGTCATCCTGATTGAGTTCTCCGACTTCGCCTTCAGCCTGGAGAAGCCACGCGAGACCTACGACTCTATCTTCAACCATCCCGGCTTCAACCGCAGAGATGGTGTAGGCTGCGTAGCCGACTATTACCGCGACCAGTCGAAAGGACTCTTCAACGTGCAGTTCGATGTCTATGGCCCTGTCAAGGTGAACCAGCTGGCTAATCCCATCGCCAATCCTACGAAGGATACCAAGAACTACGGCTATCAGGTCTTCAAGGAGGCCGCCCAGAAGACGGTCGATTCGCTCGACGTGGACTTCTCGCCCTACGACTGGAACGGCAATGGAAACGTGAATCAGGTCATCTACATCTATGCCGGCTTCACAGGCAACCAGGGTGAGAGCGAGAAATACGGGAAATCGTACGGGTACATCTGGCCCAACACGTCGACACATACCACCGTCACCGACAAGAAAGGCACGAAGATCAGTGCCTACAGCTGCAGTGGCGAGCTATGGCTGAACTTCAACACCTACGGCATAGGTACCATCTGCCATGAATTCACCCACTCTCTGGGTCTGCCCGACATCTATCCGACTACGAGCAATGGCTACGCCTCTGTCGCTGACGAATGGGACCTGATGGACGGCGGGAACTTCACCAACTGGGGGTGGTGCCCATGTAATATGACGGCTTTGGAAAAGATGCTCTTGGGGTGGCTGACACCCGAGGAACTCGATGAGCCTGTCACCATCAAAGACATGAAACCCTTGTCGGAAGGTGGCAAAGCCTACATCGTGAAGCATACCGACAACGAATACCTGCTGCTGGAGAACAGACAGTTCATAGGATGGGACAAAGGCATACCCGGACGCGGACTGGTCATCTACCACGTGGACTACGATGCTACGGAGTGGATGGGCAACAGAGTCAACAATAACGCCAAGCATTTCCGCTTCGACCTGGTGCATGCCGATAACCGCGACTACAATGATTGGGAAGACCTGATAAAGGAGAAAGGCTTCGGCACCTATGTCGAGACACCGCGCCTGCATAACCGTCATCTCAGCACGTCGGCCTATCCCTGGGCAGAAGATGCTAACAGCAACAATACGCTGACCGACGAATCGACCCCCGCCGCAACCATGTACAATACCAATACCGACGGCAGCAAGCTGCTGGGCAAGTCCATCACTAACATTACCATGAGCAGCGACGGACTGGTATCATTTGACTTCATGGGTGGCAACACCTCAGTAGGCATCAGCGATGCCAGCACACAGACTACCGACGGCATCCGCGAGGTCTACGACCTGCAAGGTCGCAGGGTGACTGCCGACAGCCGTGCCTCAAAAGCCAACTCTCTACTTATCGTCAGAGAAAAAAACGGGCAAGTCAAAAAAATATTTTCGCGATAATCGCGTTATAAAAGCATAGAAAACGTATTATTTTTATTAACACAAACCAACAACAATTATGAGAGTTATTATTGAACCGAACTATGATTTGATGTCACAGTGGGCAGCAAATTACGTAGTTGAGAAAATCAACGCTGCAAAACCGACAGCTGAGAAACCTTTCGTACTTGGATTGCCTACCGGCTCATCGCCCATCGGCATGTATCGTGGTCTGGTGAGGGCCTACCAGGAGGGACGTGTATCGTTCAAGCATGTCCTGACATTCAATATGGACGAATATGTAGGTCTGCCCGAGGATCATCCCGAGAGCTACCACTCGTTCATGTTCACCAACCTGTTCAATCACATCGACTGCCCTAAGGAGAACATCCACATCCTGAACGGCAATGCCAAGGACCTGGCAGCTGAGTGCGCCCACTACGAGCAGATGATAGAGGAAGCCGGCGGCATCGACCTGTTCCTCGGCGGCATTGGCCCCGACGGTCACATTGCTTTCAACGAGCCTGGCTCCAGCCTGACCAGCCGCACACGTCAGAAGACACTGACCACAGATACCATCATAGCTAACAGCCGCTTCTTCGACAACGACATCAACAAGGTTCCCAAGACGGCCCTGACCGTCGGTGTAGGTACCGTGATGGCTGCCAAGGAAGTGATGATCCTGGTGAACGGACACGCCAAGTGCCGCGCCCTGCAGGCAGCTGTCGAAGGCAGCGTCAACCACATGTGGACCATCTCGGCCCTGCAGATGCACCAGCACGGCATCATCGTTGCCGACGATGCAGCCTGCGACGAACTGAAGGTGGGCACCTACCGCTACTTCAAGGACATCGAGCGCAATAACCTGCTGTAAGATTTTTTAGCTCGTCATGACGTCATCTCGTAATAACGTCATAACGTCATAACGAGATAACGACAAAAAGATAAAAGAAAGGAGGGCATCGTTGTGATGCCCTCCTTTCTTTATGCGCTGTCGCCGCTCATTTCACGACGACCTTCTTGCCATTGATGATGTAGAGTCCCTTGGCGGCCTTGACGACCTTCTGACCCTGCATGTTGTAGGCGCCCTCCATGACATTCTGCATCTTGATACCCTCGATGCCAGTAGCCACGTCAGCACCGTCGAAGGTGACCTGTGTAGGCGCATCACCCTGCAGTTCCAGGTAGGCACGGAATCCCTTGATGGTAGCCGTGGCTGCAGCCATGTTGACTTCACCCTTGCTGTTCATCAGGTACATGTTCTCGAGTGCACCAGCCTCAGTGGGCACGTATGTACCGCGGAAGTACGAGCCGTCGACACGCGTATAGAATGCCTCCGTATCGACCGAAGCTATCGTGACGTCAGTCAGGATGACAGGCTCGGTGATAGCCTCGGGGAGCCATATCACGTAGGGATAGCTGGCATCCATCGTGGCCACAGACTTGAAGTTGAGCACGCCCTCGCTATAGCTGTCGAAGGTGTAAGCCTTGGCACCGACACCGAAGAAAGCCTCCACGTCGCTGATGGCGAAGGGCAGACATACGGTGCTGAATCCGGCGATGAACGGACGGTTGAGCGTGACGTTGTCATACGTACCAGCCGTGATGGCCTCAGTAGAAGTCTGGTCGAGCGTCAGGTAGGTCTGTGCATTGACGTAGCGAGTGACGGGGTCAGTGCTGAGCGTACCACCTGCATACTCCACTTCGATATGCATGTCGATGCCAGTAGACGATGTAGCATTAGGCACACAGACGATGGTCACCGTCTTAGAGCTGTTAGCCTCGACGACATCGGCCGTCTCGCCAATGACGTTCTCGCCCATGTAGACCTTAGCTGTGAAGTTCTCGTCGACGCCACGACTCTCCTTCACAGTGACGGTAGCCTCAAAGCTACGTCCCTCCTTCATCGTGGTGCTCCATGCCGAAGACTCGGGAATAGAGCTGCCGGCGATAGTGACGATATGGTCGGCCAGACTGAGTTTGAAGCCCTCGAAGTTGTCGAGTTCATAGTCATCGTTGGCAAAGCGGAACTGGTAGGTGCCAGCCTCAAGGCCGCTGATGGTATATGTCAGAGGAGCATCCATCCTGTCGGCCGAGATGGTCTTATAGTCAGCAAAGGCAGCGCCGTCCTTAGACATCTGAATCTTGATGCTGACATAGTTAGCCGTTGCCTTATAGTCGAAGGTCAGTTCATCGTCGGCACCGCTGACGGCCAGTGTCGGAGTGGTCAGATAGTTAGTGCTGCTCATACTCCATGAAGCCTTGGCCAGATGGTCAGTGACAGTCCAGTTGGCACCGGCATCCCATCCCGTAGGCAGCGTGTTCTCATCGAAGCTCTCGCTCCACACATTGGGATCCATAGCCTTGGCCGTAGCTGCGATGATGACAGCAGCCTCAGCATCATACGTAGGTGTCACGGTGATGTTGGCTGTCTTCTTGCCATAGTCAGTCGAATACTTGAAGGTCACAGTGAATTCCTTGGACTCGCCGGCTCCGATTTCCTCTAAGGTAGCATCTGAGACGACGAATACCTCATTGTCTGAAACGATGTTGACAGCCATCACGCCCGTACCGGCATTGGTAACGGTGATGGTCTCCACGGCATCGGCCGTGACCTTACCGAAGTCGAGGGTAGTAGCCGAGACAGCCAGTTCAGGCTGGTTGGCCACGCGATCCTTGCCAGTGAGGTTGATGACAAATGTTCCCACGGTCGTGGTGACAGTGACCACGGCATCCGTAGGCTCCGTGCGGTTAGCATCGTAAGTACGTGTGATGACCAGGTCGAAGGGCACCGCCACACCTGCCGTCCAGTTAGTCGAGTAGGCAGCAGCGCCGTCGCCAGTGATTTCCACGTTGATCACCTCGACCGAACCCACTCCGCTGGCATTGTCAAAATGATACGTGATGGTAGCATCCGTAGGACAAGTGCCGAAATCGTAGGTAGCTGGCGAGGTCACAGTCTCCTCACCCAGAGTGACAGCCAGCTCAGCACCATAGTTGATGCCCCATATCTCGTCGATAGTGACATAGTAACCCTCGAACTGCAACTTGTTGACCGTGGCGGGCACATCGTCGAGTACCACCGCCGTATAGTCCGTTCCGAGGATGTCGTTGCCCAGACGCTTGGTATAGGCAGTCCATGTCTCGCCATTGTCGCTGGAGCCCCTGACAGTGACATAATATATAGAAGAGGAGTTGTCCAGCTTAGCCTTGATGACGATGTAGTCGCCCTCGCTCACCACCACCTTCGGGGTGGTCATCTTGAAACGGTTAGACATGCTGCTGTAGCCAGCATAGGCAGCACCGCCCGAGAAGGTCCATCCGGTATTCTCCCAACGGGCAGGCAACTGATTGTCGTTGAAGTCGACGACGGGCATGCCCTCGGGCAGCACGAAGCCCTTCAGCGTGAACTTCACGTCCTTCACGTCCGTACCCTTGACGGTGATGTCCGTCGTCAGGCTTCCCTTGGTAGCCGTGGCCATGGTGACGGTCACCTCGGCCGTCGCGCCCACTTCGAGTGTAGCGGGAGCACCGGTCACCGTGAATGCAGCATTCGACGAGACGACGGTGATACCCTCCAGCTTAGCCTTGCCCGTATTGGCGATGGTGAAGGTTTTAGTAGCAGGCTCGGCGATGATGCCGAAGTCGAGGCTTTCGGGCTGTGTGACCACCATCTTGGGACGGGGAATACCCGAACCCGGTATCGAGCCAATGGTCACCTTGGGCAGGAACGATGCAAACTCGTTGGTCACGCCGCTCCATCCGTTGTAGCCGTATCTGGCTGTGTTGGCACCTGTCGACGTGCCGTACCACGAGATGCTGCTGTAAGTGCCTGTAGCAGACAGCTTGAAACCTACCATCAGGTTGGAGCCGCCATATTCGTAGGGAGTATCCAGCTCGATGACCATCTTGCCGTCCACCACGTTGACCGTAGCCTCGGCCACCTCTTCCATGCCCGTACAGTCGCACACGTTGTCGCTGAAGGTGGTCTCAGTCACCTCCTGCAGGTACACCTTGTACTTGGCGTTCCATGCCCTGTCATTGTTGCCGTAGAAGGTCATCTGCGTAATCTGACGGCCGTCGATGGACGTCAAGCTGGTGGCAGGGATGATAAACTGGCTCATCGTGCCTTCGGAATCGACATACGACCCGTTGATGGGCACGTTCATATTCGTCCGTGTATCGTCGTTCAGCGTCAGCTCAGTCATAGCCGTCGGCTTGAAGCTGACCTTGTCGGTCCAGGCGCTGTAGCTGCCGCCATAGTTGGCACGTATGCAGGCATAGTAGCTGGTCTCGGCCGTCAGTCCCTCGAGTGTTGCCGGATTGGTAGTCACGTCGACGATGGTGCCCTCGGTGTCGGGGTCAAAGCCCTCGGCCGTAGCATAGCTGATCTGCCAAGCCGTCTCGGTGCTGCCTGCCGTCCATGTAAATGTAGCCGTGGTGGCCGTATGGTCGGTATGAGCAAAGTCAGTGGGTCGTGGGAACTGCTCTGGTGTGGTGAAGCTGAGCTTCGATGTCCATGCGCTCACCTCGTCACCCGTCTTGGCACGCAGGTAGGCATAGTACGTTGTACCGTCGGCCAGCCCTGTCAGCGTGTAGGGGTTCTCAGTGACATCCAGAGGTGTGGCAGCATCTTTGTCGAAGTCGGCATCCGTGTCGTACACCAGTTGCCAGGCTGTCTCCTCGCCACCGGCCGTCCAGCTCAACACGGCCGAGTTGAAGGTCACGTCGCCGACCGTGAATGCCGTAGGCTTGGCTATGGCACCTGTCTCCTCGAAGGTTTCCGCCTCAAAATTGTCGATACCACAGAACACCATGTTGATAGCTACTAACTTTCCTTCATCACCGATATTGACACTATAGTCTTCCCACGAGGCAGAAGCAGGAGTCACAGTTTCACCCAGCTGAGTGCTTGTGACTGTGTAGACGCCGCCCTCTTCAGTCACCTCGAAGAACTTGACGTACGGTGTCTTCGTCGTTGTATTCTTGTAGGCCTTGAATTTGATTTCTCCGGTCAGAACCGTCGGAATGACCATGTAGTATGAATTGGACGAGCCATAACCTGACCATAACGCATTGCCTTCATACCCGCCAGCAGCGATACCATAGTGCATGGTCTTGGATGCACTGATAGCATTTGCAGAAGGCGAAACAAGCCACCCGTTGGACAGGCTATATCCGTACGACCAATTTGACGTAAGAACGTTTCCATTGGCATCGAGTCTCTGCAGGTCGTCAAAGTTCTCTGTCAACGTTCCTGCCCACGCGGTCGTCCCACCAGCTAAAGCCAGCAGGAACGCAAGCAAAAAGGAAATTTTCTTCATAAGCATTTTTTTGTTATTTGATTGTTTGTTTTATTGTGCAAATATACGAATAATATCCAAGAAAAAGGAACGTCAAGGCCGTATAGCTCCACTTTTTCTATTTTTTTAACCCTCCGTGGAACTCACCCACGCCATGTAGCGGTTTCTGCTGACATTTACTTTGGGGCTTTGCACCCATCTTTAGTGGACCCGCCACTTCGAGTGTCTCCACATAAGATTTTTAATATTGGCGTTTTATCTGTCACCTTTATCTATCAAATTGCAAATCAATTTGTTAAGTGGTGACAGATAGGGTGACAGATGACAGGTAAAACAGGAAAATGGAAAAAAAGGAGATAAAAAGTGGCAAAAAACAATCAAAAATAAGCAAGAAATTTGGTGTTTTGCACATTATTTTGTAACTTTGTAGTCAGAAACTGAGTTACGCCAATTGGTATGGCAGCATGACGTAACCAGTTTCAAAATCAAAGCGAAGTTTTGAAACTGTTTGTGCGGAGCCTCCGCACAATTTGTGCGAACCGTCCGAACAACCAGTGCGGACGTCTGGTCTTGAAGCAAAGCAGGCTATATTGGACCCTGAAGCAGGCTAAAAAAGTTTTTGTATTCTCATTTTTACGCAACTTTGCGCTCATTCGTGCGCGAAGTTACTTCGTCTCGGCAAAAAAAGAATAAATTCTTTTGTTTTGCTCTCGACTTTTTGTAGCATTGCGCTCATTCGAGCGCGAAGTTACTTCGTCTCGGCAAAAAAAAGAATAAATTCTTTTGTTTTGCGCTCGACTTTTTGTAACTTTGTAATAAATTGCAGGATTTCTTTATATAAAGGCAGTTTGGGGAATTGAGGAAAAATGGGGTTACGATTTGGAGACCGTTCTCAATTCTACGTTCTGCTACAAATTGCATTCAATGAACTCCGACTTTG
>JAFUSV010000166.1 GCA_017467565.1 Prevotella sp.
GTTTGGGGTCAGCCCCATTCTTTTGCCGTGCAATAAAGATGGTGCCAATGATGAGCAGGGCCAGGAATATGCCTTGCCACATCAACTTCAGCCTGTGTTTCTTCTCCTTATCCATAAACTTCAAATTTCAAACTTCAAATATCAACAGTCACATTGAACGTGACGCCCAGCTTGTTGCTGTTCTGGGTGCCGTAGCCGGGCACGTACCACGTCTTGCCCATTGTGCCGTCCTTGTGAGCCAGCCGCTGACGGTAGCGTACGCTCCATCCCAGATGCAGAGGTCCAGCTACCTTGGCATCGATACCAAAGAGCACTTCGGCCCAGTGCTGATAGCATTTCTCGCCCTTGACGCCGTAGTTGACGTCCCACTGCCATGTGGGGTCGTCAAACGTGGGTCGGTCGATGTCTACCTTATAGTTAGTATAGGCATAGCGCAGTCCTGCAAAGATGCGGTTGCCCGTATGTTTGCGCTTCATGATGTTGACATCGCAACCCACGCGGAAGTAGGGTGCCTTCGTGTGGTAGTTGATGCTGATGTCCTCTTCGCCGTTATGATTGGCCTTGCCATAGCCTATCTCCACCGTGGGGAAATACTGGTTGTGCAGGTTCACCCGCAGTGCTCCCTCGTATTGTCCATAGTCGCTCACCAGCATCATGGCGGCACCTACAACATCGAACGACACGGCGAAGCCCTGGAACATGGGCACCGAGTCGCGTTCCAACTTGAAGAATCCCTGAGCCCGCATGTTGCCGGCATATAGCAGGAGCAGCAGGCTAATAGCGATTCTTGAAACCGATGTTGAGATGGTAGATGTTCGGATCATAGTTGACGTTGGGATTGTTGATGTTCACATAGTCAATACCGTTGGTGGTATATCTGACGTTGGTCAGGTTGTGGAAGAAGTGTGAGCCGCAATCTACCGACTCGAAGTGTGGAAAGTCTATCTTCTCGACATGCACCGTATCGTAGGTGGCCTGTCCGAGAGTGTCGGCTATGCAGAAGATAAAGATGTCCTCCGGGTGCTGGTAGCTGATGGGTAGTGCAAACGACGTCAGGTTGTAGCCCTGGTTGAACACCAGCGTGTCGCTGCCGTCCTCCCGTTCGGTCCACACGTAGAGTGTGTCCTTCAGCGTGTCGGGCACGGCATAGCGCAGCTCCACGGTGTTATCTACCGGACATTCTATTGATGAACAGGAAGTGTATAGGCCAATCCCCAACACCTGTACAAGGAAAAGAGCACCCACACCCAACCCCTCCCCAAGGGATGGGAGTTCAGATAGGTATGCCTTCACCTTATTATATATAATATGAAATACTCTCATTATAACTTCAAACCTAATAAGAATCCCCCCTCCCTTGGGGAGGGGTAGGGGGTGGGCCTATATCTTTTCTTCTATCTGATAGTCGTTCCGATTAGCCGACGAGCGGCTGATGAGGTCGCCTAAGAATCCGGCCATGAAGAGCTGGGTGCCCAGTACCATGGTGGTGAGCGCGATGTAGAACAGGGGCGAGCTGGTGATGTAGATAGTGCCAGCCAGCTTCAGGATGCCCATGATGATCACAGCCACGAAACCGATGAAGAACATCAGCGAACCTAAGAAACCGAATACGTGCATGGGCTTCTTGCCGAAGGTAGAGAGGAACCACAGCGTCAGCAGGTCGAGATAGCCGTTGACAAAACGGTTCCACCCCATGAACTTCGACTCGCCGTACTTACGGGCCTGATGGTGCACCACCTTCTCGCCAATCTTCGAGAAGCCGGCATTCTTGGCCAGATAGGGTATGTAGCGGTGCATCTCGCCATAGACCTCGATGTTCTTGACCACCTCCTTGCGGTAGGCCTTCAGGCCACAGTTGAAGTCGTGCAGGTTCTTGATGCCGCTGACCTTGCGGGCCGTGGCGTTGAAGAGCTTGGTGGGCAGCGTCTTCGACAGCGGGTCGTAGCGTTTCTGCTTGTAGCCTGACACCAGGTCGTAGCCGTCTTCCTTGATCATGCGGTAGAGCTCTGGAATCTCGTCGGGCGAGTCCTGCAGGTCGGCATCCATGGTGATGACCACGTCGCCCTGAGCCTCGGCAAAGCCGCAGTAGAGGGCGGGACTCTTGCCGTAGTTACGGCGGAACTTGATGCCTTTGACGTGCTGCGACTTAGCTTTCAGCTCCGTGATGATGTCCCACGAGCGGTCGGTAGAGCCGTCGCTGATAAAGATGACTTCGTACGAGAACTTGTGCTCGTCCATCACACGTTCTATCCACGCAAAGAGTTCGGGTATGGACTCTTCCTCATTATAAAGAGGTATTACTACTGATATATCCACGGTGTTATTTCGTTTTTTTTATGATTATTGTCTGATGCTGACTTGCCGCTTCATGACGGCAGCCACAGGGAAGCTGAGTATGAAACCTACCAGCAGGTTGCTCATCATGATGTTGAGAGCCAGGTCGATAGGCCGCATCCTGCCTGCCATCTGCAGGCTCTCAGTGACAGCGCCCAGCATGTCCTTGCCTATGACCTGTGCATTCTCGGGTGACGACATCATCCTGGTGAGCGTGGCAAAGAAATAGCCATGATCCAGATAGCTGAAGTACACGAAGTGGACGGCGGCAAAGAGCAGGCTGGCATAGAAGAAGGTGAGCATGGCGTAGGCCCATCCCCTGCGGAAGGAGATGATGCCGTCAAGTCCGCCGTCGCGAAACTTCTTCAGTCGTCGGGCTACGAAGAATGGTGTGATCACGGCCAGTATGACAGCCAGCAAGCCCAGTTCGGGCTGAGAAAGTCCCCCCACATAGCATGCGAAACTGGCTGTCCACAGTACGGCCAGCAGGGCTCCGTCCATTCGGGTGAAGGCTTTCAGTTGAATGTATTCGGTGACATCCATGTGCGTTGCGTCGTTTTTATTTCGGTGCAAAATTACTCATTTTCTCTCATATTGTCCCCACTTAGTCCTAAAAATAAGTTAAAATAAATAAAATCTTTAATATTTAATAATTAATATTTAATATTTTTTTGTACCTTTTAA
>JAFUSV010000167.1 GCA_017467565.1 Prevotella sp.
AATTTTCAATTTTATTTGTATCTTTGTAACCTCGAAATGACAAATACCATTGACAACTGACTATAAATATAATTAAGGTGAAATGAACAATCAGATAGCAGAACGGCTGCATGCTCTGCGCGAGGTGATGCGACGAGAGCATTTGGCGGCTTTTATCTTTCCCAGCACCGACCCTCATCAGAGTGAGTATGTGGCTGACCACTGGAAAGGTCGCGAGTGGATATCGGGCTTCAACGGGTCGGCAGGTACGGCCGTGGTGACGATGGATGCCGCTGCCTTATGGACAGACTCGCGCTATTTCATTGCGGCAGAGGAGCAGTTGCATGACACCGAGTTTCAGCTGATGAGGCTGAAGATGCCAGGCACGCCGACCATCGCGGAATGGATAAACTCGGAGGTAGGGAGCGGGACCTCTACCGAGGTTGCTGTGGACGGGACTGTCATGTCCACGGCCGATGTGCGCGAACTCATTGCCGAGCTGCGCCGTCATGGGGGCTATACGCTGCGCACCAATCTGGATGCGCTGCGCGAGATTTGGACCGGCCGGCCGCCTGTGC
This sequence comes from Prevotella sp., assembly GCA_017467565.1. Taxonomy (GTDB): domain Bacteria; phylum Bacteroidota; class Bacteroidia; order Bacteroidales; family Bacteroidaceae; genus Prevotella. The sequence goes on from JAFUSV010000167.1 coordinate 558, forward strand.
CACAGGCACCTGCCTATGTCCTGCCGTTGGAATATGCCGGTGAACCGGCCCGTGAGAAACTGCAGCGGGTGCGTCGTGCCCTGCGGCAGAAGCATGCTGACGGCATGTTGATGGCCTCGCTCGATGACATCGCCTGGACACTCAACCTGCGTGGCGATGATGTTCACTGCAACCCCGTCGTCGTCAGCTATCTGCTCATCGACAGTCAGCGGGCTACACTCTACGTCGACCGGCGCAAAATGTCGCCCGACGTCGTCAGCTACCTGAAGGAAGAAGGGGTAGGTGTCGATGACTATGAGCACGTGCGTCAAGGTCTGAAGGACTACTTCGAGTACAACATTCTGATGGATCCGCAGGAGGTGAACTACACCTTATTTAATATATGTGGGCGCCGGAAGGTGGAGGAAGAGTCACCTGTGAAGCGCATGAAGACCGTCAAGAATGCCACCGAACAGGCGGGTTTTAGGCGTGCGATGCTGAAAGACGGCATCGCAATGGTAAAATTTTTGAAATGGCTTGAGACTGAATTTGGAACAAAGGCGGTAGCAAACTCTCCACTCTCCACACTCTCTGAAATCACTGTCGATAGAAAACTGACGGCCCTGCGTGCCGAGCAGCCTTTGTTCAAGGATATCTCTTTCGACACCATTGCAGCCTATGGTGCTCATGGTGCCATTGTCCACTATGAAGCGACTCCCGAGACTGACGTCCCCCTGCAGCCCGAAGGACTGCTGTTGCTCGACAGTGGTGCTCAGTATCTCGACGGTACCACCGACATCACCCGTACCATCGCCCTCGGTCCTCTCACCGACGAGATGCGTCATGTCTACACGTTGGTGCTGAAAGGTCATATCCAGATAGAGATGGCTAAGTTCCCTTCAGGCATCAGTGGTACCCAGCTCGACGTGCTGGCCAAGCAGGCCATGTGGCGCGAAGGGCTGCACTACATGCACGGCACGGGTCACGGCGTAGGCTCGTTCCTCAATGTACATGAGGGTCCCCACCAGATACGCATGGAGTGGAAACCGGCTCCCTTGGTGGCTGGCATGACCGTCACCGACGAACCTGGCATCTACCTGGAAGGCCGTTTCGGCGTGCGTATTGAGAACACGCTGCTCATTGTCCCCTATATGAAGAGCGAATTTGGTGAGTTCCTGCAGTTCGAACCCCTGACGCTCTGTCCCATCGACAAGCGTCCCATCGACGTGTCGATGCTCACCGATGAAGAGCGCCAGTGGCTGAACGACTATCACCGCATGGTCTACGACCGCCTGTCGCCATATCTCAGCGACGACGAGTGCCTCTGGCTGCAAGCAGCCACCACCCCCCTGTCATAATAATAAACAGTGTCAGGCGGTTCTACCGCCTGAAAAATCAAAAACAATATGAAACGACTACTATCATTACTGACCATTACCCTGCTGACCGCCCTGTCGGCCAGCGCAGCCGAGGCCCCACTGGTGGCCAATGTCTATGCCCGTCACATCACTTCGCTCAATGGCGACTGGAACTACATCGTCGATGTACAGGAAGAGGGCTATTATGACTATCGTATGAAACCCATGAGCTGGGGCTTCTTTGTCAACGCCAAGCCCAAGCGCCCTGAAGACCTGATAGAGTACGACTTCGACAAGGCTCCTGTCATGGCTATCCCTTCAGACTGGAACACCCGCGACGAGCGACTCTTCTTCTACGAAGGCACCGTGTGGTTCAAACGCTCGTTCCAGTATCAGAAGCGTGAGGGTCGTCGCACGCTGCTCTACTTCGGAGCTGTCAACTACGATGCCCATGTCTACGTCAACGGCAAGAAGGTGGCCCACCACATCGGAGGCTTCACGCCCTTCAATGCCGACGTCACCGACCAGCTGCGCGACGGCGAGAACTTCGTCATCGTGAAGGTGGACAACAAGCGTCATGCCGACAATGTGCCCACCCAGATATTCGACTGGTGGAACTATGGCGGCATCACCCGCGACGTGCTGCTCGTCGACGTGGCTCCCACCTATATCGAGAACTACTGCCTGAAGCTGCAGCGCACCGCCGATGCCAAGGCCAAGAAGCGTCAGATAGACTTCTCGCTCTGTCTGAACCGGAAAGAGGCCGGCCGAGAGGTGATACTCAGCATTCCTGAGCTGAAGGTGAAGCAGACGTTGACGACTGACACCAGCGGCATCGTCAATTCTCAATTCTCAATTCTCAATTCCAAGTTGACCCTCTGGTCGCCTGAGAATCCCAAACTCTACCGCGTGGAACTGACGCTCGACAGCGAGACGCTGGTAGACAGCATCGGCTTCCGTACCATCGAGGCGCGTGGACGTCAGATACTGCTCAATGGCAAGCCCATCTTCCTGCGTGGCATCAGCATCCACGAAGAGAAGCCTAACGGTGGCGGACGCGCCAACTCGTTGCAGGATGCCTGCACGCTGTTGGACTGGGCACAGGAGCTGGGGTGCAACTATGTACGACTGGCCCACTATCCTCATAATGAGTATATGGTGCGCGAGGCTGAGCGTCGCGGCATCCTCGTATGGAGTGAGATACCCGTCTATTGGACCATCGCATGGACCAACCAGAAGACTCTCGACAATGCTCGCCGACAGCTGACCGACATGATTCTTCGCGACCAGAACCGCGCTAACGTCATCATCTGGTCGATAGCCAACGAGACACCCCATTCTGCCGAGCGCGACCGCTTCCTGGGCACGCTGGCCAAGTATGCCCGTCAGCTGGACGACACCCGTCTCATCTCCATGGCTATGGAGGTGACGTCGGCCTCCAACTACCACAACCGCCTGCAGGACAATATGCACGAATATGTTGATGTCGTGTCGTTCAACCAGTACATCGGATGGTATCGCGACGTCAACGATGCACCTAAGATGACGTGGGAGGTGCCCTACGAGAAGCCTGTCATCATCAGCGAGTTTGGCGGAGGCGCCCTCTACGGCCTGCATGGCGACAAGAACCAGCGCTGGACCGAGGAGTTCCAGGAGAACCTCTACCGGCAGAACGTGGCCATGCTCGACAAGATAGAAGGTCTGGCAGGCACCACGCCATGGATTCTGAAGGACTTCCGCTCACCCCGCCGCGTCCTCAACGGCATCCAGGACTACTACAACCGCAAGGGCCTCTACTCCGACGGCGGTCAGAAGAAGAAAGCCTTCTACGTGCTGAAAGCCTGGTACGAAGAGAAAGCAAAAGCATACTAACACAACAACACTGACATGGAAACTAAGGTCTTGCACGAAATAACTCCACTCGACGAGCACGACTTCATGTACGTGGCCGACCGACATAAGAAGGAGTTCACCTATCCCATACACTGCCACGAACTCATCGAACTCAACTTCGTGGAGCATGCGGCAGGCTGCCGGCGTGTCATGGGCGACAGCAGCGAAGTGATAGGCGACTATGATTTGGTGCTCATCACCAGTCCCCAACTGGAACACGTGTGGGAGCAGCATGAATGTCACAGCGAAGACATACACGAGGTGACCATACAGTTCCGCCTGAACTTTGAGGACGAACAGTCACCCTTCAAGACCAACCCCTACAGCAGCATCTACAAAATGCTGATGCGTGCCAAGAAAGGGCTGGCCTTCCCTATGCCAGCTATCATGCAGGTGTATCCACGTATCATAGGACTGTCAAAAATTAAGGAGGGATTCCTTGGCGTACAAGAGCTTTTTTCCATACTCTATGAACTGTCGAGGTTTGACGATGCTCGCGAGTTGGCATCGTCGGCCTTTGCTAAGGTCGATGTCGAGAGCGACTCGCGCCGTGTGCTCAAGGTGAAGAGCTATATAGAAAACCACTACAAGGACGATCTGCGGCTGAGCCAGTTGGCTGACCTCGTAGGCATGACGCCATCGGCCTTCAGCCGTTTCTTCAAGCTGCGTACTGGCAAGAATCTGGCAGAGTATATCGTTGATGTACGACTGGGCTTCGCAGCCCGCCGACTGGTAGACACCAGCGACTCTGTGGCTGAGATATGCTACTGCTGCGGTTTTAATACCCTGAGCAACTTCAACCGCCTCTTCCGCAAGCGCAAAGGCTGCAACCCCACGGAATTCCGCGAGAAGTACTGCAAGACAAAAATCATTCTATGAGTCAAAAGGCATCCGATAGGATGTCTTTTTTTTATCCCTTTTCCGAAAAGTGTTAGTATCTGCAAAAAAAGAGTATGCCGCTGATACTTTTTTGCCGTACCTTTGCCCCCGAAATCGAAACCGACAATTTCTTAACTATTACATTATTAAATAAATTAAAGCGTATGAAAAAAGTTATTACTTTGATGTTGGCATTAGTAGCCGCAATGGCCGTGAATGCCAAGACGGTAGAGACTACACTGTGGGAGGGTACCTATAGTGATGGTGTTGAGCTGAATGCTGAGACTGTGGCAACGTTTAAGGCAGGTGACATTCTTCGAGTTTATGTGACAGTGCCCGCAGGTGGCGCTAATTTCAAGATTGTGTACAAGGGCGCCCCTGATTGGAGTGAAACGACTATTCCGTCAATTAATGATCAGTGGCCTTGGGTAAATGGTGGTGAGACGTATAAAGACTTCACGCTGACCGATGCCGATATAACAGCCTTATCAGGAAAGAATGTCTATATATATAAAGGTGAAAACAGTACTATTAAGAAGATCATGTTAATAAGAGTATTAGTTCCTACAGGTGAACAAGAGTTGCTTGATGCTAATTGGACAGCAAGTTGGGATGCTAAGACATTTGCTGCACAGAGTGGTGCCAAGATAGGTGATGTGATTCGCATTCAGTATACTGCTTATAAGGATGATGATACGGACTGGCCTTGGGTGCAGTTCCACTTGATGGATGGTAGCGGTAATAATCTGGTTGATGCTGTGGCTGCATCGAAGCAAAAGAATTCGGTTACGGTCTTCGATTATGAGATAGAGACTATTGATGTCTTGACCAAGATTCAGACGGGTGGTTTCTCTATCAAAGGTGACCAGTTCACGCTGAACTCCGTCAAGTTGCTGACTTATGCCGACAGTTATGACGCCGTGTCCGTGACTATTGGTAAGGATGGTATTGCTACTTTCAGCAGTGCAAAACATCTTGATTTCTCGGGTACGGGTATCACACCATATTATGCTTCTCAGGTAGCAAAGGGTTCAGTGAAACTGACTGCTGCGACCACGACTTGGAGTTGGCAGGGTTATATTCTGAAAGGTAGTGCAGGTACATATACCGTGCCTGTGACAGCACAGGAAAATGCTTCTTATCCGGATCCTAACTATCTGAAACAGCAGGTGGGAGAAGGTACTGTCACTAAAAGCACCTCTGATACATTCCACTACATCTTCGCCAAGGATAAAGATGGCTACATCGGCTTCTACAAACTGACTGATGACCATACGTTGGGTGCCAAGAAGGCTTACCTCGAAACGACGGAGGACATCGCTCCCGCATCAGCGGCTGCTCGCGTAGCCCTGGTCTTCGACGACGATACGACGACAGGTGTTGAGTCTGTTGTGATGCCATCGCAACCCGCTGCCTCTGGCTACTACGACCTGCAGGGCCGCCAAGTAAAGACTCCCACTAAGGGCCTCTACATCGTGAATGGCAAGAAAGTCATGGTGAAATAAGTGAAACTAAAATGTTGGACCAAATAAAAACATTGAAGATAATGAAAAAGACATATATCCATCCCAATGCTGAACTGCATGTGGTCGCATTGGAACAGAACCTGATGAGCGGCAGTGAGACCGTAACCGTCATGAACGAGAACTACGATGAGAACACCATGACCGACCTCTCACGTCAGACCCACAGCATCTGGGATGAGGACTAAGGTAAAAAGTTTGTTCATAGGCAAGTTAGTTAGTAGTTTTAGGGAAGTGTCGACATTGGCAGAGGCTGATGCCGACACTTTTTCATAAAAGTGCCAGAATATGATAAAAAAGTGTCAGTCTATGTCGTGAGTTCATAGTATCTTTGCATCCGAAAACCTAACTGATGTAATATCTTAAAACAATGAAGTATATGAAGAGATTCCTGATGATGGCCCTGCTGGCAGCTGTCGTGGCATGCACAAAGGCAGAGACGGAGGAGGTGGCGAAGCCTGTCAATAACGGGTTCAATGATAAGGTGAGCCCCACACTGGTAAACCCTAACGCTACGGCCGAGGCTCAGCAGTTGTATCAGCGACTGCGCTCACTCTATGGGCAGAAGACCCTGAGCGGTGTGGTTGCTAATGTAGACTGGAACGTGAAAGAGGCTGAGAACGTACACGAATGGACTGGCAAGTGGCCGGTCATCAATGTGTTCGACTTCATCAATATCCATGCCTCGAAGGATGTCAACAAACAGGGCTGGCTCGACTACTCAGACATGACACCCGTCAGCACCTGGCATCGCAACGGTGGCGTGGTAGGTTGTATGTGGCACTGGCAGGTGAAGGCCAACAATGGCACGAACATGACCTGCTCGCCTGGTACTAAGCCTGGTGAGACGTCGTTCGACCCATCCAAGGTGTACGAAGCAGGCACGACAGAGAATAAGCAGGCCATCCACGACCTCGACCAGGTGGCGGGCTACCTGAAGACCATGCAGAAGATGGGCATCCCTGTCATATGGCGACCACTGCATGAGGCTGCCGGCAATACCTACGAATTTGAGGGCGGCGGCGCTTGGTTCTGGTGGGGTGCCAAGGGTGCCGAGGTCTATAAGAAACTATGGCGATGGATGTACGACCGGCTGGTGAACCATCACGGGCTGAACAATCTCATCTGGGTGTGGAACTCGCAGATGGGCGACTCGTCGTGGTATCCTGGCGACGATGTGGTCGACGTGGTGGGCCGTGACAACTATGCCGCGCTGATGTACCCGCTGATGAAAGAGTTCAGCCAGTTGACTGATGAATATCCCACGAAGCTCGTTGCGCTGGCCGAGTGTGGCAATGGCGACGAGGTGCACATCTCGCTTTGGTCTAAGATATGGAACCAAGGCTCGCGCTGGTCATGGTTCATGACATGGTACGACTATAACTACAATGCCGGCAACAGCGAAGAGCATCAGTTTGCCGGTAAGACCTGGTGGCAGGATGCCTTCAGCAGTGGCGTAGTGGTAGACAGGGACGAGTGGAAAAACATTAAATAGGGCGTACTATGAAGAGATTGGTTTTGTGCGTGCTCTGTGCAATCGGCTGTATGTCGGCTTTGGGTGACGAAGTCACCATCCTCCTCGGTCCCAAGACCATTGGGGCAGGATGGAAGGACAATATTCTGCTGGAGGCCCGGCACTTCCTCAATGCCAAGCCTGGCGATGTGGTCACCGTCTACAACGATGAGGCCAAGCGCACGGCACAGGGTGCCTTCCAGGATCCGAAGGACTGGCAGGGCGTCGCTCCCGAGTATGGTTGCTTCAACGTAGGCGGTCCCTTCCGCATGACGCTGAGCGAGGATATATTAAATAAGGTACGCGAGCGTGGCTGCTACATAGCTGGTCACGACTACCGTATCCTGCGGGTGACACTCACTCCAGGCGAGGAGTTTGTGGAGACAATAGTGTGGAAAGGTCCTGCCGTGCAGATGAAGCCCGACTGGAGTGCTTCGGCTGAGATCCCTGGCAAGGTGCTCCGTACGCTACAGGTAGGCGATGCACTGCGCCTGCATGTCAGCAGGGTAGGCGAAGGTGCTGCCGCCAAACTGATGGACTTCACGTGGAATGCCCTCGAACCCGTGACCGACGGTTTACCCGTCGGTACCAATGGATGCACCTACTACATCAACGACGATACGCCGCTGCTAAAGCTCCAACTCTCGGGCATGAACGACAATGTTGCCATGCGTGTCGGTGGCACTGGCTTCCGTCTGGAGAAAATAGGCATCGTGCAATTTGTCGGACAGCGCAGCGAAGACCTCTCGCAGGCCCAGCGTGCACCGAAGGAATACAAGTTAGAACCAGGCGAACTCTTTCATGGTGAGAAAGTGTTCCCTAACGACTGGAGTGGCAATGTGCGCCTGACGGCTGAGCCCTTCCAGGAATGTACGGAGAACGATGTGCTCATCATCAGCTACGACCTGCTGCCAGACTGCGACACCCCACAGATGTCATTTCGTGAGAACCGTGGTAAGTGGCACGACATCACGGGAGCGGCAGAGCCAGTCTGGTATAAGCTCGACGGCAACGATGTTGTGCTGACCTTCGACAACGCTGTATTGCTTGACCATCTGAAGACATCGGGTCTGGTTATTACAGGTCTTGGATTCACACTGAAACGAATAGAACTGGTTACTGCACAATGATACAATTATATAAAAAATGGTTTACTATATGCGAAAATGGATTTATCTTTGTATGGTGCTGCTGGCTGGTAGCATCAGCATGAGTGCACAGACGGTGCTGAAAGGACGTGTGCTGGATGGAGCCATGCCTGGCGAGACGCTCATCGGAGCCAGCGTCAAAGTGCCTGGAACCAGTATCGGTTCGGTGACCGACCTTGACGGCAACTTTCAGTTTACTCTGCCTGAGGGCAAGGTGATAGTACAAGTGTCGATGGTGGGTTATAAGACTCAGGTGGTCAACGTGAAAGGAAAGGAGTTCATCGAGGTGACGCTCCAGGAGGATGTCGCTCTGATGGATGAAGTGGTGGTCGTGGGTTATGGTACGATGAAGAAGCGTGACCTGACGGGTGCCATGACTCAGATAAAGAATGATGAGTTGATGAAAGGCGGTGCCACAGACCTGGCTCATGGCTTGCAGGGTAAGATTGCCGGTGTGCAGGTGCAGCAGAGTGATGGAGCCCCTGGTGCTGGTGTCAGTATTACCGTGCGTGGCGCCAACTCGTTCACCACCAGTTCGCAGCCCCTTTACATTGTCGACGGAGTGCCCTACAACACCAATCCTGATCCAATGCCAAAGAGCGGTGCCAATGATGGCAACAACCAGACCACCAACCCGCTGGCCATGATCAATCCCAATGATATTGAGAAGATAGAGGTGCTGAAGGATGCTTCCGCTACGGCTATCTATGGTTCGCGTGGTGCCAATGGCGTAGTCATCATCACTACCAAGAAAGGTCAGCAGGGTGAAGGTAAGCCCAAGGTGGAGTTCACTGCCAGATGGTCTGTACAAAACGTAGGCAAGCAGGTGAAAACACTCGATGCTGTCACCTATGCCAAGTACCGTAATGAGCAGGTGGAACTGTCGCGCTACTACGACGGCATTACGGCTGACCTGCCTTATCGCGGTGAGTGGAGCTACCCCTACGTGGCAGGCGAGCAGATACTGAATCAGGGTACCTACCATCCGCTGCCCGAGGAATTCATGCATCCTGGCACCTATATCGACCCGTCAGGCAAGAGCACTTACGAGCTGTCTACCGCCGACTGGCAGGATGAGGTTTACCGTACTGGCTGGCAGCAGGAATATGGTGCCAGCGTCAGCGGTGGCAGTCAGAATGGCTGGTATTCGTTCTCGGGCAACTATACCGACCAGAATGGTATTATCAATCATACTGGCTTCAAGCGTTACGGCGTCAGCTTGGCCATCGGTCGCCATCTGACAGACTGGCTTGAGGTGGGTACGAGCAGCTATTTCACTAACTCGACTACCAACTTCCAGCGTACTGGCTCTGAAAATACAGGCATTATCCGTGCAGCACTGATTTATCCTCCTACCTATGGTCCTGACTCACAACTGGAAGAGCTCGACTGGCTTTCAGTCAATCCTTCTGGTTATGTCAACGGGTCGAAGGACGAGCTGCAGCAGATATCGTGGTTTAGCAGCAGCTATCTGGAAGCAAAGATACTGCCTTTCCTGAAGTTCCGCCAGAACCTGGGACTGGGCTATAACGACGGTCATCGCAACAACTACTATAGCCGCCGCACCTATGAAGGTCGCACGCCCAATAATGGTAAGGCAGGCAAGGCCACCAATGTGTGGAAGAGTTTCACTTCCGAATCGCTGCTTACCTTCGACAAGAAGTTTGGCATTCATGGGCTAAATGCAGTGGCAGGCATTACCTTCGAGCGTGGCATTGGCGAGAATACTGCCATGAGTGCCGCCAATTTCCTGAACGACTATGCCCAGGATGCTGACATGAGCCAGGCATTGGATCGTGCTGTCATCTCTTCGAGCAAAAGTCAGCAGAGCTTAGAGTCATTCCTGGCCCGCGTCAACTACACATTATTGGATAAGTATCTCTTCACGGCAAGTGTCCGTACCGATGGTTCGTCGAGTTTCGCCGCCAACAATAAGTGGGCGACATTCCTCAGCGGAGCCTTTGCCTGGCGTGCCAGTGACGAGACCTTCATACAGGACCTCAACATTTTTTCGAACCTGAAATTCCGCCTTTCTTATGGTGAGACGGGTAATCAGGGCATCGGTGCTTTCCGTACGACCAACGTGCTGGGTTCAGCAAAGTATCCTTACAACGGTTCGTTGGAGACGGGTCTGGCAGGTATTGACTGGCGTGGTCCGGCCAATCCTGATCTGAAGTGGGAGACCACGGCGCAATTCAATGCCGGTATTGACTTCGGCTTTATGGATAACCGCCTGCAGTTTGTCGTTGACTATTATTATAAGAAAACGCGCGACCTGTTGCAGAATATCACCGTGCCTTACAGCTCTGGCTATGCCCAGATGATGGTCAACAGTGGCAATGTGACCAACGAAGGTCTGGAGTTCACACTCATCTATGATGTGTTCCGCAATACTCCAGTGAAATGGAACGTGTCGGCCAACCTCTCCCTGAACCGTAACAAGATAGGCGGGCTGGACGGTGACCAGTATGCCACGGCCCTATGGAATGGTGCCGACCAGATGTTCCTGCAACGCAACGGTTGTCCCATTGGTACGCTCTTTGGATATGTGGAGGAAGGCTTCTTCGACAATGTTGCCGAGGTTCGCGATCGCAAAGAGTATGCCTCGCTGAGCGATGCTGAGGCCCTGAAACATGTCGGTGAGGTGAAGTACCGCGACCTGAACGGCGATGGGCAGATTACCAGTGACGACCGTACCATCATCGGCGACACCAATCCCGATTTCGTCTACGGCATCACCAACAACCTGTCGTGGAAGAACTTCTCGCTCTCCTTCATGCTACAAGGCTCGCAGGGCAACGACATTCTGAACTACAACCTCGTGGACATGAAGATGAGTCAAGAGGGTAATATCACTGTCGATGCCTACAATTCGCGCTGGACACCCGAAACGGCGGCCTCGGCTAAGTGGCCCCGTGCATCGGCTGGCTACACCCGCACATGGCTGAAGAGCGACCGCTACGTGGAGAATGGCTCGTATCTGAAGATGAAGTACATCACTCTGGGTTACGACTGGCTGAAGCCCTTAAAAGGCATTGAGAAAATCAATGTCTCTGTGACGGCCAATAACCTCTTCACCATCACCAAATACTCGTGGTTCGATCCCGATGTGAATGCCGGTGGCCAGAATCCTGCCTGCCCTGGTGTGGACAGCTACTCCTATCCCAGTGTCCGTACTTTTGCCTTGGGCGTGAACTTCACCTTTTAATAATTGATAATGGACAATTGATAATTGATAATTATGAAAACCAAGAATATCAAAAAAATACTCCTCGCTGCCACAGTGTGTTGCGGTTTTGCCGCAACAGCCCCTCTCACTTCCTGCAGCAGCTGGATAGACGAGGACACATCGACCCTCATGACTACGGGTGATTCGCGTGACGATGCCGATGCTTGGCTCACGGGTGTCTATTCCAAGTGGATTGTCGACATCTTCTGCTGGGCTACTTCCCCCGCGTACTGGAACTCGATGCCGACTATGTGGCTGGTCCTGACTGGTATTTCGGCACTTTTGGCTCAGGTAATTTCCAAGGTGAGAGCGATGTCACCGATGCACTGTGGAAAGGGTGCTACGGGCTTATCGAACGTTCCAACACGGCTCAGCGTCATATCGAGGCTATGACATCACTGACAGAAGACGAGAAAAACAACTACATCGGCGAACTGAAGTTCCAGCGGGCATTCTGTTATTTCCTGTTGGTACGTGCCTATGGTGACGTGCCCATCCAGTCGGAAGATGAGACCTCGCAGTTGAGCCGTCCACGTGAGTCGGTAGTGAAGGTTTATGACTACATTGAGCGACTGCTCGAAGAGGCTGCCGGTCAGATGTACAAGAATACCGATAGCCGTTATCAGGCTGGTCATGTCTGTGCAGGCAGTGCTGCCGGACTGCTGGCCAAGGTCTACGCTACCGAAGCATCGTCGGCCCTGCAGACCAGCGACGAGATTACCGTGCGTACAGGAACAGCCTACGATGGCGACGGCAGCGACAGGATGTATGCTCCGTTGCAGAGTTTTGAACTGACAAAGAATGTGGTGAAAGGCTACGAGGGGCTGGATGCCAAGGCGCTCTATACGCAGGCCGCCAAGTGGGCGAAGGCTGTTGTCGATGGAGACTATGGTACCTACGAACTGTTGCCCTATGACCAACTGTGGAAAAAGGCGTCGGCCACGGCCTCAGAGTTCATGTTCTCCATCGGTTCTGTCAGTGGCGACGCTACCTACAAGAATGCCATCTACACCACCTACGAGGGTGTGTTCCAGGGTGAGAGCGAGTTTATTGGCGACGGCCAGTACCTGGGTTGCACCCGCCACTGGTACGACCTCTTTGAACCTACCGACCTGCGTATTGTCAAGGGCGTGAAGCACCGTTGGCGCAACACCTCGCACCAGGCTACCAACAACGGATTCTTCTATCCGCTGACCAATGAATACAGCATCATGGCTACGGGTAAGGATCTCAATGGGCAGACCGTGGGTGACGGCAAGCCTTCCGGCATCTATGCCGACGGGGTCAGCTACTACTACAATAAGACATCGGAGTGTTTAGCCTTCACGACTAAGTATGCTGACGTCACTAATCCCTCCATCAAGGATGCCGATGCCAACTGGCCCTTCCTTCGTCTGGCTGACGTGTTGCTCGTCTACGCCGAAGCTCTCAACGAACTGGGACAGGCTCAAGAGTCACTTGATGAGTTGAACAAGGTACGTCGCCGCTCTGAGGCCACAGAGGCTGTGTTGTCAGGCAACGGAGCTCTTGACACGCAGGCCAAGCGTCGTTCGGCTATTATCGAAGAACGTGCCAAGGAGCTGGCTTGCGAAGCCGACCGCCGATGGGATCTCATTCGATGGGGCATCTACCTGGATGCCATGAATGCCGTAGGCACTGACGATGCCGGCAATTCGAAAGTGCGCTCTGAGCGCAACCTGCTCTTCCCCATTCCTCAGCCCGAGATTAACACCAATGCTGAGATTACTGCCAACAATCCAGGATGGAACTGATTTAAAATGTAAAATTAAATAATGTAATAATGTAAAAAAGCAATGATTATGAAGCATTATAATTCTTTCATTTTTAATTTTTTGAATTTTTACATTGTAACAGCCGCGCTGCTACTCACCTCCTGCACCAACATCGTTGACTACGACAAGGATTATACCCCCGCTGAGCATATAGCCAATAGCGGCGCTCCTACCATCAGCGCCGTCTACGATGTGGCTGACACGGAGTTGCAGACCCCCATCACCGAGGGAAACATCAACCAGATGGTGCGCATTGTGGGAACGAACCTAAACAATGTGAAGAAAGTAACGTTCAATACAGTTGAAGCCGATCTCAAGGAGGTATATACAGCTTCCACAAGTGCTGTCGTGCGTATCCCTTCTGCACTGTCAATGGAACATGTCAACAAAATAGAATACACCACTGAGCAGGGCACTACTGTCTTCGACTTCGTTATTCCATTCCCCACACTTACTGTCAGCTCGCTGCTCTGCGAGTTTGTCAAAGCCGGCGAGTGGGCAACGGTCTATGGCGAAAACTTCGACATCTATCAGTTTGGTACGGTCTCGAAGGTATGCATTGGTGAGCAGGAACTCGCCATCGATGAGGTGACCTCGACTTCGATGAAGGTGCAGATACCCGCCGGGACCCCCGACAATAGCACGATTACCTTCCGTTGGACTGACAGCAAGGGTGAGGCCATGACGGCCGAACTGCCTTTCCGTCCCACAGCCCAGTTGCTTTATGGTGACATGAGCGACTTGTCGATGAGTACCGACGGGCCGGTCGTGGTTGCCAAAGAGGAAATTGACGGCATGGCCAGCCTGCACTTTACGGGATCGTACGATGCCTGGTCCTGGAACACCATCGATCTGAGTCGTAACATGATTGACCAGACCATCGACAATACAGACGACTATGTGCTGAAGTTCGAGGTAAAGAATGCTACCAACTTCCCACTCACGGAGGATACGGGACTGAAGTTTGCCGTCAATTGGGGCAGCGACTACGGTTGGAATCCGGCAGGTGGCAGCGGCATCAACACCTTCGGCCGCTGGCAGACTGTAAGCCTGCCGCTCTCGGCTATGGCGTCGAAAGGCATCGTAACCCCTGGCACGTGGATGACCATGCGTATCATCTTCCAGCCCCATGCCGCCTACGAAGCAGACTTCCAACTGGCAAATTTCCGCTTTGTCAGGAAATAGAATAGTTTATAAACCCTTTAAATACAAAGAAATTATGAAAAAGATTATTACTTTGATGCTGGCCCTGTTGGCCATCGTTGGCGCTCAGGCAGAAGAAAAAACAGTATGGGAAGGCGAACAGGCCATCTCTTGGAATCCCGATGAGGCCCCTGGCATTCAGTTTGAGACCCCAGAGGGAACCTTTAGCGGACTGAAGAAGGACAATACCATCCGCATCTATACTACTACGACCTATGAGTCGCCGCAGTATGTCATTACCTATAAGAAAGGTGACAGCTGGGAGTGGACCGACCTGGAAACGACCATTGCCGACGGCATCATCAGCTATGTCGTGGAGAGCGACGACATCGCCACCTGGATAGCCGAGCGTGGCCTCGTCGTGCGTGGACAGGCTTACACCATCACAAGGATTACCGTAGACGCCGAGGCTCCGAAGCCTATTGAGGGCGAGCAGACGGTATGGACGGGTGAGGAGCCTATCTCTTGGAATCCTGATGAGGCTCCCGGAACACAGTATGAGACACCTGATGGCACTTTTACCGGTTTGCAGAAAGGTGACGTCATCCGCCTCTACACTACCACTACCTATGCTGAACCTCAGTACGTCATCACCTACAAGAAGGGTGACAGTTGGGAATGGACTGACCTTGAGACAACTATAGCCGACGGCGTCATCAGCTACACTGTGGAGAGCGACGAAGTGGCTACTTGGATAGCCGAGCGAGGTCTTATCATGCGTGGTCAGGCTTACACGCTGACTAAGATTACGGTCACCAAGCAGAGTGTCACGACTATTGTTGTCATGCAGCAGTCTGATGTCAAGGATAGCCGTCTTTACAACCTGCGTGGGCAGATGGTAGATGAAAACTATAAAGGTATTGTCGTCAGTAACGGCAGAAAATATTTGAAATGAGAAAGGGCTTTTCTTTACTGAGTACCCTATGCCTGGTCACTGTGCAAGCAGTGGCCTGGCAAGGTGAAGTCGTCGTGGAAACCCCCAGTACGCAAATGCTGCTCTATGCCCAGGAGGGGCAAGACCTGCGCATGGCCTACTATGGCAACAAGTCGGCTACCATGCAGCAGGTGCGCGATGCCGGCGACAACCTCGACTTTCCCGCGCTGCCGGCCTTCGGTACCGTGGATATGGTGCAGTTGCCAGCCCTGCAAGTGCTGCATGGCGATGGCGACTTGAACCTGGAACTTGTGGTTGCCGACTATACTACCGCCACCGAGGGTAATGGCATTGTACATACCTTCACTTTGAAGGATAAACTGCAACCGCTCACTGTGCGCCTTTATTATAAAGCCTACAACGAGGTGGATGTCATTGAGACATGGACCGAGATAGTGAATGGTGAGAAGAAAGCGGTCACGCTGAAGCGTTTCGACTCTGGTCAGCTCACTGTGCGTCAAGGCGACGTGTGGCTGACTCACATGCATGGAGACTGGGCTGCCGAGGCAAATGTTGTGCATGAGGTGCTCACGCCGGGTTGTAAGGTAATTCGCAATACCGACGGGGCACGCAATGCCCATATCGATGCCCCTGAACTGATGCTCTCGCTCGACGGAAAGCCACGTGAAGATACTGGTCGCACTATTGGTATGGCCCTCTGTTGGAGTGGTAATTACGAGTTGCGCATCAACACTATTCTCAATAAGCAGATTCATGTCTATGCGGGCATCGACCCGCAATCATCGGAATACGTGCTTGATGCCGGTGCCACCTTCGTGACGCCCCGTCTGGCTATGACATATAGCACAGAGGGTATGGGCGGCGTGTCGCGTGCTTTCCATCGCTGGGCACGCAACGAGGGTATGCTGCATCGTGGCAATGGAGTGGGAGAGATACTGCTCAACTCGTGGGAGGGCCTCTACTTCGACATCAATGAAGAGCGCATGCTGCAGATGATGGACGACATTGCCAACCTTGGAGGCGAACTCTTCGTGATGGACGATGGCTGGTTTGGCGATAAGTATCAGCGCAATGATGACTCATCGACCCTGGGCGACTGGGTCGTAGACAGGAAGAAACTGCCCAACGGACTGAAGGTACTATGCGACCACGCTAAGCAGAAAGGCATTAAGTTTGGCATCTGGATAGAGCCTGAGGCAGTGAACACCAAGAGCGAGCTCTTCGAGAAGCATCCCGAATGGGTACTGCAGACCAAAGGTCGCGAACTGAAATTAGGCCGTGGCGGCACGCAGTTGGTACTTGATATGACCAATCCGGAGGTGCAGGATTTTGCTTTCAAGATTGTAGATGATCTGCTTACCAATTATCCCGAGATAAGCTATATTAAGTGGGATGCCAATGCTTCTATCCAGAATTATGGCTCACTGTATCTGCCTCGCCATAAGCAGAACAATCTGTACATAGACTATCATCTGGGACTGCTCAAGGTGCTGCAGCGCATCCGCGAGAAATATCCGGATGTCGTCATTCAGGACTGTGCCTCTGGAGGCGGCCGTGCCAACTATGGTCTGTTGCCATATTTTGACGAGTTCTGGGTTTCCGATAATACGGATGCCCTGCAGCGCGTCTACATCCAGTGGGGCACGTCGCTTTTCTTTCCTGCCAATGCCATGGCCTGTCATATTAACCACTGTCCCTATTGGAATACTGGTGGACGTGTCATTCCCGTCAAGTTCCGTTGCGACGTAGCTATGAGCGGTCGTCTCGGCATTGAGTTGCAGCCCAAAGACATGAGCGACGAGGAACGCCGACAGGTGGAGACCTGTTTCAGGGATTACAAAGAGATAAGAACAACCGTGCAGACAGGCGACCTCTATCGTCTCATATCTCCATACGACAGGAAGGGAGTGGCCGCACTGATGTATCACGGAGACGCGTCTTCAGTATTGTTTGTCTATAAGACCGACAACTACTACAACCAGCCCATACCCCGTATTCGTCTGGCAGGACTCCGCCCTGATAAGACCTATACTATAACGGAAAGGAACGTGCGTGTGAACCAGCAGCCCTGCACCCTCAGCGGCAAGCAGTTCTCAGGTCGCTTCCTGATGGATGTTGGCATTGAGGTGCCCCTGTTGGAAGACTATGCCAGCCGCGTGTTTATCCTTCAATAACCCGAAATCTCATGAACAAAAGAATTCTCCATCTCGTCGCCCTTGTCTTCGTCAGTGTGGCGGCAGCATCTCAACCAGTGTCACCCACTCCTCGTCAGCAGCTTCTAACCCGTTTGGTTGAGTTGCAGGCCCGTGGTTACATGTTCGGCCATCAGGACGACCCGTGCTACGGTATACGATGGTCGGGCATCACTGACCCGCAGAATCCGCAACCGGGCCGTAGCGACGTGCTTGAGGCCTGTGGCGACTATCCTGCCGTGATGGGCTTCGACCTGGGAGGTATCGAGATGGGCGACGAGAAGAACCTCGACTCCGTGCCGTTCCGCCGCATCCGTGATGAGCTTATAGCACACCATCAGCGGGGAGGTATTGTCGCCCTGAGCTGGCATCCGCGCAATCCGCTGACGGGGGGCACGGCATGGGACAATGCCGATACGACGGTGGTCAGGAGTATTCTGCCTGGTGGCAACTGTCATCGCAAGTTCCTGCTGTGGATGAGAAACGTGCGTGACTTCCTCAAGACGCTCCGAACGCCTGACACCGACCGTCCCGTACCTGTCGTCTTCCGTCCCTGGCATGAGAATAACGGTGCATGGTTCTGGTGGGGCAGCAAGCAGTGCACTCCCGAGGAGTACCGTGCCCTGTGGTGTATGTTGCAGGACTATCTGCTCAGCGAGGACTTCGACAACCTGGTATGGAGTTGGAGTCCTAATCTGGGCATCAGGGCAGCGGACTTTGATTCCTACCCGGGCGACGACCGCGTTGACCTGTTGGGCCTCGATGCCTACCAATGGGGCACGGAGCAGGACTTCATACGCGACCTCAACGCCGACCTCACCGTGCTCAGCAGTTTTGCCGCTGAGCGGGGCAAGCTCCTCGCCCTCACCGAGTGTGGCTTGAAGAACCTGCCCGACCCAACATGGTGGACGCGCGTGCTGAAGCCTCAGATAGACAAGTACCCCATCAGCTACTTTCTCGCCTGGCGCAATGCCGGCCCGCATGAGTACTTCGGACCGGCTCCAGGTGAGAAGAACGCCCTCTACTTCAACGAGATGATAAGAAACAGCAACGTCATGATGCTAAAAGATATATCCAAGAACAAATGAACTACGAACAGAAACTGGCAGCCCTGCGTGAACGTCACGAGCAGCTGCTCAACCGAGAGAATACCCCCCTGGGGTATGGAAACGGTATCTACGAGAAATACAAGTATCCCATTCTGACTGCCGAGCACACACCTCTGGAGTGGCGCTACGACTTCTCAGAGAAGGACAACCCCTATCTGATGCAGCGTATCATGATGAACGCTGTGCTCAATGCCGGTGCTATCAAGATAGATGGGCGCTACCTCTTGGTATGCCGTGTGGAGGGTGCCGACCGCAAGAGCTTCTTTGCTGTGGCTGAGTCGCCTAACGGTATCGACCACTTCCGCTTCTGGGACGAGCCTGTCACCATGCCCGAGACACTGATACCTGCTACTAATGTCTACGACATGCGGCTGACGCAGCATGAGGACGGCTGGATATATGGTGTGTTCTGTGCCGAGCGCCACGATGAGCTACACCCTAAAGACCTCTCGGCAGCCACGGCCTCTGCTGCCATTGCACGCACCAAGGATCTGAAGACGTGGGAGCGGTTGCACGACCTGAAGTCGGGGAGCCAGCAACGCAATGTGGTGCTGCACCCTGAGTTTGTAGACGGTAAGTATGCCTTCTACACCCGTCCGCAGGATGGCTTCATCGATACGGGCAGTGGTGGCGGCATAGGGTGGGGGCTGTGCGAGGACATCACCCATGCAGAGATAGACGAGGAAGTCATCATCAATCCGCGCCACTATCACACTGTCATGGAGGTAAAGAATGGTGAGGGGCCGGCACCTATTAAAACACCGAAAGGCTGGCTACACCTGGCCCATGGTGTGCGCAACACGGCTGATGGCCTGCGCTATGTATTATATATGTACATGACGGCGCTCGATGATCCTACTAAGGTCATAGCCCAGCCTGGCGGTTATTTCCTGGCTCCTGAGGGCGACGAGTATGTGGGCGATGTGATGAACGTTGCCTTCTCCAACGGCTGGATCAAGGATGACGATGGGCACGTGCTCATCTACTATGCCACGGCCGACACCCGTCTGCATGTGGCAGTCAGCAGCATCGACCGTTTGGTAGACTATTGTCTTCACACCCCTGCTGACGGACTGACCACCTCGGCCAGTGTGGAGACTATCAAGCGGCTCATCAACAAGAATCGTCTATCTGTCTAACAGTCGTCTATCCGTATCATTATGGCAAAGTTGATTGAGAAAATAGGCTATGGCTTCGGCGACATGTCGTCGTCGATGTTCTGGAAGGTCTTCAGCTACTACCTTCCCTTCTTCTACAGCAATGTCTTCGGACTGTCGCTGGCCGATGCCGGTGTGTTGGTGCTGGTCACCCGCATCTGGGATGCCGTCAGCGACCCTATGATGGGTGTCATTGCCGACCGTACCCATACGCGCTGGGGCAAGTACCGTCCTTACCTGCTCTTCGTGGCACCGCTGTTCTCGGTGGCTGGCATCCTCCTGTTTACCACGCCCGATTGGGAATATGGGGCCAAGCTCGTCTGGGCCTATGTCACCTATATCCTGATGATGACGGTCTATACAGGCATCAACGTGCCCTACGGAGCCATGCTGGGTGTGATGACAGATGATTCTCGCGAGAAGACCGTTTTTTCCTCTTTCCGCATGTTCTTTGCCTATGGCGGTTCGTTCATCGCCTTGGCTGCCTGGGAGCCGCTGGTCAACATGTTCCGTTCGGCGGGCGAGGGGAGTCAGGATGCCTGGCAGCATGCCATGATGCTGGTGGCGGCAGCCTGTCTGATACTTTTCCTGCTGTGTTTCTCGCTGACACGCGAGCGGTTGAAGACCGTCTCTACCGTCAGCATCGGCAAGGACTTCCGCGCGTTGCTCTCCAACCGTCCGTGGTGGTTGCTCATTGGCGCTGCCCTCTGTTTCAACCTCTTCTGCACAGTACGTGGTGCCACCGTGGCCTACTATTTTGCTGACGTCATCGGTTTCGATGCCGTGCTGAGGCTGGGGTCGTGGAGCATCCTCTTCTATGCGGGCCTGTTCCTCAGCATAGGCGAGGTGTCGAACATGGTGGGCGTGGCGATGACGGTGTCGCTGGCCAAGCGTTTCGGCAAGAAGACGACCTTCATCGGGGTCAACGTCGGACTCTTCGTCCTGAGCATCCTCTTCTTCTTCATCCCCGTCTCGCCCACAGGTTTCTGGCTGATGTTGCTCTTCCAGGTGCTCATCTCCATGCTCACCGGCATCATGTCGCCACTCGTCTGGTCTATGTATGCCGACGTGAGCGACTACGCCGAGCTGCGCTACAAGACGGCTTCCACAGGACTGATATTCTCGTCGTCAAGCATGGCTCAGAAGTTTGGGGGTGCCATTGGCGGTGCTGCCGTCTTGTGGCTGCTGGCTGCCTGTGGCTATACGCCGCGCACCGACGAGCAGATGGCGGCGCAGGCCGTGCTGCAGCAGCCTGACTCGGCCTTGATGTGCCTGCGCTGCCTCATGTCGTTCATTCCTGCAGCCGTGGCTCTCGTAGCTATCCTCGTGTGCCGTTACTATCCGTTGACTTCCCGTAAGATGGAAGAGATTGATGCTGAACTGAAAATACAGAGACATTCATGACAAGAGAAGAACTGAAACAGTCAGCCCGCCAGCTGTTGGAGGGCAACATTCTGAGTTTCTGGATGCGTGAGATGCAAGACCACGAGCGAGGAGGCTTCTATGGGCGTATGGATGGCTACGGTCATATCCATACACAGGCCGACAAAGGAGCTATTCTGAATGCACGCATCCTTTGGACCTTCTCGGCAGCCTACAGGGTGCTGGGTGACAAGAGATATTTGGAGGTAGCTACGCGAGCCCGTGACTATTTCCTGCAGCACTTCATCGACCCTGAGTATGGGGGCGTCTATTGGTCGGTGGATTTCAAGGGTAATCCCAAAGATACAAAGAAACAGACCTATGCCATAGGGTTTGCCATCTACGGACTCAGCGAGTATGCCCGTGCCACAGGCGACCAGACTGCCTTCGACGAGGCCATCCGTCTGTTCGACTGTATAGAACGTCATGCCTACGACCCCGTCTATAACGGCTACATCGAAGCCACGACGCGCGACTGGCAACCCATCGCCGACATGCGACTCTCATTAAAAGACCAGAACTATCCCAAGTCGCAGAACACCCACCTCCACATCATCGAGCCCTACACCAACCTCCTACGCTGTGCCGTGTGTCGCGATTCTATCGCGGCCGCCGTTACTCCCTCGGTCTCGGTCCTCCCCTCCCGCATAGAAAACCTCATCACCCTCTTCACCACTCGCATCATGAACCCGCATACCCATCACCTCGACCTCTTCTTCGACAACGACTGGACCTGTCGTAGCGAGGGACAGGTCAGCTGCGGCCACGACATAGAATGCTCATGGTTGCTCAACGAGGCGGCCATCGTCCTGGACAATCCTGTACTTCTCGACCGCATAGAGCCTGTAGTGATGCGACTCTCGGAAATTGTCAACAGCGTAGACACCGTCTGGTGGGAACAGGCTGAAGCTGTCGTCGGCTTCCTCAACATCTACCAGCAATTCGGCGACGAGGAGGCCTATCGGAAGGCTGTCGCCCACTACCAGTACATCCTCGATCACCTCGTTGACTGGGAAAACGGCGAGTGGTATTGGAGTGTTAATGCCGACGGCACTCCCAACCGCGACGACGACAAGGCAGGATTTTGGAAGTGTCCCTACCACAACGGCCGCATGTGCCTGGAGATTATTGAGCGCAATTTTTGAAATTTGCGCTCTTTTCTTTTGCTTGTTCCAATGAAAATGAGTAACTTTGTCGCTCAATAGCAATCAACCTCAATCATTCGGACTATGCCAAAGAAAATATTTTTCAGCGTACACCGCAACCCGCTGCCCGACCGTGAGGGCAACACTACCTACCAGGTGCGTAACGAGAACTTCCGTACGATGGACACACACGAACTGCTCGAGCACCTGCAGTTCCACGGACTGGCCCGGCGCGAGCTGATGGAGATGGCACTCGTCGTGCTGCAGAAGGAAATCGTCGAGCAGGTCACCGACAACAAGCGCCTCCATCTCAACGGCATCGGCACCTTCTTCCTCAAACTCGGACTGCGCAAGCATCTCGACGAAGAGGGCAACGAGTACCTGCCCGTCTACACAGACCCCAACGATATCACCGGCAACGACGTGGCCATCGAATCCATCAACTTCACACCCGACAACGAACTGCTCGCCATGCTCTACGCCTCGGGCTACTCCTTCGAGAACGTCAACCCCAAGGGCAGTGTCGGCAAGTCCTTGCCCGTAGATTTCGACAAGATGAAAACTGTTCTCAAGGCCTATCTCGACGAGCACGGATTCATCACGACGAGCGAGTTCCGCAGCCTCTTCGGACTGACGAAGTATATGGGCGACAAGACCCTTTTACAGCTGATCACCGAGCCGTCACCCATGCTGACAAGGGTGAAGGAGGGCAACCTGTACATCTATCGCCTGCGAACGACGTGAAGAAACAGCGTTTTCTCCGACCTAACATCTGCCGCTTACTCACCCTAAGCGGCATTTTTTGTCACTTCAATCAGCATACTTTCTTATTGGTTGACTGTAGTCGACCGATTAGTTGACTACAGTCAACCGATTAGTCGACTTAAGTCAACCGATTAGTCGACTTAAGTCAACCGATTAGTTGACTATAGTCAACCAATAGCCAATCAGCCTGTTTTCACTCGTCAACTGTACCATTAAGGATGACTGCCTCGGCTATTTGAGGGTGGCAAACACTATAGTTCATGTCCTTATGAGTGCTCAATGAAAAGCCCAAGCGCTTTACCCATGCAGTGTCGGTATGATCATTACAGGTGGAAGTTCTTCATTTGAGCACTTCCGTAGAATTAATACTTTTCTTCAAATAAACAAAGAATTTGGCAAGATTTCTTCCTTTTCCTTTGGTGTTTCAGGATTATTTTGTAAATTTGCAGTCGTTCTACGGAACAAGACATATTGAATAAACGAAGCGTTATGCTCGACTTGCTGATAGAAATGTGAGAAACTTCTAAGATGTGCAAGGACGGTTTTAACGGTTCGCGCATATAGCGTGGACTGATTGCAGCCTCTCACATCAAGGTAATTCTCACAACCTCTATCAGAAGAAGTGGCATATCAGTGCCACGCTTCATAACAATTAAAGGCTCTCGTGGCAGCTGGAGGGTAAATGAATCATATTTATGGAAAGAGAGTATACTTCGCCTGTAATCAATGTCATAGAGTTAGATAGCGCCTCTATGCTGTGCTCGTCCTCACCTGATCATAAAGCTATACCAAATACTACATATTCAACTAATGCCTCTAATTCTTCCAATGTGTATTCCTCTCTAACACAGAGACAGAAGATGGCTGCCATGAATTTGATGACCGTGTTTGGAGGATCCTGCTCTGGGACATCACAGAATATAGATAAGATTAACCACATTATGTCGGTCGAAGGTGGCAAAATGGGAGTTACTGGAGCCGAGGTACACGCTGCAATAGACACCTTTTCAGGGATGCCAGATATGGTAAATGCTCTTAAAGGAGTTAACCGAAGTGCTTTAGAAAGTTTATTTTGGGCATATTATTGTATTATTGCTGTTGGCAAGTCAGCACAAGCAGTTCAAGTGTTGCTTGGTGTCTATAGAGATTTGGGGTTTAGCGAACAAGAATGTGCTTCTATATTGGAAAAAAGAACTGGTATAAAACTTGAAAATTTATGATTTTCTTATGATTGCATTTTTCATTGTGGCGTGCTCAATATAATATAGGACAGATAATGTAGTATTAGCGGTGAAAATAGAATCACTATAAAATAATATTTAATTTAAAAGGGAAATCATGGAACGACTAATTCTTTTAGTAATAGCTATCGGTCTGGCATACGGGGTTGGTAGTATGGGGCGTTCGCGCAAAATTGGCTTCTGGCTTGCATTTATCATCTCACTTCTCAATGTAATTGTCGGATTGATTGTTGTCTTGTGTTCTAAGAAGATTGACAACGTAGAATCAAATAGTTAAAGGAAGGAATCTTATGAAAACATTTGGATGGATTTGCGTCGTATTAGGTGCATTAAGTTTTATAGGAGCCGCATCAGCAGGTCACAGTGTATTTGGTCCAGTGTTTTGGTTGGCTTTGGGAATTGCATTGATTTACTTTGGAAATCAGAAAGAGGAAGAAAAGAAAAAAAATGAAGCAACATCTACCTTAAAACCCAACCCCTCTCCTGTTATTGAAACTAAGCCAGTTAAAGATACAGAACCTGTTAAGCAAAAGACATATTGGGAGAACTTTAAGGAGATAAATCCCAGTAAAGCAAAGGATATTGAAGAATTGCTAAGAATGGATATGTCAAAGTTATCAAATAGAGATGCAAAAGAGAAGATTCAGATGCTGGAAAGATTCAGCAATAGTTTGGACTGCTCAATTCTTCAGACAAAGGCTACATATCTTAAAGAAATGGAACAATACCCAACACGGCTCATTCCTCAAATGATTGAAACGGCAAAAAGAGAAATGGCTAATGAAGTTGACATGTTCCACATATTGGAAGGCAACACTAGTTCTGCACTGATGATAGAATGGCTGAAAGAACGTCTGGAAAAAGATTCCAAAGATGAAAATTTTTGGGAAACTTGGAAAAATGAGAATCCAGAAAAGGCGAAAGCGTTGATAGTATTAACCAAACTTGATTTTAATGAAATGGATGATTTGGATGTTAAGCAAATCACAGATTCATTTAAAAGAATGACGGAGGCTAATGGAATTACAGATTGGAGACGACTTAAAGATAGCTTTCTTACTAAATTTGAAGATATGGCTAAAGACCTTTGCGAAGAGGAGGCTCTTAATGCATTTGACACCCTTATTTCGCAAGAAGCCGATTTCGCACATATAAAATATAGGAATACCGCATCATTCTATGCAAAACAATGGTATGAGGAATTAATAAAAAACAAGCAGTCAGAACCATTGACAATAGAAGAATCATTTAGAAAAGAATACAGAAGAAAGCTTATAAATAAAATAGGAACTAATGCAAACATACCATTATTCTGTCATGGCTATGATTCTCCAATAGCACATGAGCTAATGTATATAATGTATCAGCATCTTAGGAACGGAGAACTAAAGGCTGAAGCAGAAAAGCAAGGCTTGTGGAATAAATACGTGCAGATTATTGTTGAAGAAACAGAAAAGGTGACAAAAAAATATTGCCATGTGTTTTTACAGGAGTGCATAGAGTATTACAATTTCCCAGACAAACCTGTGGTAACGCGTTATCGTTGTCCCTCCTGTGGAAGTACAAGTTTTAATGATGACCTTGATTATGGGCTTGAATGCTATGAGTGCGGTTGTACTTGGAATGCTCCTTTCAGAAGAAATCTATATCTGTAATCTAAACTATTAATCATTATGGGACTATTTAGTAGAACAAGGAAACCGATTCCTCCATACGACACTTTGGAGGCTGAACAAAGGTATGCATTGTATTTCCTGTTGGAATACCTAACGACAAGGGGAACTATCCCATTGCACGAAATGTCATTCGCCTTGCAATATTTGGAGAAGGCTGCTATTTATTTCGGTTTGACAAAACGACAAATAGAAGAATTCAAGCCGTTTTACAATACCTATGAGAAGATAGTGCCTTATATTAAGCAAATCAAGAACCGGCAGATTTTGGAGTATATGATTAGCAACTGCTCCAACATCTTCATACTGATGGATAGAAGCAATGAGCACAAGCGCATAGGAGAACAAGCATATAAACTATACGAGGAACTGGGTTTCCCTTATGACGAAGTGAGATACATTGTAAACAAGTATATGTATAGAACAGATATATAAAGAAAGACGATCAGCGGGGACGCCCCTGCTGATCACTTTTTATTCAACTTCTCGAAGTATACTCAAGGGTCATACAGCGAGGTGTAGAGGAACGGTCAGTTTCTCTTCATTTGGGTTACACCCCTAATACGATGGCTGGGTCAATGTTTAATCGGCGGCTGATTTCCCTTCCTGTTTTTAAGGATGGTTCTCCCTTGCCAGTAATTATTTCACTGATGCGGGCGTTACTTAGACCAAGCATTTCTGCAAGTTTGCTCTGAGTAAGGCCCAACATATGAACGTTATAATGGCTCCTATGTACAATGGGCTATACTCCAGGTATGAAAAAATTCTTCGCGATAATTGCAATAATTTTCCATTTTGTGTGTATATATAGGTAGAAGTCATCAAAATGGAACAAGATACAACCATACTGATTAGCAACCTGCGTCAGAGGAAACCTGCCGCTTGCCAACGGATACTCACTGAGTATGGTCCGGCGGTGTGGCGCATGGTACAGCGCATCGTGACGAGGCGTGAGGATGCCGAAGAGGTCTATCAGGATGTGTTTATCAAAGCCCTGCGCGGCATCGAGGGCTACAATCCCAGTCAGGCATCGCTCGCCACATGGCTCAACCGCATTGCCTACCACGAGTCGCTCAACTTCGTCCGCGGCAAGAAGCCCAACATAGTCTCTATGGACGACAGTCAAACAGGCATCGACACGCTGGAGGCACCCGACGACGCTCCGCCCGACGAACAGACCATTCACAAGCTGGAACAGGCCCTGGCGATGCTGCCGTCCCACGAGCAGGCCATCGTGAGTATGTTCTATTATGATAATCAGAGTCTTGCCGATATAGCATACGTCACAGGCTCCAATCCCTCTACCGTCGGCTCACAACTGAGCCGTATCCGTAAGAAACTCTACCGAATCATCAAAACGCTCTGAACAATGAACGACATCAAAAACGATATCAATCTTCGCGAAGCCGTCAAACGGCAGGAACAGCAATTGCCGCCGTTGCCTGACGACCTGAATGAAAGGGTGAGGAAGCGGATAGTCGAACCTGAGACGGCTCCCAAGCCTCGCCGCCTGTGGGTCTATGCTGCCGTAGCTGCTGCCGCCAGTATCGCCGTGCTGAGCGTCTTTACTTTTTGGAATAAGCAACGTCCACAGGAGCCCCATGTGGCGCAGCAGAGGGTGAAACCAGTGGTAGTCCAGTCGCAACCCGTCGTTGAGGAGTTGCGCCCAGAGGTCGTGGCCGTCAGCCAGCCGGCGGAAAAGCCTGTAGCGGCACTCAGCGAGGATGTGCCTCCGCAGGCAGAGACGGCATCGACGCAAAATGTCAGTCCCCGCCAAACTCCCCTCGGAGGAGAGGCTCCTCCTCTTTGGGAGGGGGCAGGGGGGGAGGCAGAGCCTTTCTTCCTGGCCTCCACATCCTATGTGGGCGTGCATAGGAGCTTTGGAAACGGCCTCGCCAACAACAATGTTCCCGACGATAGCTGTGACGACGTTCTGAATCTCTATTCTGCCAAAGACCGGGACGGGATGCCTGAGGGATGGGCGGATTTAAAGAAATGGAGTCAGAGCCAGGTGAACCAAAGTCACCTGACGAAGAAGGAAAGGCAACGGGTAGACGAACTTTGCTCGGAAATGAGACAACAGAAGGCAGTGTTAAGTGCCATTGCCAGGAAACGGTGGCATATTGACATCACTTCGATGAATACCCAGCGCTATGGGTCGCGAACGGTGACGTCTGACTTCTATCTGGAACTGCGAGGCGACACGCTGCGAAGCTATCTGCCTTATCTGGGGCAGGTCCATATGCCGACGATGTCGCCGTCGATAGGACTGAACTTTGAGGAGCCTGTACTGACCTACAAGGAGGGCAAACAGATTGACATCCGCGTCAGGACCCGTGAGGACTCCTACCACTACGTGATAGAAATAAACGACAATGGCCAGGCGTATATCCGAGTGCGGTCGATGAAGCGTGACCCCATCAGTTTCGATGGCACATTGGAAATAGAATAACAAAACAACCAACCGACGTATGAAGAAAATACTGACTACCATCGGGCTGGCACTCATCGCCAGTCTCGCTACAGCCCAGACGAGCATCACCTTTGTGGTCGACGAGAATCTCTCGCCTGTTGAAGATGATGCAATGTTGAAATACCAAAGCAGTGGCTCTAAGGCTCTCAAGGGCATCTTCCGCGACGAAGGTGTTCCCGGTGACACCCGTGCCATGATAGCCTGGAGCTTTGCTGACGACGAGAAGTTTTATACCTTAACCGGGAAGGACGTGTTCTTCCAAACGGTTGTGCGGGCATACGCCGAGCACCGTCCGCTCGTGCTCTCGCCTGACATGATCTGGGTGCTTATCAGTCAGGGGTTCGCCCGCTATGTGAATGCCCACCCTGAGCAGCTGCGCGACCAGCTTGTGAACCACTCGGGGAAGATGGACCTGGTGATACAGTCAGACAAGGACTTGCTCTCGGGAGATGCTGACTGGGAGAAGATGATTGGTGACTTCACGGCTCAAATCAACGAAAACGCCAGGGGCGACATTGCCAAGACCATCACCGCCGACTTCTCCACGACTGGAACCACCGAGCGCATCACCTCGCAGATTACGCTGATGGAGACCATGAAAAGCTATTTCGACTATGTTGTCCATTATATAGCCTGCGGCATTCCCTCCATCACACTCACAGGTACTCCCCAAGACTGGCAGAAGGTGCTTGAGAAGACACGGCAGTTGGAGAAGTATGGCATCGGCCGGTGGCCGAAGAGCCTTATACCCATCCTGACGGAGTTTGTCAATGCTTCAGAAGGGAAACCCAATCAGACTTTCTGGCAGAGCATGGTCAAGAAATGGAACGTTGGCAAACTGGCAGGGGGCGGTTGTGACTTCCGCAAGCCGACAAGACTGGATGGCTGGATCCTCAAGTTCTTTCCCGACGAGAACGGACAGACGCCCGACCGGGTGCCACATACCCATAGGATGCCGTCGGAGCGGGTGTATGTCGACTTCAAATACCAAGTCATCGATCCCTTAAGTGGTAATATGCTCCACGAGATTCCACTACAGCTTGTAGCCGGTTTCATCGGAACGGATGTAGACAGTCTGACGCATGCACTCACACCCAAGATGGGGTGGGTGGTGCGCCAGATGGAAGGCAGCGATAGTATAGCGAAGCAATTCGAGAAGATGGACTCAGAGGATACGCTCTTCGGCATAGAGCTGCGCGTCAACAAAGTGCCCGAACAGCTCTCCCTGTTGCCACACATCAAGCGGTTGACCCTCTACTTTACCGACAAAGTGGAACTGCCCGGGTGGTTCTTCAATCTGCAGATTGACGACCTGCGCATCAGTGGCGAGATGAGCGACGAGCAGGAAGCGGCCATCAAAGCGCATTTCCCCCATGCAGATGTCAGTCGTTTGGGAAATCCGAAATAGAAGATAATTGTGACCAAATACCTTTTGTCATTGCGGTAGCAAGTCGCAAGACGATAAAGCGATGGCGACTCGTCCTCACGGATGGGTCGCCACCTTCGTCTGTCATTATTATTTAACTAACTATATTGTATCTCGCTTCGTGTCGAAGTGTTGATAGTCGCATGCAAAGTTACCACTGATTTCTCAAACATCAAAATCCTATTCTTCTCTTATTCTTCTCTTTTTAGCTCTTTTGTCTCTTTTTGTCTCTTTTTCGGGCCATAGATTGTTCGGACGGACACTTTTATAATAAAAATGAGAGCAATAAATGCGGACAACAAGAAAATGTTCGCAAAATTTGCGAATGTCACAGAAAAATGTTACCTTTGCAGCAAAGTTGTTAGTGGAAGATGGAGATAACGTTTGAAAAAAACTATCTGCGGGAGCTGTTTTACGATGGTGTGGCGAGTGACAAGCAACATCGCTACCAACCAGATATCGTGAAGAGATATGTGAGGGTAGTGAATATCCTTGACTCTGTTGACAAGCCCGTAGACCTGTTTCGTTACCGTTCGCTTCACTACGAAAAACTGGTGGGTGACAAAGCTGGTCTGGAATCGGTTCGGGTGAACGATCAATACCGCATAGAGTTCAAGACGTCAGCAGAGGGGAACATTACCATTTGTAACATTACAGAATTGTCAAACCATTATAATAAGAGGTAGGAGGATACATATATATGGGAAACTTAGGCTATGGAGCATATGCCATACACCCTGGCGAGGTGTTGAAAGATGAAATTGCAGAACGTGGCATCAGTCAGCGACAGTTGGCTGAGAGTATGGGACTGCCATATTCTGTGGTGAACGAGATACTTAACACTCGTCGCCCTTTGACCGCTAAGACAGCATTGATGTTTGAGGCTGCCCTTGACGTGCCCGCAGACTCACTGATGTACTTGCAGACAAAATACAACATGCAGACGGCCCGTAAGGATTCGTCTCTTGTTAGTGCGCTAAAAGAGATACGGAAACTTGCTGCTGTTTTCTGATTTGCAGCTTAGTATTTATGAATGTTATAAAATGATGAAAGATATGAGAGCACGACTGGTATTGGCTGTGGCAGCAGTATTCATGCTGGCAGCTGCCGCATCTTGCAATGGGAGCAAGAACAAGGAGAATGCAGAGCAAGTGGAGACGGACGCCGGAGCGGACGGGGCACGGGTTGTGATGGATGACTTCCTCACGCAGGACCTGGCCACCTTTGAACTGCGTGGCGAGGTCATTGGTGTGAAGACGACTGGCGAAAATACAGACCCCACCGTGGCTCTGTTCGATGATAATGGTAGCCTGGAGGGTGTCTACCAAATAGACGCGGAGGGCCGTGTGGAAAAAGGTATCGTGGAACGCGACGACGATAGCGTCATCAGTAGCATCACCTTTGATTCGAACAGCCCGTGGGTTACTTTCTATGCCTACGAGGAGGGCTCGATGTTGCTCAGTTCTATGATAGAATCCAACCAGATGGGCAACTATATCTTGACAGACTACGTGCGCGACGAGAACGGTAATATTGTGGATCAAGTTTACGAGGAGGCAATCCACGGCAATATAGTGGAACAGGAGGTGAAGCCCGTCGTCAAGTACAGCGACTTGGATAGTCACGGCAACTGGCTCACTTATACCTATACGCAGGGTGAGTTTAGTTACAGCTTGAAGCGAACTATCATCTACAAGGGGGAGAAGAACGTCTTTGAAGACGAGGTGAAGGTGACTGCAAACAATTGATAGTAACAAAAATTAAATATAGATATGTACGACAAAGAACATGGGCTGTACATCGCCCACAGCTCAAAGGGAGCACTGAGAGTCATAGGAAAGATGGCCAACCGCCACGGACTGATTGCGGGAGCCACGGGTACGGGTAAGACGGTCACTCTGCAAGTAATGGCCGAATCGTTCTGCCAGGCTGGCGTCCCCTGCTTCATGGCCGACATAAAAGGCGACCTGAGCGGTATCTCTCAGGCCGGCAAGATGAGCGGGTTCATCGAGAAGCGGTTGCCGGAATTCTTCCCTGAGGGCCTGAACCAGGACTTCCAGCCCTGTCCCGTCCGTTTCTTTGATGTCTACGGCGAGCAGGGACATCCCATGCGTGCCACCGTGTCGCAGATGGGACCGCAGCTGCTGAGCCGCCTGCTGGGACTCAACGAGACACAGGACGGTGTGCTGAACATCACGTTCCGCATCGCCGACGAGCGTGGACTGATGATTCTCGACCTGAAAGACCTGCGCTCCATGCTCGACTTCGTGTCGAAGCATGCCAAGGAGTACACCACGAAGTATGGTAATATCTCGACTCAGACGGTGGGCGCCATCCAGCGCTCGCTCCTGCAGCTGGAAGCACAGGGAGCCGACCACTTCTTCGGTGAGCCCTCGTTCGATATCCACGACCTGCTGCAGACCGAGGGAGGCAAGGGCGTGATGAATGTGCTGGCTGCCGACAAACTGATGATGCAGCCCAAACTGTACTCCACCTTCCTGCTCTGGCTGCTCAGCGAGCTTTATAGCACATTGCCCGAGGTGGGCGATATGGAATTGCCCAAGCTGGTGTTCTTCTTCGATGAGGCACACATGCTGTTCACCGATACTTCCAAGGCTCTGCTCGACAAGATTGAGCAGGTCATCCGCCTCATCCGTTCTAAGGGTGTCGGCATCTATTTCATCACTCAGAGTCCTACTGACATCCCGGAGACTATCCTGGGACAGTTGGGCAACCGTGTGCAGCATGCCCTCCGTGCCTATACGCCGAAAGACCAGAAGGCCGTGAAGACGGCTGCCGACACCTTCCGTGCCAATCCCGAGTTCAAGACAGACGAGGCCATCATGAACTTAGAGACTGGCGAGGCACTTGTCAGCTTCCTCGACGAGAAGGGCGCTCCCTGCATGGTCGAGCGTGCCAAGATTCTGTTCCCCTTGTCACAGATAGGAGCTATCACCGAGGGCCAGCGCATGGACATCATCAAGCAGAGCCGCATCTACGGCAAGTACGACACGATGGTAGACCGTGAGAGCGCCTACGAGATTCTCACCAGGGAGACTGAGCAGGTGGAAGAGTCCGAACAGGAGGAACAGGCTGAGAAGAAAGAGAAAGCCGAGAAGAGCAAGAAGCCGGGCATCCTGAAGAAAATCCTCAAGGCTATCCTCACCGCCATCACCTCTACCGTAGCCACCATCCTGGGCACCATCGTCAGCGATAAGGTGACGGGCAAGAAGACGA
Source organism: Prevotella sp. (assembly GCA_017467565.1). Classification (GTDB taxonomy): domain Bacteria; phylum Bacteroidota; class Bacteroidia; order Bacteroidales; family Bacteroidaceae; genus Prevotella. The sequence goes on from JAFUSV010000167.1 coordinate 33,811, forward strand.
AGTCCAGGACATCGGCCACAGGACGTGTGGTGAAGAATGCCACATCGGCTGCTACTCGTACCATGACAAAAGAACTGACACGCGACATCCTGGGTAATCTGGTGAAGTAAACACCCCTCGGGTCATGCAATAGTTGCACAGGCATTTAGCTCGTTTTTGTTAAAAAATGGGCTAAATGCTTGGTAGTTTGGAAAATATGTTGTACCTTTGCACCCGCAATTCGTGCGCGCTGCGTGCGGATAGCATATAATGTCTAACAATTTAAATAATTAAAATCAAAAAACAGTATGATTATTGTACCGGTAAAAGAAGGCGAGAACATCGAGAAGGCCCTCAAGAAGTTTAAGAGAAAGTATGAGAAGACTGGAGTCGTGAAAGAGCTGCGTCGTCGTCAGCAATTCGACAAACCTTCTGTGCTGAAGCGCCTGAAGATGGAGCACGCCATTTACGTACAGCAGCTCCGTACAGCCGAGGAAAATTAAAAAATCTCGGAAAATATTTGGTAGTTTCATAAAATTTCCGTAAATTCGTTGCCGAAAACTGGAACACACCGGTTTTTCGAGATAAATGAGCAACGCCAATGGTCGAACAGTTCCTGAAATACCTGAGGTTCGAGAAAAACAGAAGCGAGCAGACGGTCAGGCGATACGCACAAAGTCTGCGCGAATTCGAGACCTATTTCAAGGGTGTGGACGAGGAGCTGACGTGGGCATCAGTGGATGCAGACGTAATCCGTGGGTGGCTCGAAGCAATGATGGACAAGGGGCATCAGGCCACATCAATGAATGCAGACCTGTCGGCCCTTAGAACGTTTTATCGCTTCGCACTCGCAAGAAGGATGGTCGACCATGATCCGGCACACCACGTGCAGGGACCCAAAAAGAATAAGCCGCTGCCGATGTATCTGAAGGAAAGCGAGATGAATGAGCTTCTGGATGATGTGGAGTGGGGTGATAATTATAAAGATGTACGTGCGCGTACCATTATATTATTACTATACGAGACAGGGCTGAGAAGAGCTGAGCTGAGTAGCCTCAATGATGCCGATATCGACTTTGAGGCGCGACAGCTGAAAGTGACAGGCAAGCGCAACAAGCAGCGCCTGATCCCTTTTGGCGAAGAGCTGGCAAGGGAACTGCAACACTACAAGATGGTGAGAGACGGACAGGTGGACAGGCACTCGGAGGCTTTCTTCCTCAGTCCAAGAGGAGAGCGGATAACAGGTTCGCAGATCTATCATCTGGTCAATAAGCACCTGTCGAGAGTGTCGTCACTGAAGAAAAGGTCGCCACATGTGCTGAGGCACACCTTTGCAACGACCATGCTCAATCATGATGCAAGCTTGGAGGGTGTCAGAAAACTGCTGGGCCATGAAAGCCTGGAGACAACAGAAATCTATACGCACACCACCTTCGAGCAGCTGAGACGAGTTTACAAGGAAGCCCACCCAAGGGGCTAGTGCTTTATAGTTTAACTTTTTAAAAACAGGAGGTAACTATGGAAATTAAGATTCAGTCGATTCATTTCGACGCTACCGAACAATTAGAGGCGTTCATTCAGAAGAAAGTCGCCAAGTTAGAAAAATCGTACGAAGATATTCAGAAAGTAGAGGTGCAACTGAAAGTCGTCAAGCCAGCCACCGCTCAAAATAAGGAAGCAAGTCTGCTGGTGGCCATACCAGGAACCACTCTTCACGTGGAAAAGGTAAGCGACACATTTGAAGAAAGTATTGATCTTTGTGTGGACTCTATGAGGGTTCAATTGCAGAAAAATAAAGAAAAATCGAGAAATTACTAAAAAAAACTTCAAAAAAGTTTTGGTAATTCAAAAATAAGTAGTAACTTTGCAGCCGTTTTCCAACAGGTCGTAATTCTGAAACGAGAGCGGCTGCTTGAAAAAGCCTCTTTAGCTCAGTTGGCCAGAGCACGTGATTTGTAATCTCGGGGTCGTTGGTTCGAATCCGACAAGAGGCTCAGAAAATGCAAAAGCCAAGGGCGACAGTGGAGAACACAGACAGACAGGAGGTCTGACTGAATGCAATAATATTGGGAGGTTTCCAGAGCGGCCAAATGGGGCAGACTGTAAATCTGTTGTCTTTCGACTTCGGTGGTTCGAATCCATCACCTCCCACTCTCACGAGAAGTTGTTTTTGCGGAATTGAGTGCAAGCCGAGCGCAAAAGCTCGCTTTTGCTGAGGCGAAGCCGAGATGCCGTACTTGCGGAAATAGCTCAGTTGATAGAGCACTAGCCTTCCAAGCTGGGGGTCGCGGGTTTGAGCCCCGTTTTCCGCTCTTTAAACGAACAATGCTGTAATAGCTCAGTGGTAGAGCACTTCCTTGGTAAGGAAGAGGTCCTGAGTTCAACTCTCAGTTACAGCTCTCTGAGATGACAGGAGGAGCAAAAACTATAAGTATATTCATAAAATTTATAAAACAACAAAACACTGGCAAAAGAAACCTTTGTGCGCACCAAACCGCACGTAAACATCGGTACTATCGGTCACGTTGACCATGGTAAGACCACTCTGACCGCTGCTATCACGCTCGTTCTTTCGAAGCGCGTTGCTG